>NZ_JBQPDO010000016.1:0-53075 GCF_052220525.1 Micrococcus sp. TCR-5
TCACCGGATCCGGCCCTACACCCCGCGCCATAACGGGAAGGTGGAGAGGTACAACCGGCTGATGGTCGATGAGGTCCTCTACGCCCGCCCCTACACCTCAGAGCAGGCTCGGCGTGAGGCCCTGGCGGTGTGGGTGAACCACTACAACTACCATCGGCCTCATACCTCCTGCGGGGACGCCCCTCCGGCCTCGTTGGCCCCGGCCCGAGTCAACAACGTCATGCCCTCCTACATCTAGGAAGCGGCGACGACGGCTCCCGTCTCGGCCACGACAGTGCGTGGAAGGCGCCCGTTTCCCGAACGAAAGTGCCGGGACACGCCGCCGTTTCCCGAACGAAAGCGGGGTGGGGCGGAATAGGTGCGGCGGGGTGTCCGTTGTGGTCGGCAGGACGATCGCCGGCGTGAGCGCGTCGGCCCCGCTGACGAAAGGACCCACCGTGGCCACCAAGGACCTGACCCTCGAGGAGTTCGGCTCCACCGTCGCCGAGAACGACACCGTGCTCGTGGACTTCTGGGCCGGCTGGTGCGGCCCGTGCCGCCAGTTCGCCCCCGTGTTCGAGGCCGCCTCCGAGAAGCACGAGGACGTCGTGTTCGCCAAGGTCGACACGGAGGACCAGCAGCAGCTGGCGGCGATGGCCGGCATCACCTCCATCCCCACGCTCATGGCCTTCCGCGGCGGCGTGCTCGTGTTCTCCCAGGCCGGCGCCCTGCCGGGCACCGCGCTCGAGCAGCTGCTCGACCAGGTCAAGGGCCTCGACATCGCAGAGGTCCGCCGCCTGGCCGAGGAGCAGCAGGGCCAGCAGGGCGACGCCGAGCCGGCGCAGGACGAGGCCGTGCAGTCCACTGCCGCCCACCTCGACGACGTCAACGGCCGCTGACGGCCCGCGCGGCGTCGCCGCGCCGGCCGCTCACCGCGGGTCGAACGCCCCCTGCTGCCACTGCTCCACGAGCCACGGGCTGAACGCCCGGGGGACGGCGGCCAGGGCGGCGGCCAGATCGGCCGGCTCCACCCAGCACCACTCCGCGACCTCGTCCCGCTCCGGGGCGGGGTCGCCGTGCATCCGGGCCCGGAACACCGGGCAGATCTCGTGCTCCTCCATGCCGGAGGCGTCTGCGGCCCGGTAGCGGAAGTCGGGGAGCACCTCGACGACGTCGGACACCTCCACGCCCAGCTCCTGCGGGGCGCGGCGCAGCACGGCCTCCGCGGGGGACTCGCCGGGGCCGGGGTGCCCGCAGAACCCGTTGGTCCACACCCCGGGGAACGCCGCCTTGCCCAGCGCCCGGCGGGTGAGCAGGAACCGGTCGGCCTCGTCGTACACGTGACAGGAGAAGGCCAGGTGCAGGGGCGTGCCGCCGTCCTCGGTGCGGCGGTGGACCGTGGCCTTGGCCTCCGTGCCCACGGCCTCGCCCTCCGGGGACAGCAGGACCACGCGCTCGACGTCGTCGGGGCCTGCGACCGGGACGTCCGAGGCCGCCAACCACGGTCGGGCGACGGGGGAGGGGCGGTCGGGCGGGGAGGGCGTGGCCGGGGTCTGCATGCCTCTCAGTGTGGCAGGCGAGCCGGGCCACCCATCAGATGTGGGCCACGTCACCTCAGTCCGATCCCGACGGCCGGGCGTGGCTAGAGTGCTGAGGTCGGCGCCACACCCCGGCGCGTCCCACGTCACTCGAGGAGAGCACCCCCATGGCCTTCGCCGCCCTGTCCCGTTCCGCCCGTCTTGCCGGCGTGTCCGCTGCCGCGCTGCTGGCCCTCACCGCGTGCGGCGGTCAGGACTCGTCCGACGCCGACGCGTCCGCCTCGACGACGGCGCCCGCCTCCGCGTCCGCGCAGGGTGCGGAGTCGTCGTCCGCCTCGGCGTCGTCGCTGTCCGCGGCCCCGGCCGACTACGAGGCCGGCACGTGCTTCACCGCCCCGCTCGGCGCCCGTGACCTGTCCTCCTTCGAGACCACCGACTGCGAGGGCGCCCACACCGCGGAGTACCTCTGGGCCGTGCCGGCCGTGGCCGAGGGTGAGGAGGCCGACCCGGCCGCCGCCCAGACCTGCACCGCCCAGGCCCAGCGCCTGAGCGAGGAGAAGGAGGACCAGCTGAACGGGGCCGTCCTGACCTCCTCCGAGCTGGGCAACTACGGCACCGACGAGAAGCACTGCGTCGTGTACGGGGTCTCCGGTGAGTGGGAGGGTCAGATCGTGGACCCGGAGATCACCCTGGAGACGGCGTCCGCCGACGCCTGATCCCGCCGGCGGCCCCGTGCGTCGTGAGATCGCGCCGCCCGGGACCGCCGCGGATGGACGCGGGACCGGCGCGGCCCGTAGTGTCTTCTGCGTCCAGAAGTTAGACGGTCGAACAGATGCGGCGGTCGGTGCCGCGTCGTGTCCGCCACCGAGGAGGCGCCATGGGTGAAGCGAGGACGGGCGGCGAGGCCGCGCTCTCCGGGGTGACCGCCGAGCTGGACGCCGCGCTCCGGCATGCCGCGGCCCAGGCACCCGGATCCGCCGCCTTCGCCGAGCTGCTCGACTCGCTCCACGTCCATGTGGGCGCCGGCAAGCTCATCCGCCCCCGTCTCGTCGAGCTCGGCTGGCGCCTGGCGACCGCCGACCCGGTCCCTCCGTCCGGCCGCGCTGCCGTCGACCGACTCGGGGCCGCCTTCGAACTGCTGCACACCGCGCTGCTCGTCCACGACGACGTCATCGATCGGGACGTGCTGCGGCGCGGCCAGCCCGCCGTGCACGCCTCCGCCCGGCACCGCCTCGAGGCCCGCGGGGTGCCCGCTGCGGACGCCGCCCACGCCGGGGTCGCCGTCGCCCTCATCGCGGGGGACGTCCTGCTCACCCAGGCGTTCCGGCTCGCCGCCACCTGTGCCGCCGACACCGCCCGGGCCGCCGAGGCCGCCGCCGTCGTCTTCGACGCCGCCGCCGTGACTGCGGCCGGCGAGCTCGAGGACGTGCTCCTGGGGCTGTCCCGCCACACCGGTGAGGAGCCCGATCCCGACCGCATCCTCGCCATGCAACGGCTCAAGACGGCGCACTACACGGTCGGCGCGCCCCTGCGCGCCGGCGCCCTCCTGGCCGGGGCGGATCCCGACCTCGCCCGGGCGATGGGCGAGGCCGGCGCCGACCTCGGCGCCGCCTACCAGGTGATCGACGACGTCCTCGGCGTGTTCGGCGATCCCGGGGAGACCGGCAAGTCCGCCGACGGCGACCTGCGCGAGGGCAAGGCCACCGTGCTCACCGCCCACGGCCGCCGCATCCCCGCCGTCCGCGCCCTGCTCGACGCGGGCCCGGCCACCCCCGCGGACATCGAGGCCGCCCGCCGCGCCCTCGAGGCGGCCGGTGCCCGGGAGCACGCCCTCGACGTCGCCGCCGAGCTCACCGTCCGCGCCCGCGAGCGCATCGCGGCCCTGCCCCTGGACGAGACGGTCCGGGCGGAGTTCGCCGACGCCTGCCACGCCGTGCTGACCCGGAGGTCCTGAGATGGCCGCGCCCGCCCCGATCCCTGCCGCGCTGTACACGCGGACGGCCCACGCCGCAGCGGCCCAGGTGATCCGCCGTTACTCCACGTCCTTCTCCTGGGCCTGCCGCACCCTGCCCCGGCAGGCACGCCAGGACGTGGCGACGATCTACGCCATGGTCCGCGTCGCCGACGAGGTGGTCGACGGCGTCGCGGTGGCCGCCGGGCTCGACGAGGCCGGGGTCCGCGCCGCCCTGGACGACTATGAGCGGGCATGTGAGGCCGCGATGGCGTCGGGCTTCGCCACCGACCCGGTCCTGCACGCCTTCGCCGACGTGGCCCGTCGCCACGGCATCACCCCGGAGCTGACCCGTCCCTTCTTCGCCTCCATGCGCGCGGACCTGGGGATCCGCGAGCACGGCGCCGAATCCCTGGACGCCTACATCCACGGCTCGGCCGAGGTGGTGGGACTGATGTGCCTGCAGGTCTTCCTCTCCCTCCCCGGCACGCGGGCCCGGACCCCGGGCCAGCGGCAGGAGCTGCGCGCGCAGGCCTCCCGGCTGGGGGCGGCGTTCCAGAAGGTCAACTTCCTCAGGGACCTGGCCGCGGACCACCACGAGCTGGGCCGCACCTACCTGCCCGGTGCCGCACCGGGCGTGCTCACCGAGGCGCGCAAGGCCGAGCTCGTGGCCGAGGTCCGCGCCGACCTCGACGCCGCCCTTCCCGGCATCCGTGCCCTGGACCCCGGGGCCGGGCGCGCCGTGGCCCTGGCGCACGGACTGTTCGCGGCCCTGGTGGACCGGATCGAGGCGACCCCGGCGGCCGAGCTGGCCCACCGCCGTATCCGGGTGCCGGACCGCCAGAAGGCCCGGATCGCCGCCCGCGTCCTGGCACGGGGCCGCCGGGGAGGCCGCCGATGAGCGCCCGGGACACCGCTCCCGGCCCGCGCACCGTGGTGGTGGGCGGCGGGTTCGCCGGACTGGCCACGGCGGGCCTGCTGGCCCGTGACGGGCACCGGGTGACGCTGCTGGAGCGCGGCGCCGTCCTGGGCGGCCGTGCCGGACGCTGGTCCGAGGCGGGGTTCACCTTCGACACCGGGCCCTCCTGGTACCTGATGCCCGAGGTGATCGACCGCTGGTTCCGCCTCATGGGGACCTCCGCCGCGGAACGGCTGGACCTGCGCCGCCTGGACCCCGGCTACCGGGTGTACTTCGAGGAACACCTCCACGAGCCCCCCGTGGACGTGCGCACCGGCCACGCGGAGGCGCTGTTCGAGTCCCTCGAGCCCGGCGCCGGGCGCCGCCTGCGGGCCTACCTCGACTCCGCGTCCCGGATCTACGGGCTCGCCAAGGACCACTTCCTCTACACGGACTTCCGCCGGCCGGCCGCCCTGGCCCACCCGGACGTCCTGCGCGCCCTGCCGGCCCTCGGGCCCCAGCTGCTGGGGGGCCTGCGCTCCCACGTCGCGGCCCGCTTCCAGGACCCCCGGCTGCGCCAGATCCTGGGCTACCCGGCGGTCTTCCTCGGCACGTCCCCCGACCGTGCCCCCGCCATGTACCACCTGATGTCCCATCTGGACCTCGCCGACGGCGTGCAGTACCCCCTCGGCGGTTTCGCGGCCCTGGTGGACGCCATGGCGGAGGTCGTGCGCGAGGTCGGCGTGGAGATCCGCACCGGGGTCGAGGCGACCGCCGTCGAGGTGGTGGACCGTCCCGCCCCCGCCGGCCGCCTCGGACGCCTGGCCGCCCGCCTGCCCAGGCCGGGAGCAGCCCGCGGGGACGAGGGCCGACGTCGCCGCCCGGGCCGGGTGACCGGCGTCGCCTGGCGGTCCGACGACGGCGCCGCGGGACGCCTCGACGCCGATGTGGTGGTGGCCGCCGCGGACCTGCACCACGTGCAGACCCGTCTGCTGCCTCCCGGCCGGCGCGTCGCGGAGTCCACGTGGGACCGGCGCGACCCCGGTCCCTCCGGCGTGCTCGTGTGCGTGGGGGTGCGCGGATCCCTGCCCCAGCTGGCCCACCACACCCTGCTGTTCACGGCGGACTGGGAGGACAACTTCGGGCGCATCGAGCGGGGGGAGGACCTCGCCGCGGACACGTCGATCTACGTCTCGCGCACCTCCGCCACGGACCCGGGCGTGGCCCCGGAGGGCGACGAGAACCTCTTCATCCTCGTCCCGGCCCCCGCCGAGCCGGGGTGGGGGCGCGGCGGCATCCGGGTCCGTGACGGCCAGAGCTGGCGGGTGGACCGCGCCGGGGACGCCCAGGTGGAGGCCGTGGCGGACCGGGCCCTCGATCAGCTGGCCCGCTGGGCCGGGATCCCCGACCTGGCCGAGCGCATCGTGGTGCGGCGCACCTACGGGCCCGGTGACTTCGCCGCGGACGTGCACGCCTGGCGGGGTTCGCTGCTGGGCCCCGGGCACACGCTGGCGCAGTCGGCCATGTTCCGCCCCTCGGTGCGGGACGCGGACGTGGCCGGCCTGATGTACGCGGGCTCCTCGGTGCGCCCGGGAATCGGGGTGCCCATGTGCCTGATCTCCGCCGAAGTGGTCCGGGACGAACTGCGCAACGACGCGCGCAGGGCCCGGCCCGCGGGCCCCGGGGGGAGCGGCACATGATCCGCACCCTCTTCTGGGCGTCCCGGCCGGTCAGCTGGGTGAACACGGCCTACCCGTTCGCCGCCGCCGCGATCCTGACCGGGGGGCTGCCCGCGTGGCTGGTGGTCCTGGGCGTCGTGTTCTTCCTGGTGCCCTACAACCTGGCCATGTACGGCATCAATGACGTGTTCGATTTCGCCTCGGACCTGCGCAACCCCCGCAAGGGGGGCGTGGAGGGCTCCGTGCTGGGCGACCCCGCGGTGCGCCGCCGGGTGCTGGCGTGGTCGGTGCTGCTGCCCGTGCCGTTCGTGGCCGTGCTCGCGGGCTGGTCCGCCGTGCGGGGCGAGTGGGCCGCCGTGCTGGTGCTGGCGGTGAGCCTGTTCGCGGTGGTGGCGTACTCCTGGGCGGGGCTGCGGTTCAAGGAGCGGCCCTTCCTGGACGCCGCGACCTCCGCCACCCACTTCGTCTCCCCCGCGGTCTACGGCCTCGTGCTCGCCGGGGCGACCCCCACGCCCGCCCTGGCGGCGCTGCTGGGGGCGTTCTTCCTGTGGGGCATGGCCTCGCAGATGTTCGGGGCCGTGCAGGACGTGGTGCCGGACCGGGAGGGGGGCCTGGCCTCGGTGGCCACCGTGCTGGGCGCCCGGCGCACCGTCCTGCTCGCCGCCGGCCTGTACACGGCGGCGGGCCTGCTGCTGCTGGCCACCGAGCCGCCGGGCCCGCTCGCGGCGCTGCTGGCCGTGCCCTACGTGGTGAACGCCCTGCGCTTCCGCCGCATCACGGACGCCACCTCGGGCGCGGCCCACCGCGGCTGGCAGCTGTTCCTCCCCCTGAACTACGTGACCGGCTTCCTCGTGACCCTGCTGCTGATCGGGTGGGCGCTGACCCGGGGGGCAGCGGCATGATCTACCTGCTGGCCCTGCTGGGTGTCATCGGCTGCATGCTGCTGGTGGACCGGCGCTTCGAGCTGTTCCTGTGGCATCGCCCGCTCCCGGCGCTGCTGGTGCTGGCCGCCGGGGTGGCCTACTTCTTCGCCTGGGACCTGTGGGGGATCGCCGAAGGCGTGTTCCTGCACCGGCAGTCGCCCTACATGACCGGGGTGATGCTCGCCCCCCAGCTGCCCCTGGAGGAGGGGTTCTTCCTGCTCTTCCTCAGCCAGATCACGATGGTGCTGTTCACCGGGACGCTGCGCCTGCTGCGCGGCCGAGGACGCGACGCCCGTGCCGCGACGCCGGCCGATCCGACCGGTCGGGGGAGCCGGTGACCTTCCTCGACCTCGTCCTCGTCTTCGTGGGCTTCGCCCTGGCCGTGCTCATGGGCGCCGTCCTCGTCGGCCGCGTGCGGGGCGGGCACCTGCGGGCCGTGGCGGCCACCCTGGTGGCCCTGTGGGTGCTCACGGCGGTCTTCGACAACGTGATGATCGCCGCGGGGCTCTTCGACTACGGTCATGAGCTGCTGGTGGGTGCCTACGTGGGTCGGGCACCCGTGGAGGACTTCGCCTACCCGCTCGGCTCCGCCCTGCTGCTGCCGGCGCTCTGGCTGCTGCTGACGAGCCGTCGTCGTGCCGATCGGCGCGGCCGTCGGCCGCGACGCCGCCCCCACCCGGACGATCGCTGACATGCTGCCGTTGATCCCCGCAGACCTGCTGCGCGCGCTCGGCCTGATCCTCGTCCCGGTCTCGGCGGTGCACGCCGGATGGCCGTCCGCGGCGGCGATGCTGCTCGTGTTCGGCTCCCAGTGGCTCACCCGCTGGCTCGCCCCGGGCGGCGCCCTGGACTGGGCAGCACAGGCGGTCCTGCTGCTGGCCGGGTGGCTGAGCGTCATCGGCCTCTACCCGCGGGTGCCGTGGCTGGACCTGCTCGTGCACGCCGTCGCCTCCGCCGTGGTCGCCTGTCTGACGGCACTGGTGGTGGGGGCATGGCTCCGGCGTCGGGGGACCGAGGCCGGGCAGGCCGTGGCTCTGCTCGGCCGGGGCCTGGCCGGGCTGGGGATCGCGGCCGCCGCCGTGGCCCTGGGCGTGGTGTGGGAGCTGGCCGAATGGTGGGGGCACACGGCGGTGACCCCCGAGATCGGTGTGGGCTACACGGACACCATCGGCGACCTCGCCGCCGACCTCGTCGGCGCCGGGGTCGGCGCCGCCCTCGCCGTGCGCCGGGAGCGCATCCGGTGACCCCGGCCCGCCCCACGGTCTCCGTGGTCGTCCCGGTGCTCGACGACGCCGACCACCTGCGCGTGTGCCTCGCACTGCTGGCCGCCCAGAGCCGGCCGGCGCTGGAGGTGGTGGTGGTGGACAACGGCTGCGCGGACGACTCGGCGGTGCTCGCCCGCGCCGCCGGCGCGCGGGTGGTGCACGAGCCGCGCCGCGGGGTCCCGGCCGCGGCGGCCACCGGCCTGGACGCTGCGGTGGGGGAGCTGCTGGTGCGCTGCGACGCCGACACGCGGATGCCCGCGGACTGGCTCGAACGGATCGTGGCCCGGTTCGACGCCGACCCCGGGCTCGATGCCCTCACCGGGCCGGGGACCTTCCACGACCAGCCCGGCCTCCGGGGACGGGTGCGGGCGGCGCTCTACACCGGCGCGTACCGCTGGGGGGCGGGCGCCGCGGTGGCGGCCACCCCCGTCTGGGGCTCCAACTGCGCCCTGCGCGCCGAGGCGTGGCAGGCTGTGCGGACCCGGGTCCACCGCGAGCGCGGGGACGTGCACGATGACCTGGACCTGTCCTTCCAGCTGGCCCTGGCCGGCCGCCGGATCCGGTTCGATCCGGACCTGCGGGTGGAGGTCGCCGGGCGCATCTTCCACTCCCTGCGCCAGCGGGTGCGGCAGGGCCGGATGGCCGTCACCACCCTGCAGGTCAACTGGGCCCGACTGTCCCCCGGGCGGCGTTGGCTGCGCCGGGCGGCCCGGGCACACCCCCGGTCCCGCTGGGGGCGTGGCCCCGACGGTCAGTCCTGCGACTGAGCGCCGTCGGCGTCGCGCGCTCGCCTGTCCAGCGGGTTGCGACGCAGGGGCAGGCGGTCCACCAGCGGCCGCAGCAGGCCGCGGCTGCGGGGACGCTCGCCGCCGTCGTGCCGTCGCTGGGCCTCTGCCAGGATGTTCGCGGCCATCTCCGGGAACACCACGGCGTGGAAGGGCAGGATGGCGGTCCAGTAGGCGCGTCCGAGCAGGCCGTCCGGCATGAAGACCGCCCGCTGGCGGTAGACGGAGCCGCCGCCCTCCCGCGGTTCGGTGCTCAGCTGCAGCCAGGCCCGCCCGCCCGCCTTCATCTCCGCCCGCAGCGTCAGCCGCCGCCCCGGCTCCACGTCCTCCACCCGCCACCAGTCCACGGCGTCGCCGCGTCGCAGGTGGTCCGGGTCCCGCCGGCCGCGGGTCAGGCCGGGCCCGCCGGCCAGCTTGTCCATCAGCCCGCGGATCCTCCACAGCAGCGGGGTGGAATACCATCCGTTGGCGCCGCCCACCGACTCGATCACCGGCCACACCTCCTGCGCGGGCAGGTCGGACTCGCGTTCGCGCTCGTCCGTGTAGACCGTGGTGCCGGCCCACTCGGGATCCGAGGGCAGGGGGGCGGCCGGGTCCGCGGAGCTCTGGATGTCCGCGTCGAAGGTGACGTCCAGGGGACCCTCCTTCTCCCGCTTCAGCGCCAGCCGCACGGCGTCCATGTAGGAGGTCAGCCCGCCCGGCGGGTCCGGGATGAGGTCGCGGACCGAGTGGTCCTCCACGACCGCCTCCTCGGCGAGGGATGCGGCCAGGGGCAGGGCCACCCCGACCGGGATGGGGGTCACCGTGCCGATCCAGAAGCCCGCCAGGGTCTTCAAGGGCAACGGGGTGGGGATCACGATGCGCCGGGACAGGCCGGCGGCCTTGGCATAGTCCACCAGCACGCTCGCGAACGACTGGGGATGTCCGTTGCCGATCTGGGCCCTCAGCTGCACGGGCTCCGGGAGGGCGCAGGCCTGCAGCAGGTAGTACAGGACGTCGCGGATGGCCAGCGGCTCCACCCGGTTCTTCAGCCAGGACGGGCCGGGCATCACGGGCAGCCGCTCGGCGAGGTGGCGGATCATCTCGAACGAGGTGGAGCCCGAGCCGATGATCACCCCGGCCTCGAACGTCAGTGCCGGGGTCGCCGCCCGCTCGAGACGCTCGGCCACGAGCGCGCGGGAGCGCATGTGGTCGGACAGCTCCGCGACGGGGATCGTGTCCGGGTGCAGGCCGGAGAGATAGACGAGCTGGGCCACGCCGGCCGTGTCCGCGGCGGTGCCCACGATGTCCGCGATCCGCTGCTCCTGGGCCACGAAGTCGCCGCCCCCGCCCATGGAGTGCACGAGGTAGAGCACGGTGTGCACGTCCTGCATGGCGGCTTCGACGAGGTCCGCCTCGGTGAGGTCGAGCTCCACCGCCTCGATGCTGTCCGACCACGGCCGGTCCGCGAGGTCGGAGGGGTTGCGGGCGCCGGCCCGGACGTCGAAGCCGGCGGCGAGCAGCTCGGGGATGAGGCGCCCGCCCACGTACCCGGTGGCACCGGTGACGAGGACGCGACGGCCCCGGCCTTCCGGCAGGGACAGGCCGAGGGGGGAGGTGTGGGGCGCCGGCGTGGCACCGGCGGGGACGGGGGAGGGCTGTGTGGACGCCATAGGCGCACTCTAGGGTCCGGGGCGGGCCGGCCTGAAGGTCTCGGGTGTGCGGACCCCGGGCCCAGGGGTCGGCACGCCGCCGGGCCGGCGTCGGTCGGAGCGGGCCCGGCACGGTCCGTGAAAGACTGCTCGCTATGGCCACTGCAGATTCCGGAGACGTCCTGCCGCACCTGCGCACCGAGGCCATCCGCGCCGTCGTCGGGCCCACCAGTGCGGACCGCGGCTTCGCCGTGGCCGCGTCGGGCGCCGTGGGGCGCCTGCGCTACGACGCCGCCACCGGCCGTCTGAGCGCCTCCGTCCAGGGCACCGCGCCCAGCCCCTACCGGGTGCAGGTGCAGCTGCAGGAGGCCTACGACGACGCCGCCGCGGCGGACAGCGCCGGCGCCCTCATGGAGCCGGTGGGCGGGCGCTGCACGTGCCCGGTCGGGACGGACTGCAAGCACGTGGCCGCGGCGCTCTACCAGGCGGTCCGCCTCGACGCCGACCAGGCCCTCGACGACGCCCGCCGCAAGCTCGCCGAGATGGTCACCACGGCGGACGCGCTGCCCGCGCCCGCCGGACGGGGCCACGACGACGGCGGCCCGGCCGGCATCGACGCCCCGGCCGCGGACGGGGCGGCACCCCCACCCCCTGCCGGCCTGGACTGGCGACGGGTCATGGAGCCGCTGGCCGGACTCCACGGCCCGCGCCGGGTGGGCACGCCGCCCGCGCTGGCGATCGGCGTGGAGCTCGTGGCCGAGTCCTCCCGCAACGCGTTCCAGCAGTGGAGCCCGGCGACCGCCGGGGAGGAGCAGGTGCGCGAGGGCCGCCCGCTGTACGTGACCGTGCGCCCGCTCAAGCGCGGGGCCAAGGGGACGTGGATCAAGGGCGGGCTGACGTGGAAGGCGTTCCAGTTCCCGCGCGCCGAGTTCGCCCCCGCCCAGGAGCGGGCGATGCGCCTGATCTGGCGTCAGGTCCAGGCCGAGGACTCCTACCCGGGCGACGCCTGGTTCGGTCTGCACGTCTTCGACTCCCCGCGGATCTGGCAGCTGCTCGCGGAGGCCCGCGAGGTCGGGGTGGAGCTCGTGCCGCTGGGGCTGCTGACGGACGTGGTGCTGGAGGCGCCCGTCGCCGTCGGGCTGGACGTCACCCGCGCCCCCGACGGCGGCCTGGACGTGGCCCCGTCCCTGGACCCGGCCCAGCCCGGCCCCGGGCTGAGCGGTGTGCACGCCGTGGGAGGCATCGGCTTCTACCGCGTGGAGCTCACGGACGAGGAGGCCGTGCTCCACCTGATCCCCGCCGCACGCCCCGTCCCCGAGGCCGTGCAGCAGCTCGTGCTCGCCGGCGGGCCCGTGCGCGTGCCCGCCGCGGACCGCGAGGAGTTCCTCGGCCGGATCTACCCGCGGCTGCGTGGCGCCCTGCCCGTGACCAGCGGCGACGCCTCCGTGGAGCTGCCCGAGTTCGAGCCGCCCGTGCTGCGGCTGCGCGCCGACTTCCGACCCGGCCACGAGCTCGTGCTGCGCTGGTCCTGGCTCTACTTCGACCCGCCCCGCGAACTCGGCCTCGACGCCGGCGGCGACCCCCTGCGGGACACCCGGCACGAGGACGCGGTGCTGCGCGCCGTGGCCGAGCTCTGGCCGCGCGCCGGCCGCGCCGAGGAGCAGGTCCTCGAGGGCGTGGGCGCCGCCCGGTTCTCCGAGCAGGTGCTGCCGCTGCTGCAGCGCGCCGACCACGTGCGCGTGGACGTCACCGGCGACCGCCCCGACTACCGCGAGCTGAAGGCCGCCCCGCGCATCGAGGTCGGCACGAAGGCCACGCAGAACGACTGGTTCGACCTCGGCGTGCAGGTCTCCGTGGACGGGCACGTGCTGCCGTTCGTGGAGCTGTTCACCGCGCTCGTGCAGGGCAAGACCACGCTGATCCTCGCGGACGGCTCCTACCTGGGCCTCGACCACCCCGCCTTCGACCGCCTGCGCGCCCTGCTCTCCGAGGCCGCCACCCTGCAGGAGTGGACCCCGGAGCACACCCCCGTCTCACGGCACCAGGTCGGCTTCTGGGAGGACCTCAAGGAGCTCGCGGACGAGGTGGACGAGGACCCGGAGTGGACCGCCGCCGTCGGGCGTCTGGCCGCCGTCGAGCGCCTCCCCGAGGCCCCGCGCCCCGCCGGCCTGAAGGCCGACCTGCGTCCCTACCAGGAGGAGGGCCTGCGCTGGCTCGCGTTCCTGTGGGAGCAGGACCTCGGCGGGATCCTGGCCGACGACATGGGCCTGGGCAAGACCGTCCAGACCCTCGCGCTCTTCGCCCACGCACGCCAGGCCCGGCCCGAGCGGCCCCCGTTCCTGGTGGTGGCCCCCAGCTCCGTGGTGTCCGTGTGGGCGGCCGAGGCCGAGAAGTTCACCCCGGACCTCGACGTGCGCGTCCTGGACACCACCACCCGCAAGCGCGGCACCGCCGTGGCGGACGAGGTGGCGGGGGCGGACGTGGTGGTCACCAGCTACACGCTCCTGAGGATCGACGCCGGCCAGTACGGCGGACTGGACTGGGGCGGGGTGGTCTTCGACGAGGCGCAGTTCCTGAAGAACCGCGCCGCGAAGGTGCACGCCGTGGCCCGGGACCTGCGCGCCCCCTTCCGGCTGGCCATCACCGGCACGCCGATGGAGAACTCCCTCAGCGACCTGTGGGCGCTGCTGGGCGTCGTCGTGCCGGGCCTGTTCCCCAGCCACCGCCGGTTCCGCGAGGCCTACGTGACCCCCATCGAGACCGGGGGGGACCCCGAGCGGATGGCGGCCCTGCGCCGCCGCGTGCGCCCGTTCATGCTGCGCCGCTCCAAGGAGCTCGTGGCGAAGGACCTGCCGCCCAAGCAGGAGCAGATCCTCCAGGTGGAGCTCGAGCCGGCCCACCGCAAGCTCTACGACCGCGTGCTGCAGCGCGAGCGGCGCAAGGTCCTCGGCCTGCTGGGGGACATGGACGGCAACCGGTTCACCATCTTCAAGTCGCTCACGCTGCTGCGGATGCTCGCGCTGGCGCCGCAGATCGTCGACGACCAGTACGCCTCCGTGCCCAGCTCGAAGCTCGAGCGGTTCCTCGACGACCTCACCGAGGTGATTGCCGAGGGCCACCGGGTGATCGTGTTCAGCCAGTTCACGTCCTTCCTGCGCGTGGTGGCCGAGGAGCTGGACCACCTGGAGATCGAGCACGCGTACCTGGACGGGTCCACGCGCGGGCGCGCCGAGGTGATCCGCGGGTTCCGCGAGGGCGAGGCGCCGGTGTTCCTGATCTCCCTGAAGGCGGGCGGCTTCGGCCTGACCCTGACCGAGGCGGACTACGTGTTCCTCATGGATCCGTGGTGGAACCCCGCCGCGGAGGCGCAGGCCGTGGACCGGGCGCACCGGATCGGGCAGGAGCGGACCGTGATGGTCTACCGGCTCGTGTCCGAGGGGACGATCGAGGAGAAGGTGCTCGAGCTGCAGCGGCGCAAGGCCGAGCTGTTCGGCGCGCTCATGGACGAGTCCGACGACTCCGGCGCCGGCGCCTTCACCGACTCCCTCACCGCCGAGGACATCCGGGAGATGCTCGGCGCCGAGGAGTGAGGGCCGCGCGAGGCGGGCCGGACGTTTTCGTTCGGGAAACGGCGGCGTGTCGCGACGTTTTCGTTCGGGAAACGGCGGCCCGCCCGCCCGTTTCGTCAACGAAAGTCGTCCCCGGGGCGCCGTTTCCCGAACGAAAGCGGGGGGTAGCCTCGGGCCATGCGTCGCCCGTCCCGTTCCAGCACCGCCGACCCCGCCAGCACCGCCGCCCCTGCCCCCACCGCCACCCCCGCCTTCGCGCCGTCCGCCCGGTCTCAGGTGCCACCGTTCACGGTGATGAGCATCCTCGGCCGGGTCGCCGAACTCCGTGCCGCCGGCCACGACGTCGTCAGCCTGTGCGCGGGGGAGCCGGGCGGGGGCGCCCCGCCCGCCGTCGACGCCGCGGCCGCCGCCGTCCACGCCTCCGGCCGTGCCCTCACCTACACCCCGGCGCTGGGCCTGCCGGAGCTGCGGGCCGCCGTCGCCGGCCACTACCGCCGCTGGTACGGGCTCGACGTGCGCCCCGAGCAGGTCGCGATCACCACGGGCTCCTCGGGGGCGTTCATGCTCGGCTTCCTCGCGGCGTTCCCCCCGGGGGACCGCGTGCTCCTGCCGCGCCCCGGCTATCCGGCGTACCGCAACATCCTCACGGCGCTCGGGGTGGAGGTGGTGGACGTGGACGTCGACGCCGGCACCCGCTACCAGCCCACGGTCGCCCACCTGGAGGCGGCGCTCGCGGAGGGCCCGGTCGCGGGGCTCGTGCTCGCCTCCCCGGCCAATCCCACGGGCACGATGGTCAGCGCCGCCGAGCTCGCCGAACTCGCCCGCTGGTGCGAGGAACGCGGTGTGCGGCTCGTCTCGGACGAGATCTACCACGGCATCGTGCACACGGACGGGGAGGGGCTCGGCGCCTGCGCATGGCGCACCTCCCGCACCGCGCTCGTGGTCAGCTCGTTCTCCAAGTACTGGGGCATGCCCGGCTGGCGGCTGGGCTGGATGCTCATGCCGGACGACCTCGCCGCCGCGGTCGACGGCCTCGCCGGCTCGGTCGCCCTCTGCCCGCCCGCCGCGGCCCAGGAGGCGGCCGTCCACGCGTTCAGCGAGGAGTCCTACGCGTTCTGTGCCGAGCAGGCCGGCGGCTTCACGGCGACGCGCGGCGTCGTGCTGGCCGCCCTGCCCCGGCTCGGCTGGGCCGACGCCGCCCCCGCCGACGGCGCCTTCTACCTCTGGGCCCGTCTCGCCCCGGGCATGCTGGCGGAGTTCGGCAGCGCCGTCGGCTACTGCGCCGCCCTGCTGGAGGAGGCCGGCGTCGCGCTGACCCCCGGCGACGACTTCGACGCCGTCCACGGGCCCGAGTCCGTCCGGCTCTCCTTCGCCGCCGGCCCGGACGCCGTCCACGAGGCGCTCGAGCGGATCGCCGCCTGGCATGCGGCGCGCGGCCTGGCCTGACGGGCTCCGCCGCGCGCCGCACCGCCCGACGCCTCAGCCGCCCAGCCGGTAGTGGCGCCCGAGCGGCGTGCCGTTGACGGCCCGGTCGCCGCGTCGAGGGCGTCACGTGCCGGTTCCCGCGACGGGGGCGCGCCGTCGGCGCCGCCGAGATGCCGGGGCGGGGTCCACCGCAGTATTGCGAACCATCCGCAACAGTTCTTATTGTGAATCAGTCGCATCTTCTCGCCCTCGTGAAAGGCTCCCCGTGTCCCACTTCGCCCCGCAGCGCCGTTCCACGCGCACCGCCACCTTCTCCGCCACCCTCGCCGCCGCGGCCATCGCCCTGACGGCGTGCGGCGCGGACGCCGACCCGTCCGGCCCGACGTCGGCACCCGCCTCCGCCGCGGGCGGCGCCCAGTCGCCGGCGGGTGAGGCGACGGCGGCCTCCTCCGTCTCCGCGGAGGACCGCGTCGACCCGACCCAGACCACCGAGGTCTCCGCGGTGACGCCGCGCATCCTGCTCTCGCACGAGGACGGGCTCACGCTGCTCGACGCCGAGTCCGGTGAGGTGGTGAAGGAGCAGGACATCACGGGCTTCACGCGGCTGAGCAACGCCGGCAACGGCAAGGACGTCCTGGTGACCACCGGGAAGGGCTGGGAGGTGTTCTCCACCGGCATCCAGGCCAAGGCCCACGGCGATCACGTCCACAACTACGAGTCCGCGCCCGGCATGACCGGCGTAACGTTCCCGGGTGAGCATCCCGGCCACGTCGTCACCCACAACGGCAAGACCACCCTCTTCGCGGACGGCACGGGCGCGATCCGGACCTTCGACTCGACCCACCTGGACAAGGCGACCCCGGACCTCATGCCCGTCATGACGGAGGCCGAGACCGAGGACCCGCACCACGGCGTGGCGCTCGAGCTCTCCGACGGCACCCTCTTCACCACGCAGGGCACCGAGGACTCCCGGAACACGCTCCAGGTGATCGACCCGAAGACCGGCGAGGTCACGGCCGAGACCGACGACTGCCCCGGCAGCCACGGCGAGGCCGCGGCCCAGCCGACGGAGGCGGGCGACGTCGTCGTGATGGGCTGCGAGAACGGGCCCGTCGTGTACCGGGACGGCGAGTTCCACAAGGTGGAGGTCGAGACCGAGTACCAGCGCTCCGGGAACCTGTTCGGGTTGCATGACTCACCCATCGTCCTGGGTGATCACAAGGTCGAGGAGGAGCCGAAGGAAGCCGTCGAGCGGCCCACGGGGATCGCCCTCATCGACACCCGCACCGATGAGCTCACCACCGTGGACCTCGGCTCGTCCTACTGGTTCCGCTCGCTCGGCCGCGCTGAGGACGGCTCCGCGGTCGTGCTGACCTACGACGGCGAGGTCACCGTGATCGACGAGGAGACCGGTGAGGTCACCGCCGAGTACCCGGTGATCGAGCCGTGGAAGGAGAAGGACGAGTGGCAGGAGCCCGGTCCGATCCTGAAGGTCGCCGGGAACACCGCCTACGTGACGGACGCGGAGAACCGGAGGCTCGTGGCCGTGGACCTGGAGACCGGTGAGACCGTCCTGGAGAAGGACCTGGAGTTCGCCCCGGTCGAGATGGCCGTGGTCACCGGCCAGCCGGAGTCCGTGAAGCCCGAGGAGGGCGCGCACGGTGACGAGGACCACGACGACCACGACCACTGATCGGGCCGGACATGGCGGCGGGGGTCAGCGCCGCGCGGCCGTGGCCCCCGCCGGAACCGGGTCCGACGCATCGGCGGGGTGTCCGAGGCGCGGGGCGGACGGCTGGAGCGCGAACACGAGCAGCGTGAGCGGGCCGACGAACGGTACCAGCCCGAGGAACAGCCACGCGCGGCTGAAGCCCGCATCGTGGAGGCGCCGGGCGAGCAGGGCGAGCGAGGGGAGCGCGTGCGTGATCCCCACCAGGAGGACGGCCGCGTCGCGGAGGGACAGGTCCGGGGAGCCGAGGAGGAACACGTCCAGGACGGTGGACACGAAGTGAACGACGGCCTGCAGGAGCCACACGTAGAGCGCCGCGAGCCAGAAGTCGGCGCGGGACGCGCGCCCGCTGAACTGCGCGTAGCCGGCGTAGTAGCGGCGGATGGCCTGAAGCATGGTCATGGTCCGGCCCTCAGTCCTGCCGAGGGGACGCCAGCAGACCCTGTGCCGCGACGATCACGAGCATCGCAGCTCCCGCTTCGGCCGCCCCCGCGGGCCCGGCCACGGGATCGCCGAGAACCGCGACTACGGCACCGGCGAGCCCCAGCACGGCCATCGCCCCGCCGATCCACCAGAACACCGGGGCCTGGAATGCCCGGGCGAACGGGAGGAAGTGGCCGCCCACCACGGCGGCCACCAGGGCGATCTGCGCCGTCGGTGCGTCGAGCGCGAGTGCCACCAGGCGTGTCACGGGGAGGAGCGCCAGCATCGTGACGACGGCGATCCCGTAGACGCGCCGCGGGCGGGCGCCTGCACGGCGGGCAGCACCCGCCGGCGCAGCAGCACGACCACCAACGTGAAGCCGATCAGCGCGATCGCGCTGCCGCGCAGCGTGCCCTGGTGCTCGGCCGGCAGCCCCGCGATCCCGCCGAACAGGAAGGCGCCGCCGCCGACCACCCCGATCAGCCCGCCCCACACCACCGGGTGCCGGAGGTGGCCGATCCCGCGGACGGGCGGGTCGTCGTCGAAGTGGGCCGGCCGCATGGGGCGGGCCGTGGTCGTGTCCGTCATGGTTCCCCCTCGCATCACGTGTGACATGCGTCATCCTGCCATGACGGGTGGACGGGTCAGGCCCCCTGTGGACAGGCCCCGATGATCATCAGCGGGTGCTCCGCCGCGTCGAATGGGCGGCCGTGCCAGCCGCTCCAGACGCGGTCCACCGCCAGGTCCACCGACGCCGGCTCGATCAGCTCCGCCGTGCCCCGCCGCCACTCGACGCGGTCCCCGCCGGGGCGATCCCCGCGACGACGCGGGCGTCATCGTAGGCGCGGCGGTTCGTCTCGGCCGGGTCCAGATGCATGGACGGCACCGTATCTTGAAGATGACCGCATGCACCGCCAGCTGGACCACGAGGAGTTCGACCAGCGGCTCGAGGGCTGAGCCGCCGCGGTCTGCCGCGCTCACCCCACGAAGACGCAGAAGCGCCTGGCCGGCTGGGCGCAGGGCGTGTCTCCTCAGTGGGCACGCACCCATGGCGGCAGTTCAGTGCGTCATGCCTCTTGGCCGTGGCTGCTGTAGACCACGATCGGCGCTCTACTGGGATCGCGCGTCCTCTTCCACACGGTCATGCCAATTCGTTCGGCCACGCGACGGGAAGCCATGTTGTCGGGGTTGATGATCGCGGTGACCATCGTTGCGTCGAGGGTCTCGAACCCGTGTCGCAGGCAGGCAGAGGCCCCCTCGGTTGCCAGTCCCTGTCCCTGGCGTTCAGGCAGGACGTGGTAGCCGACCTCGAGGACCTCCTGGCCGTCGACGTTCTGCCAGGTCAGGCCGCAGTCACCGATGAAGTCGCCGGTGGTCCGGTGTTCGATGACCCACAGGCCGAACCCATGCTTGGCGTAGTTGTCCTTCGACCAGTTGATCCACCGCTGCACCTCGTTGCGCGACTTGGCCCGCGGGTAGTAGCGCATGACCTCCGCGTCTCCGCGGAGCCTGCACATGTCGTCGAGGTCAGCGTCGGTCATGCACCGGAACGTGAGTCGATCGGTGGGTTGCGGGATCACCCGACGACCTTACCGACGGCACTGAACCGGCTTCTTTGTCTTCGACATGTGCGTGAAACCACCCCCGCGGTCTGCCGCGCTCACCCCACGAAGACGCAGAAGGGGTGGCCGGCCGGGTCCGCGAACACGTACAGGGGCTCGTCCTCGTCGTCGGAGCGGTCCTGGACGAGGCGCCCGCCCAGGCGCAGGGCGTGGTCGTGGGCCGCGTCGAGGGAATCGCGGTCCGGCACGGTGAAATCCAGGTGCAGCTGCATCGGCACCTCGGGTGACGGCCACGTGCTGGGCTTCAGTTCGTCGGTGCGCTGGAATGTCAGGACGCGGCGGCCGTCGTCGTCCAGCAGCACGAGCCAGTCCGCGCTGTCCGGCTCGCGACCGTCCGCGAGCTCGTCGCCCGCGCGGTAGTGGAGGCCGAGGAGCTCGCGGTAGAACTCCGCGACGGAACGGATGTCGACGGCGTCGATCACCGGCTGCTGGAGCACGGGGCGAGTGACCATGGCCACACACTAAGCGACCTCGGTGTCCGCGTCAGCGTCTCGGCCTCAGTCGACGTCGTCGCGCCCCGCATCCACCCACCGCGCGGCCGGCACGACGGCGGCCAGCGAGACCACCGCCAGGACCTGCCACCCCGCGAGCGCCCAGCCGACCCCGAGCGCACCGCCTCGATCAGTGGCTGATCCCTCGCCGCCCATCCGGTGGCGGGGGATCAGCCGTGCGGTGGGCACGAGGCCACGGATGGGACCGAGACTTGCGGCGCTCCCGCTTGCGGTGGCCGTACCGGTGGCTGAGAGGCGAATGCGAAAAGCGTGACCGGCCCGATCTTCGGATCAGACACAGGAAGATCCAGGCGCGGTTGAAGTCAGCGTCGTGGAGCCGGCGTCGTAGCGCCGGATTGCGTCGCTGAAATGCAGGGCCTTGCCCTCAGCCCTGCCGCGACGGGCGGATGCGGCAGGCGCCCCTGTGAATGACCACCGATGTCGGTCAGCCGCCGCAGGATCCCACCCGCGGCGGCTGACCGACTGGCGTTCGTCTGTCAGAGTGCGATGGTCACGGACTTCACCTGGGTGTACAGCTCCAAGCTCTCCGCGCCCAGCTCCCGGCCCCAGCCGGACTGCCGAAAGCCACCGAACGGCAGCTGCGAGTCCAGGGCATGGAAGGTATTGACCCACACCGTGCCGGCCTTGAGCCGTGCGGCCACGCGGTGGGCACGGGAGACGTCCCGGGTCCACAGGGCGGCGGCGAGGCCGTATACCGAATCGTTCGCGGCGCGGATCACTTCGTCCTCGTCGGTGAACTTCACGGAGACGGCCACCGGGCCGAAGATCTCCTCGCGGACAATGGACATCTCCGGGGTGGTCTCCGTGAAGAGGGTGGGCTCCACGTAGAAGCCGGCGTCGCCGTGCCGCTGCCCGCCCGTCAGAGCGACGGCACCGTCCCGCTTGCCCTCCTCAACGAAGCCCATCACCCGGTCCAGCTGCTCCTGGGAGACCAGCGGGGTGATGGCGGCGTCCTCGGTGCCCGGACCGATGCTCATCTGGCGCATCTTCGCGGCGAGGGCCTCGTTGAACCGGTCGTAGACGTCGGCGTGCACGAACACGCGCGTGCCGGACTCGCAGGCCTGACCCGAGTTCAGGGTGAATCCCATGAGCGCCCCGTCCACGGCGGCGTCGATGTTGGCATCCGCGAACACGATGTTGGGGGACTTGCCTCCCAGCTCGAGCGACACCTTCTTCAAGTTTTCGGCCGCCGCCCCCACGATCTTCTTGCCCACCTCGGTGGAGCCGGTGAACGCGACCTTGTCCACGTCAGGGTGGGCGGTGAGCGCAGCACCGGCGTCGCCGTGGCCGGTGACGATGTTGACGACGCCAGCCGGCACGCCTGCCTCCGTCAACAGTTCGCCCAGCATCAGTGCTGTCAGCGGCGTCTGCTCCGCGGGCTTGAGGACCACGGTGTTGCCCGTGGCCAGTGCGGGGGCGATCTTCCAGGCCGCCATCAACAGCGGGAAGTTCCATGGGATGATCTGACCGCACACGCCCACGGGCTCGCGCCGTGTGTAGGAGTGAAACTCGGCCTCGGGCGGGGCCAGCAGCATGGATGGAGCATTGACGGCCCCCTGCAGCTTCGAGGGCCAGCCCGCGTAGTAACGGAAGCAGTCCGCAGCGGCGCGGACGTCAAAGGCGCTGGCGATGCCCACGCCTTTGCCCTGGTCGAGGGACTCCAGGAGCGCGAAGTCCTCGAGGCGTTCGGTGATCAGGTTGGAGATCCGCCACAGCAGGTCCTCGCGTACATTCGGCCGCATCCGCACCCATGAGCCCTCGTCGAAGGCGGCACGGGCCGCGGCGACGGCGGCGTCGATGTCGGCCTGCTCGGCGTGCGCCACCGTGGCGAGCACCTCGCCGGTGGCAGGATCCCGGGTCTCGAAGGTCTTCCCGGACGCCGCGTCGACCCATTCACCGCCGATCAGGAGGCGATGGGGGCGGTCCAGGAAGGCGCGTACTCGCGCGGTCATAGGGGAGTTCGATGTCTCAGTCATGGTGCGTCCTAGGAGTCGTGAGATGGGGAGTGGGGCATCAGAACGAGGTGATGACGGAACGGATCACCTCGCCGTTGAGGAGCCGCTCGTACCCGGTATTGATCTCATCGAGGGAGATCTCCTGGGAGACCATGTGGTCCAGATCCATACGTCCCTGGACGTACAGGTCGGCGTACAGCGGGATGTCGCGCTGGATGTTGGAGGAGCCCATGGCCACCGCCTGCAGGCGTCGCTGTGCGAACAGCGAATCGAGCGAGGCGCCGAACTGGGCCGTGGTCCCGGGCGGGGCAATGCCGATCAGGTACGCGGTTCCGCCAGGTCCGAGAACGTCCTGGGCGAGTTGCTGGGTCACTGGCAACCCGATGGCCTCGAACGCGTGGTCCACTCCGGTGCCCGTGATCCCGAGGACCGCCTCGACGGCGTCCCCGGAGCCCGAGTTGACCACGTCGGTGGCGCCGAACCGGCGGGCCGCCTCAAGCTTGGAGTCGTCCAGGTCGATCGCGATCACGCGCTTGGCGCCGCATAGACGGGCACCGCTCACGGCATTGAGGCCGATGCCACCGACGCCCACGACGGCCACCGTGTCACCGGGCCGTACGTGGGCCGTGTTGATGGCCGCGCCAGCACCGGTGACGACCGAGCAACCGATGAGCGCGGCCTGCGGGAAGGGGATGTCCTCGTTGACAACGGCTAGCTGGTTCTCATGGACGAGTACCTGCTCGGCGAATCCGCCCACGTTGACGGACTGGGCGACGGGCGTGCCGTCCTGAAGTGTGAGGCGTGGCTTCTCCTCCGGCCCCCGCACCACAGCCTCCTGATTCAGGCACAGGGTGGTCTGGCCCGCGAGACACCGCGCGCAGGCCCCGCAGTAGGCGATCAGACAGGCGACGACGCGGTCGCCCGGCTTCAGGCTTGTCACGCTGGGGCCGACCGCGGCGACGACACCGGAGATCTCATGCCCTCCGGCGGCGGGCAGGGGCAGGCCGAAGTCGTGGTCGATGAGGTGCAGGTCCGAGTGGCACAGGCCGGAGGCCTTCACGTCCACCAAGACCTCCCGCCCCACCGGGTCGTCGATCACCACATCATGGATCTCGAACTTGCCCCCGACCTTCATTGCGAGCGCTGCGCGCATAATCGTTCTCCATTCACTAGGGTCGATTCCTGTCGCCTGAATATGACCTAGATCACATGTGGCAGAGTCAGGCTATGACCGGTGCCGTAGGGGCGGGGTGTGCAGTTCTGCGACACCCGCGGCGGCGGTGGCCCATCCTGACGGCGGGGGTCCTGGTGATGTGCGGACGGGCGGCCTAGGTGTTGTGGGTCATGAGGTTCTTGCCACGAGGCGCCGGCTGAGATGAGACGAGTGGGCCCCGCCCCGCAGGATGGAAGTTCCTACACCACCCACCTGCCAGAAGAGACCCACTCATGACTCACGCTAACGCACCCCTGACCCCGACCGGCCGGCTGCGCATGGTCCAACGCCACCTGCACGACGGGATCCCGCAGGCGCACGTGGCCGCCGAGTTCCGCGTCAGCCGGCCCACGGTGGCCACCTGGGTCGCCCGCTACCGCGCCCAGGGAGAAGCCGGCCTTCAGGACCTGCCCAGCCGGCCGCACCGTTCACCTGCCCAGCTCGATCCGGTCCTGGTCGCCCAGATCCACGCCCTGCGGCGGGAGCGCAAGTGGTCCGCACGGCGCATCCATCACCACCTCGCCTCCGAAGGCCACCAGCTGTGCCTGCGCACCGTGGGGAGGTGGCTGCACCGACTCGGGATCTCCCGCCTACGGGACCTGACCCCGGCCGGAGAAGACCTGCGCCAACGACCCCAGAAGATCACCGCCCGCGGCCCGGGGCACATGGTGCACCTGGACGTGAAGAAGATCGGACGCATCCCCGAGGGGGGCGGCTGGCGTGCTCACGGCCGGGACTCCGAGAACGCGCGAGCAGCCAAGCGCGGGCCTGGCCGACGGGTCGGCTACACCTACCTGCACTCGGCGATCGACGGGTACACCCGCCTGGCCTACACCGAGGCGTTGGAGGATGAGCGGACGGTGACCACGATCGGGTTCTTCTGCCGGGCGAGGGCGTTCTTCGCCGCCCACGGCATCACCGTGGACCGGGTGATCACGGACAACGGCAACAACTACCGGGCCGTGGACTTCACCCGGAAGGTGGTCTCGCTCGGGGGCCGGCATCACCGGATCCGCCCCTACACCCCGCGTCACAACGGGAAGGTCGAACGCTACAACCGGCTGATGGTGGACGAGGTCCTCTACGCCCGCCCGTACTCCTCAGAGCGGGCTCGGCGTGAGGCCCTTCAGGTGTGGGTGAATCACTACAACTACCATCGGCCGCATACCTCCTGCGGAGACGCTCCTCCGGCCTCACTGGCACCGACCCGAGTCAACAACGTCATGCCCTCCTACACCTAGGCTTCTCGACCGTGATGTGCATCTCAGAGTGGCCGCACGGGCGGGCATAACCGTCATGGTGTCGAATCGCCTCGAGACGGAATCCGGCTGGCGGCGGTCCCGGTTGCACGGGGTGCGCGCAGACGACACGCTGACCACTGCCACTCTCGACGTGCGGGCACGCGCGGCGGCACTCGACCATGCGGTCGCCACCACCCTGGCCGACGTGGCGCGTGATTTCGCCGGCCTTGACCTCTTCCTCTTTGCCTCCGACCGCAGCGGACGACTGATCCGCCTCGTGGGGCCATGGAAATCGGCGTTGGGGGAGCAGATTCGGCGGCGGGGGCTGGATGTGGGGGTCTGCCTGGCCGAGGAGGCGGCGGGGTTCAACGGGATCGGCGCCGCCCTTGAGCTGGGCCGAGGCGTCGCCGTCGACGGGGAGGAGCACTATCTCGACGCGTTCCGGGCCTTCTCCTGCTTCGGGGTGCCCCTCGCGCATCCGGGCGTCGGGCGCGTCCATGGGGCGCTCAGCGTGGTGACGTTCGCCGGGGCGACGCCGACGCTCGTGGAGGGCCTGGCCCGGCACCTCGGACGACAGATTGAGCAGGCGCTAGGCGCGGCCACGTACGCAGACGAGTTGCGGCTTCTGACGGAGTTCCGCCGCCTCACCCGGGGCCGGGGTAGTGCCGTGGTGGGCGTGGGTGAGGAGTCGATCCTCCTGAATGCCGCGGCGGAGCGGTTGGTGCGGTGTCTCGACGGATCGGAGCTGCGGGCCCTGGCGGTGCGAGCGCGGCGGGGGGAGCTCGACGGTGGCGATGTGGGCGTGGCGGGGGGCTTCAGCGTCGCGGACGTGTCCGAGGCGTCTGGCATGACCCTGATGCGGTTGGAGAGGGCCGCGACGGAAACCACGCCGCGTCCCACGCCGGGGGCGGGGCGCGGGACCTGGGCTCCGGCCGTCGAAGCGGCCCGCGAGGCACGGGGCTCGGTGAGCGTGATCGGGGAGCCCGGCTCCGGCCGCACGGCGGCCGCCCGGAGGATCGCTGGCCCCGACGCCGTCATACTCGAGGTCGGCCGCGCCCAGACCCCCGAGGACACGACCTGGCTACGGGGGCTCGAGGCCCTCGTGCGGCGGCCCGGCCCGCCGGTGGTGGTTGACGACGTCGACGCGCTGGAACCTCGGCTCTTGCCAGGACTGAGACGAGCCCTCCGACAGGGGCGGTGCCGGATTGTCATGACCGCCCAGGTGCAGCCGACGACCGATGTCTCGGCCGTGCTCGCGTTGACGGAGCATCGCGTCCAGCTCTCGCCGCTGCGCCGTCGGCTCGCCGAGTTCCCGGCGTTGCTGGCGGCTATGGCGGCCCAGGTGCACGGCGCCTCGGCGCCGATGTTCTCCCCGGAGGCCGTGCGCGTCCTGGCGCAGCAGCACTGGCCGGGCAACCTGGTCGAGCTGGAGTACGTCGTGGGCCGTGTTGGGCGGAGGGCTGGGGGCGGCCGTGTGACGGTGGCTGAGCTGCCCGCATCACACCGTGGGGAAGGGACTGTCCCCCTCCTGGGCCTCGAACGGGCCGAGCGGGAGGCGATCATCGACGCATTGGAGTCGGCCGGCGGCAATAAGGTGCGGGCCGCCGCCGCGCTCGGGGTGAGCCGGGCGACGCTCTACCGCCGCCTGCGCACCCTGCGCATCACGCAGGAAGGCTGAGCGGGGCCAGCCGGGTGCCGGGCTGGACGCGCGGCGGGGTGGTCCCGCGCCGGGCCGACGTTCTCTACGCGGGTCGTCCTTATTCCGGACGGCCCGCGCAAGGAGCATCGGTCGCGCGGATTCAGCGCTCAGCCGTCCTCGGCCCGAGATGTCGCGCGGCCGGCACGACGGCGGCCAGCGAGACCACCGCCAGGACCTGCCACCCCGCGAGCGCCCAGCCGACCCCGAGCGTCGCCCCGAGCGCACCTCCCGCGAGGGTCGCCAGCGGCACGGAGCCCCGGGTGAGGGTGCGGCGCATCGCGGTGACCCGCCCGAGCGTGCCCTCGGGGCAGGCGCGGGCGGTCACGGCAGCCTGGGTGATGTTCCCGAGCAGGACCATGAACCCCCAGAGGGCGGCGCCGGCCAGCAGCCACGGCCCGGCATGAGCGCGGTCGGCGTAGGCCAGCAGGTGCAGCCCCACGGCCACGGCGCAGCCGACCGAGCCGAGGAGGATGCACCGGCGCTCGCCCAGGCGGTCGATGGCCCGGCCCGCCAGGGACGAGGCCGTCAGTGCCCCGACCGCGCCCGCGGTGATCTGGATGCCCAGGAACTCCGGCCCGAGCCGCAGGTCGGTCAGGATCCAGACCGCCTCGACCGGGGCGAAGAGGGCCATGCCCACATTGGCGGCCACCGACCCCATCGTCAGCAGCCACAGGACCGGGGTGCGCCGCAGGACCGTCCACCCCTCCGCGGCGTCCTTCCCGAACCGGGCCCAGCGGGAGAGGACGTCCGCGACGCCGGGGTCCCCGTCGTCGTCCGGGACGTCCGCCGCGGCGGAGGGCCGCAACCGCACCCGGAGCGCGACGATCGCCGCCGCGAAGAGGAACGCCGTCGCGATGCCGAGCACGGGCCCTGCGCCCAGCGACCCGACGAGGACGCCCGCCGCGGCGGGCACGATCAACACGAGGGCGGCGTCGGCGGACTCGAGCCGCGCCGTCAGGCGGGCGACGGCGGTGGCCGGCACGACGCGCGGCACGAGCGCGGTCTGGGTGGTCTCGGCCAGCACCGTGAGCACGCCCAGCAGGGTCATGACGGCGGCGAGGTGACCGAACGTGAGCGCGTCGAGCGCCCACGCCGCGACGAGCGAGCCGAGCACCGCCGCCTTGGCGAGGCCGGTGGCCGCGAGCAGCCGCGGGCTGAGGTGTCGGTCCACCACGATGCCGAGGGGCACGCCGAGTAGGAGGAATCCCAACCCGGAGAGCGTCATCAGCACGCCCATGCCGTCGGCGCCCACGCCGAGCAGGAGCACCGCCAGGACGTCCAGGGCGACGTCCGTGGCGGACCGGCCACCCGCGTCGAGGGCGTTGGAGGCGACCAGCCACCGCGCCCGTCCTTCCGGCAGCGGGGGCGTCCCAGTGTCAGAGCCGCGGGGGGCAGGCGTCTGGCGACGCGGGTCCGTGCTCACCGCCACACGTGGAGCAGGTAGCCGTAGCTCAGTGATGTCGCTGCGGGGTGCTCGGCGAGCCACGCGTCGGCGACCCCTCGCTCGAACTCCAGCCGCAGGACGGCCTCGAGGTCGGCGCGGGAGTCGAAGGTCCACGAGCTCATGACCTCGCGGGTCTCGGCCCCGATGCCGGCCCACCACTCGCGGGCGTACGTGTCCTGGCCCTGCGCCGCGGCGTTCGTGCTCGCCCGCAGCAGCTCGGCGAACTGGCCGCGCTCGGTGTCGTTGTCGATCACCACGAGCGCGCCGCCGGGCCGCAGCACCCGGGTGACCTCGTCCAGGCCGGGCCGGACGTCCCAGCGCGGGTGCGGGAAGAAGTACGCGAACCGGGCGTGCACGACGTCGACGCTCGCCTCCGGCAGCGGGATCTGCTCGGCCGAGCCGTAGAGCACGCGCGCCCCGCCGGGGCGGGCGCGGGCGGCCCCCAGCAGGCGCGCGTCCGGCTCGACGGCGATCGTCTCGGCCGCGTCGGCGTAGCGGGGCAGCCAGAAGCCGGTGCCCGCACCGAGGTCGAGCAGCGTCCGCCCGGTCCAGGGCGCCGCCTCCTGCAGCGCCGCCCAGAGGGCGCCCTCACGGTCCATGGCCGCGTTCTCTATCTCGTACAGCGCCGGGTCCACGCCCTGGTTGCCCGAGGGACGGAAGTCGGGCAGGCCCGTGGCCGGTCCGCCCGGTGTGCTCTGCGTCATGCCCGGGAGTCTGACACACCCCCCCCTCCACGCCGGTCCGTCACACGGGTCTGCCACGGCCCGCCGCGCCCCGGAGAGGCTCCGGCCGGTCCTGGATGGCGCGGTGGCGGCTCATGTGACGCGCGAGCCGGCCGCCCGCTGGACTCGCGGCGGCCCACCGCGTGGGATGGGCTCACCACCCATCCAGAGCGGCCGAGAGATCTGGCTCGACGACGCCGCAGCAACCCGCCCGCCGGACCCGGACCCCCGGGAACGGCAGGCCCGGTGCTACCGCCAGGACCGATGGAGGAGAGCAGATGCCCCGTCACGCCACACAGCAAGTCCACGCCGGCTACGAGCCCGCCGCACCCCACCGGCCGGTCGTCCCGCCCATCCACCAGACCACGGCGTTCCGTTTCCCGGACCACGCCACGGCGGCATCGATGTTCCGGCTCGAGACCCCCGGCTTCACCTACAGCCGCACGGGCAACCCGACCGTCGCGGTGTTCGAGAACCGCCTCGCCGCACTGGAGGGCGGCATCGGCGCGATCGCCACGGCCACCGGCCAGGCCGCCGTCGCGCTGTCCCTGCTGGCGCTGCTGCAGGGCGACAAGCACCTGGTCGCCTCCAGCCAGCTCTACGGGGGCACCGTCGACCTGCTGACGGACACGTTCGCGGACTTCGGCATCGAGGTCACCTTCGCGGACCCGGCGGACCCGCCCGCGTGGGCCGCCGCGGTCCGGCCCGACACGCGCGCGTTCTTCCTCGAGGCCATCACCAACCCGCTCGCCACCCTCCCGGACCTGCCCGCGCTCGCGGACCTCGCCCACGCGGCCGGTGTGCCGGTGGTGGTGGACAGCACCCTCGCGACGCCGGCCCTCTACCGGCCGCTGGAGCACGGCGCCGACGTCGTCGTGCACTCGGCCACCAAGTTCCTCGGCGGACACGGCGCGGTGCTCGGCGGCGCGATCGTGGACGGCGGCACGTTCGACTACGGCGCGGCGCCGGACCGGTGGCCGCAGCTGGCCCGGCCCAAGGCCCGCTACGGCGGGCAGACGCTGGTCGAGCGGCACGGCCGTGGCGCCTACCTGACGCTGGCCCGCAGCAAGTTCCTGCACGACCTCGGCCCCACCCTCGCCCCCGCGAGCGCGGCGCAGTTCATCCAGGGGCTCGAGACGCTCGACCTGCGCGTGGCCCGCCACACCGCCACCGCGCTGGCCGTGGCCCAACACCTGGCCGGGCACCCCGCGGTCGCGCGGGTGCACCACCCCGGTGTGGCCGGGCATCCCAGCGCGGCGCTGGCCGCCCGCGACTTCCCGGACGGCGTCGGCTCGGTGTTCTCCTTCGACCTGGCCTGCGGCCCCGAGGCCGTGGCCCCGTTCCTCGACGCGCTCGAGCTGTTCCAGCTGGTGGTCAACGTCGGTGACGCCCGGTCCCTCGTCTCCCACCCGGCGACCATGACGCACTGCCGCCTGACGCGGCAGCAGCGCGAGGCCGCCGGGATCGCCGAGACCACCGTCCGGCTCTCCATCGGGCTGGAGTGTCCCGACGACCTGATCGCGGACCTGGACCGTGCCCTGGCCGCGGTGTCCGCCGCCGGGCCGGCCGTCCCCGCCGCCACGCCCGCCGTCCCCGAGACCGCCGCCGTCACCCAGGAGGTGCGCTGAGATGACCGCCGTCCACCACACCACCCGCTCCGTGTCCCGCCCCGCCGTCCGCGGCTTCACCACCACCGCCGTGCACGCCGGCCAGGAGCCCGACCCGCTGACCGGCGCCGTGGTGCCGCCGATCTACCAGACCAGCACCTTCGTGCAGGACGGCATCAACGTGCTGCGCGCCGGGCATGAGTACAGCCGGGGCTCCAACCCGACCCGGAACGGCTTCGAGACCCAGCTCGCCGCCCTCGAGCACGGCGACCGGGCGTTCGCGTTCGCCTCCGGGCTCGCCGCCGAGGACGCCCTCCTGCGGGCCGTGCTGCGCCCCGGCGACCACATCGTGCTGGGCGGCGACGGCTACGGCGGCACCCACCGCCTCATCACCACCGTCCTCGAGCCGTGGGGCGTGTCCAACACCCCCGTGGACATCACCGACCCGACGGCGGTCGCCGCGGCCGTCCGTCCCGGCCGCACCGCGCTGCTGTGGGTGGAGACGCCGTCCAACCCGCTGCTCGGCATCGCGGACCTGGCCGCCTGGGCGCAGATCGCCCACGACGCCGGCGCGCTGCTGGTCGTGGACAACACGTTCGCCTCGCCCTACCTCCAGCGGCCCCTCGACCTCGGCGCGGACGTCGTGGTGCACTCCACCACCAAGTACATCGGCGGGCACTCGGACGTGCTCGGCGGCGCCGTGGTGGTGGCCGACCGCGAGTTCCGCGGCCGGGCGCTGGCCGAGGCGGTGGCCTACCAGCAGTTCGCCGCCGGTGCGGTCGCCGGCCCGCAGGACTCCTACCTCGCCGCCCGCGGCCTCAAGACGCTCGGCCTGCGCATGGACCGGCACGGCGCCAACGCCGCCGCGCTCGCGGGCTGGCTGCAGGGCCGCCCCGAGGTCGCCCAGGTCTTCTACCCCGGGCTGCCCGACCACCCGGGCCATGCACTCGCCGCGCGGCAGATGGACGGCTTCGGCGGGATCGTCTCCATCCGGTTGGCTGGGGGAGAGGCCGCGGCCCGCGCGTTCGCCGAGGCCACCGAGCTGTTCGCGCTCTCGGTCAGCCTCGGCGGGGTCGAATCGCTGCTCTGCTACTCCTCCGAGATGACCCACGCCTCCGTGCGGGGCACGCCCCTGGCCGTCCCCACGGACCTGGTCCGGCTCTCCGTCGGCATCGAGGACGTGGCCGACCTGCAGGCGGACCTCGAGGCCGGCCTCGAGTGCGCCGCACGCGTCGCCGCCGGCCGCGGGGCGCCGTCGTCGTCCGCGGTGCCCCGTCCCGCCCCCGCCCACCACCGCACCACCCACGCCCGCACCCCGGAGAGGACCCGATGAGCCACGCCACCCTTGTCCCGAGCACCGCGCCCACCCGCGTGGACGACCTGACGTTCAGCATCCACACCACGCCGTTCGACGAGGACTACACGCCCGCCGCCAGCACGCGCGCCACCACGAACTTCGCGAACCTCGCCCGCGGTGCGGACCGGCGGGAGAACCTGCGCGCCGCCCTGGCCATGATCGACGGGCGCCTCAACGACCTCGCCCCCTGGGACAACCCGGAGCGGGACCGCTACACGGCACGGATCGAGATCGTCTCGATCGACGTGCACTTCACCGCCGACGACGGCGCGGATGTCGACTTCCCGCTCATGGAGATGCTCGACGTGCGGGTGGTCGAGCGTGCGACGGGCGCTGTGCTCGGCCGCAGTGTGGGGAACAACTTCTCCTCCTACGTCCGCGACCACGACTTCTCCGTGGTGCTGCCCGCGCACGCGGCGACGTCGCCGGGGACCGAGGAGCCCGACGGCTTCGGCGACCTGCACGGGCGGCTGTTCCAGCACCTGCTCGACTCGCAGGCGTACCGGGAGCGGTTCCCGCAGCCGCCCGTGATCTGCATCAGCGTGTCGACGAGCCGCACCTACCGGCGGCTGACGAACGAGCACCCGGTGCTCGGGGTCGAGTACCGCCAGGACGAGCCCTCCCGCACGGACCGCTACTTCGGCCGGATGGGCCTGGGGATCCGGTGCTTCCTGCCGCGCGGGGCCGTGGCGCCGCTGGCGTTCTACTCGCGGGGCGACCTGCTCAACGACCACGCGAACCTCTCCCTGGCCGGGCTGATCGCCACCATGGAGACCTTCCAGCGGATCTACCGGCCGGAGATCTACAACGCGAACGCCGGGGCCGGCGAGGTCTACCGGCCGCGCCTGGACCACGGCGACTTCTCGCAGACCCGGATCGCCTACGACCGCGAGGAGCGGGCCCGCCTCGGCCGGGAGCAGGGGGAGTACACGCAGGAGCACTTCGTGGGCCCGCACCGCGACCTGCTGGAACGCTGGGCCGCCGCCCACGCCGCACGAGACACCGAGGAGACCCGATGACCACCCTGATCCCCACCGCCCTCGTCGGCAGCCTGCCGAAGCCCGGCTGGCTCGCCGAGGAGGAGACGCTCTGGTCGCCCTGGAAGCTCGAGGGGGAGCAGCTGCGCGAGGGCAAGCTCGACGCGCTCGCCCTCGCCGTGGCCGATCAGGAGCGTGCGGGCATCGACATCGTCTGCGACGGCGAGCAGACCCGCCAGCACTTCGTCACCACGTTCATCGAGCACCTCGGCGGTGTGGACTTCGACCGGCGCGAGACGGTGCGGATCCGCGACCGGTACGACGCGAGCGTGCCGACCGTCGTCGGGGAGGTGGGCCGGCCGGCGCCGGTGTTCGTGGACGACGCGAAGGCCCTGCGCGCGCGGACGGACCGGCCCATCAAGTGGACCCTGCCCGGGCCGATGACCATGATCGACACCCTCGCCGACCGCCACTACGGCAGCCGCGAGAAGCTCGCGTGGGAGTTCGCGCGCATCCTCAACGAGGAGGCGCGGGAGCTGGCGGCGGTGGGCGTCGACGTCGTGCAGTTCGACGAGCCCGCGTTCAACGTGTTCTTCGACGACGTCCGCGACTGGGGCGTGGCGACGCTCGAGCGTGCGGCCGAGGGCCTGACGTGTGAGACGGCCGTGCACATCTGTTACGGCTACGGGATCAAGGCGAACAACGACTGGAAGGCCACGCTCGGGGAGGAGTGGCGCCAGTACGAGACGTCGTTCCCGCTGCTGCGCGAGTCCACGATCGACACGATCGCCCTGGAGCGGCACCACTCCCGGGTGCCGGCGGAGCTCATCGGCCTGCTGCGCGGCAAGAAGGTGATGGTCGGCGCGATCGACGTGGCGAGCGACGAGATCGAGACGCCCGAGGAGGTCGCGGCGACCCTCCGGGAGACCCTCGAGTTCGTGGACGCGGACAAGCTGATCGCGAGCACCAACTGCGGCATGGCGCCGCTGGCTCGCTCCGTGGCGCGGGACAAGACCGCCGCGCTCGTGGCCGGCGCGCGGATCCTCCGGGAGGAGCTGGGCGGGGAGTGAGGGGGGCCTGATGGCCTTGCCTGGCCGGCGGGGCCCCGTCAGGATCGTCTGCATGGATCCTGATGCGAGCCCCCGTGTCCGGCTCACCGCTGACGATCCCCGGCCGGGCAGTCGTCCCGCGACGTCGACCGAGGGGCCCCACCGACAGCTTGATCAGCGATCATCGCCGGAGCTGTGGGGCCGTCTGGTCGCTGCGGTGTTCGCCCTCGACGGCGTCGAGGAGGGCCACAGCACCGTCTCGCCAGCAACGTCGCGCGCCGTCCACCTGACAGGCCGGCCGGAGGAGCGCACCCCGGAGGTCAACCTCTCACCAGGCCGGCGCTGGGAGCCGGTGCACCTGCATGGGGTGGACGACACGTCAGTGCACCTCGTCCTGGCGCCCGAGCGCGGCGTTCGTCTGACCGAGCTCGGATGGCTCGAACCGCATGGCTACGCGGACTTCGGCACGGAGTGGATGCTCTACGGTCCGCGGGACGAGGCGGAGCTGGCCGTCGTCGTCGGGATCATCGAGGAGTCGCTCGCCTACGCGCGCGGTTGACGCAGCGCCCCGGAGCGGGGAAGCGGACGCGAGAGGAAACTGCGAATTTTTCGTTTTCGCGGGTAGTCTTGTTCCATGACTGCGACGGTGAATGACAAGCACACGGTGCTGCCGCCGACGGACCTCGAGGAGATGCTCGACGTCGGCAGGTTCCTCGACGGCCTGACGCAGCCGGCCGCCCTGGTCGGCCCTGATGGGCAGAAGGTCCCCCTGCCGCCAGAGGCTTTCAACGTCCTGCGGGACGTCGTCGAGGCGATGCGGGTGGGCAAGGCCATCACGGTGGCACCCGTCGACCAGCTGCTCACGACACAGGAGGCGGCGAACTTCCTCGGCATCAGTCGTCCCACGCTGGTGAGGCTGCTCGAGGAGGGCGCGTTGCCGTACGAGAGGACGACCGGTGGTCGGCACCGACGCATCCGGCTCCAAGACGTCGTGTCCTATCAGCAGCGGAAGCGCGGGGAGCGGCGTGCCTCGCTGAGCGACCTCGTAGGGGAGGCCTCGTCTGCGGGGCTCTACGACCAGAAGGCGGAGTCCTACCGCGAGGCGTTGCGTCAGGCTCGCGCCGACCTCCGGGGTGAGCGCGGGTAGTGGCGCGCTTCAGCGCGGTGCTCGACGCGTGCGTCCTCGTGCCCATCGCCCAAGCGGACACCTTGCTGCATCTGGCCGAGGCGGGCCTCTATCGGCCGGTATGGAGCGGGCGGATCCTCGACGAGACGGTGCGCGCACTGGAAGCGATGCATCCAGACATGCGTGCGTCGGGGGCGGCGCGTCACCGTGCCGGGGTCATGGACGCCGCCTTCGACGACGCGCGGGTCGAGGGGTGGGAGCAGCTCGTGCCCGGGATTGATCTTCCGGACCCCGATGATCGGCATGTGGTCGCCGCCGCGATCCAGGGACGTGCTGACCTGATCGTCACGGCGAATCTGAAGGACTTCCCGCGGGAGGTCGTTGAGTCCTTCGACATCGAGGTGCAGAGTCCGGATGAGTTTTTCATGAACCAGCTCGACCTGGACCCGGCTCGAGTGATGACGGCCCTCGCAGCCCAAGCGGGCGCGACACGGAATCCTCCGTTGACCGTCAGGGACGTCCTTGAGCGGCTGGTGCCGTGCGGTGCACCCCTGTTCGCGGAGGCCGCACGAGCCCAGCTCTGGCGGGTCGACGTTGAGCGACCTTGATTCAGCCCGACGCCAGAACCGGCGTCTGTCGGCTCACCCCCACACGCCGGAACCGGCGATGAGCCGGACCGCGAGCACCGCCATGACCACCGCGATCACCACGTCCACCACGCGCCACGCCTTCGGGTCGGCGAGCACCCGGGCCAGCAGGCGTGCGCCGTAGCCGAGCGCGGTGAACCACAGGACCGAGGCGGCGACGGCGCCGGCGGCGAAGACCCACCGCGCGTCGGGACCGTGCTGGTTGGCGAGGCTGCCCAGCAGCACCACGGTGTCCAGGTAGACGTGCGGGTTGAGCCAGGTCAGCGCGAGCGTGGTGGCGATGACCGAACCCGCGGTGCGCGGCGCCTGCTCGGCGACGAGCCCCTGCGGGCGCAGCGCGGCACGCAGGGAGGAGACCGCGAACCAGAGCAGGTACAGGGCGCCGCCCCAGCGCAGCACCTCGAGCAGCCACGGCACGGCCTGCACGAGCGCACCCACCCCGGCGGTCCCGGCCAGGATCAGCACGGCGTCCGAGGCCATGCACACCAGCACGACGGCGCCCACATGCTCCCGGCGCACGCCCTGGCGGAGCACGAAGGCGTTCTGGGCGCCGATGGCGACGATGAGGGCGAGTCCGGTGAGCAGGCCGGTGCCGGCGAGGGTCCACATGGGTGAGGACGCTAGGGCCCGGCCGGGCCTGAGCCAAACGAAGAGAACTGCAGGTGCCTAAGCTCTGCTTCATGAACCTTGATCAGCTGCAGGCGCTGCGTGCGATCGCGGACGAGGGCTCGTTCGAGGCGGCCGCGTACGAGCTCGGCGTCAGCGCCTCGGCGGTCAGCCAGCGCATCCGCGCCCTGGAGCGGGAGGTGGGCCAGGTGCTGCTCCGGCGCGGCACACCCTGCGAGCCGACTGAGGCCGGCGTCGGCCTGGTGCGCGTGGCCCGGCACATGCGGGTGCTCGAACAGGAGGCGTGGGCCGGGCTGGGCCGCACGGCGGCCGGGCGCAGCGTCACCTCCCTGGCCGTGCCCGCCGACGTGCTGGGCACGTGGTTCGGGCCCGTCCTGGCCGAGGCCGCCGACTGGGACGACACGGTCCTGGACCTGCACGTCGAGGACCAGGACCACAGCGCCCGGCTGCTGCGCCGGGGCGAGGTGCTGGCCGCCGTCACCACGGAGCCGCAGCCGGTGCAGGGGTGTGCGGCGGAGCCGCTGGGGAGCATGCGCTACGTCCCGCTCGCCTCGCCCGCCCTGCGCGCCCGGCACGCGGCGGGCGACGTCGTCGACCTCGGCGCGATGCCCATGATGCGCTACAACGCGAAGGACGACCTGCAGCGCCTCGCGCTGAGCGGCGCCGGGCTGGACGTCGCCCCGCCCACGCACCTGGCGCCGTCGTTCGACGGGTTCCACCGGTCCGTCCGGGCCGGCCTGGGGTGGGGGATGCTCGTGGACGCCCAGGCCGTCGAGGACGTGCGCGCCGGCCGGCTGGTCCGCGTGCCCGGGCTCGACGACGTCCTCGTGCCCCTGTACTGGCAGGCGGCCACACTGCCCGTGACGCGCCTGGTGCGGCTCACGCGGGCGGTGCGGGAGGCGGCCCAGCGGACGCTCGAGCGGGGGTGAGGCGGCACCAAGGGGCGCGGGCCGTCAGCGACGTCGCAGCGGTGCCGGCGCCTCCATGGAGGCCTCGACCAGCACCGGCCGGAAGCCCAGTGCCTCGTTGACGTCGAGCATGTGCCGGTTCTCCTCGGCGTTCCACGTGATGATCGCGCGGGCCCCGGGCAGCGCGTCGCGGACGGCGATGAGGTTCGCCGCCTTCACGCGCATGCCGAGGCGGCGGCCGCGGTGCTCGGGCAGCACGATGGTGTCCCACTGGTCGATCAGCCCGTCCGGGCGCGAGCGGGGCGCCACCAGCTCGCTCAGGGCGACGATCCGACCGGTGGCACGGTGCCGCGCCACCGCGCGGAAGAGCCGCCCGGTCGTGAGGATCTGCTCGTCCATGCGACGCACGCGGGCCGCATCCCAGACCTGCTCCACCACGGTGCGTTCCCCGGACGGCACGTCCGTGGCCATGCGGGCCTTGAGGACGGCGACGTCGTCCTGCAGGGACGCGTCGGCCGCGCCCTCCCAGGCGTGGAGCTCGTAGTCCGACGAGACGCCTTCGGCCTCGGCCAGGGCGACGGCGGGGTCGATCCCGGGATCGGCGAAGTCATACCGGCTCACCCGCTCGGTCTGGACGAGCGCGAAGCCGTAGGACTGGGCGAGACGCACACCCGGATGCTCGGCGGGCACCGCACCGGCGCCGTTGGGCGGGGTGAGCGTCCGTTGCCCGGCCACCGGCCGCGGCGTCAGCGGCCAGGTCTCGAAACGGGTGAGGCCGGCGGTGTCCAGGACGAGCCGCTCGGCCAGTGCGCGGCCGTGGCCGCGTCCGCGGTGCCGCGGGTGGATGTAGACGTTGAGGGCGGCCGCGTCAGGGTCGTCGACGTGGTTGATCAGGACGCGGGCGTAGCCGACCGCCTCGCCGTCGACGTACGCCAGGTAGCGGCGCTGCGTGTGGTCGGTCTCGGCGGCGGCCTGGATGAGCGCGTCCCTGGGGGTCTCGTCCCACTCGGTCGTGCCGATCAGCTCGTGGTTGTACTCGTCTCCGAGGTGGCAGTAGGCCCGCCAGTGGGGGTCGTCCGACGAGGCGGGCAGGGGGAATTCGATGATGTCAGGCATGCGGTGACTGCTTTCTGAAGAAAGGGGTGGGCGCAGAGGCGCCCGTCGAGCCGTGCTCGAGACGGGCGCGCGGGGAGGCCGGTGGTGGGTCGTCCGACCCACGGGGTCACTGCTGCTGCATCATGGGGTGAACTGTGTCACGACGCGGATCGGTGGGCAAGGGCCTTTGCTGTCGAGATGCAGGCAAAGTTCCCCACGACGCGCGGGGAACTCTTCGCATATCGGGCGGGATCCGGCCGGGGTGACACTGGGTGTCCAGGTGGGCGCCCCCGCGGGTCCCGGGGATCGCCCGAAACGTACGGGCGGCTGCCGCTCTGGCGGGTTGGTTGTGGCGGGCCGTGCGGCGGGGGGCAGGGCCGGAGGTGGCGCACACGGCGCATGGCAGGGCCCCTCGTCACTAACGACCGAATCTGCCTATCCCACGGGGCGAAATCCGAGCCGCTGGTAGATCCTCATGGCCGCATCGGAGGTGCCCTGTCCGAAGCGCAGACTCAGAGTGTGGTCACCGGCGTCGCAGCAGGTTGCGATGGCGTGTTGGACCAGAGCCCGCCCGATCCCCTTCCCGCGTGCGTGGGGATCAATGAAGAGGTCGATGATGAACGGACCAGTGAGGTGTTCGTCCCAGATCGAGTGGGTGACCACCATGATGGCTCCGGCGAGACGGCCACCCACCCACGCTGTAGTGCTCGCATCGGCGCGCAGCTTTCCGTAGTCACCGCGGAAGGTCGCGTTCATCTCCTCGCGCGCCTCGTCTAGATCGGAGGCAGCGACGTCGGGTGGGTAGCTCATCAGATAGCACTGGGCCAGATCGTCGGCCATCCCAACGTCCAACCCTCGAAAGTCGAGTCCTCCAGGGAGCTGGTCAGCAGGGTAGAGCTGCGGCAAGTGAAGAGTCAGAAGGTCAGTGGGCACAGTTGTTCCTCTCGTGATGGTGGGGTGTTCAGCGCGATGCCGTCAGAGAGTGAACATGGCTAGGAAGATAGCAGTGCAGAGGCGCAGTGGAGATAGGGCGAGACGCTCGGAGTGTGAGGGGCTGGTCTCGTGCTCGTGGAAGCGCAGCCACAAACGACCGGTTGTGCCGCGTGCCTCTGAGAGTCACCCACCCGCCGCATCCGCAGGCGGAGGATGGCGAAAGCGCTCACCCCCCGAGTGGGGCTGGCGTCCATGGCGCGGCTGGTGACCGGCGCAGTTCTGGCGTGGGTCAGCTCTACGCGGGTCGGTCAGACCCGCGTAGCGTCGATGATGTCCGGCGTGGAGCCCCTCGGGCCTTCGCGCGTCTGACCCGATCGAGGGAGTCTCTCGTGTACATCCACAAGCAGAAGCTTCAGCACGTCTCCAGCCCCGAGAAGCCTGACGCGGTCTACGCCCGCAAGCTGCAGGAGGTGATCGGCGGGCAGTACGGCGAGATCACCGTGGCCATGCAGTACAGCTTCCAAGCATGGAACGCCCACATCCCGGGCAAATACCGGGACCTACTCTTCAGCACGGCGGCCGAGGAGTTCGGACACGTCGAGATGCTCGCCACCATGGTGGCCCAGCTGCTGGAGAAGGCCCCGGTGGGGATCACCACCGACGCCATCCAGGATGACCCGGCCGTGGCCGCCGTCATCGGGGGCACCGACCTGCAGCAGGCCATCGTGGCCGGTGCCGGTGCTCGCCCCGTGGACAGCATGGGGAATCCGTGGACCGGAGCGTATGTCACGGCCAGCGGCAACCTGCTGGCCGACATGACCGCCAACCTCAACGCCGAGATGCAGGGCCGCACCCAGGTGGCCCGGCTCTACCACATGACCGATGACCCGGGCATCCGGGAGCTGCTCTCCTTCCTTCTGGCCCGGGACACGATGCACCAGAACCAGTGGGCGGCGGCTGTGAAGGAGCTGCAGGAAGACGGCCTGGAGGAGATGCCGGTGCCGAGCAACTTCCCGCAGAAGAAGGAGGCCACGGAGCACTCGTACACGCACTATGAGTTCTCTGACGGTCAGGCCACTGCGGAGGGTTCGTGGGCTGCAGGCCCCACCCCGGACGGCAAGGGCGAGTTCTCCTACTCGTCCGAGCCGCCGGCGGGGGTCCCCCTGCCCCCGCCCACCCACCCGGACTCCCGTTTCTACGGGACGACGGAGGTGCCCAACCGCCTCGAGAAGCTGGCGGGCACGGTGCAGGACAAGCTGCACCGCGAGTGACCCGACCTTCCCGATGAGGCAGTGCACGGGCCCGTCTGCTCCGGCAGGCGGGCCCGTGTCGTCTGTCCATGTAAGAGGCCGCATCTCCCTGGCACGGATTGTGGCGAGAATGTGCCTCGCCATTCTTGAGGGGATGCGGGCGCTTCGGACAGGGCTGCGTGGTCGCACGGAGTGTTCTTGACCCACGTCCACGCGGGTATACCCCTTTACACGCCCTGCCCTGTGGCTTCGTTCGCTTGGTGGCGGGGTTTTTGCAGCGCTCCGTGGCGGTCTTGTTGCCGCGATCACGCAGGACTGGCTGCAGGTAGGTGTCGCGGTCTGAACCGAGAGGGGTGCGCCCGGTCGGGGCCGTTTGGATCGCTGCCGCTACGTCAGAGTCCGAAGGCTCCGCCGCTGACGAGGATCACGATGCCGAGGCCGATGAGAACGATGGGGAAGAGGATGTTCTCCCAGCGTTCGAGCACTTCGGCGATCGGGGGGCGGGTGGCGACGAACTTTGCCAGGGCCACCAGGACCGCGACGAGCGCGAGGAAGACGATGCAGTAGGCGACTACTGCGAGAGGTTCCACGCTGAGGAAGACAGGGGTGTAGACGCCGATGTTGTCGCCGCCGTTGGCAAGGGTGACGCCTGCGACTGTCCACACGCCGACCTTCTTGCCGGCAACCTTGGCCTCGTCGTCATCGTCGTCATCGTCTCCGCGCCAGGCCTGCCATGCGGCCCAGAGGCCGAGGCCCAGAGGGATGAGGCCGAAGTACGGGATGGCTGCCGAGGGCAGGAATGCTCCGGCGCCGATGGTCACCAGGACCGCGGCACCGAGGATGCCGGCGAATCCGAGGTACTGGCCGGCCAGAATGCGGGCGGTAGTGCCGCGCTGGCCTGCCCCTCGCGCGAAGAAGAGGGAGAGCACGATGATGTCGTCGATGTTGGTCGCTGCGAACAGGCCCATCGCCTGCAAGACCGAGGTGAGGCTCATGCGCCCTCCCCAGCTGCGTCGCATCCGGGAAGCGAGCAGGCGGGATCGATGCACGGGGCGTCTTCGTCCACTGCCAGGGTGGCATCGACCAGTGCCGTCAGCGCCTGCGCCAGGTGCGAATCGGCGATCTCATATCGTGTCCGACGACCCTCGGGCTCGGAGACGACGATCCCGCAATCGCGCAGGCATGCCAGGTGGTTGGACACGTTCGGGCGTGTCAGGTCCAGATCTCGGGCCAGTTCCGCCGGGTAAGCGGGATGGTCGAGCAGGGTCAAGATGATCCGGGATCGAGTGGGGTCGGCCAGTGCACGACCCAGGCGGTTCATCACGTCGAGACGCGAAGCAATAGTCATCATGGATTGAACTATACAGCGCGAACTGAACACTCGGTCACAGGCGTCAGCCCAGATCGCATGCCCGTAAGGGGATCCTTCACCGTACGTCGAGCGAGCTCAGTCCTCGTGTCATTTTCAGAAGTCGACTGCGCTCTCGGGCCCGTCCTCTCGGGGGTGGTGTCGTCGACTCCCGAGCCCTGGTCGTTCAGTAGTCCTGTGCACTAGCGTCGCATCTGCTCAGTAGTCCTGTTCTCTATGAGGAGGCGGGCGTGGACGGCGACCAGGATGAGATGGCTGGACCGGGCGTGCTTGCGGTGCCCGAGCGTGAGTGGGAGCAGGCCCGGTTGCGGGCCGGGGTGATCGGTCGCCTGGCCGAGCACGATCCAGTGGGACTGGCTGCCGTCGACGAAGCCGCGATGGAGCTGGGGATCTCCCGGCGCCGGGTGTACGTGCTGCTGGAGCGGTACCGGCGGGGCTCGGGCCTGGTCACTGATCTTGTCCCCCGGCGATCGGATGGTGGCAAGGGTGGGGGCCGGCTGACGGAGCCAGTGGAGCAGATCATCCGTGAGCTGGTGTGCCAGCGGTACTTGACCCGGCAGAAGCGCAGCATTGCCTCCCTGCATCGGGAGATCACGCGGGCCTGCGCCGTGCAGGGGCTGCCGGCTCCGGCACGGAACACGGTGGCCGCGCGGATCGCTCGGATGAATCCGGTCGAGGTGGGCCGGCGGCGCGAGGGGGCCGAGAGCGTCCGGCCGTTGCAATCGGCCGGGGACGAGGTTCCGGTAGTCGAGTCGATCCTGGACCAGGTGCAGATCGATCACACGGTCATGGATCTGATCGTGGTCGATGACCGTGACCGTCAGCCGATCGGACGGCCGTATCTGACGGTGGCCATCGACGTGTGCAGTCGGTGTCTGGTTGGAATGGTGGTGACCTTGGAGCCGCCCTCGGCGGTGTCGGTGGGGTTGTGCCTGGCCCATGCGGCCGGTGACAAGCGGCCCTGGCTGGAGCGGCTCGGAATCGACGCGGCCTGGCCGATGAGTGGCAAGCCGAAGGCCCTGTATGTGGACAATGCTCGGGAGTTCAAGAGCGAAGCGCTCACCCGCGGGTGCGACCAGCACGGTATCAGCCTCGACTACCGCCCGCTGGGCCGGCCGCATTACGGCGGGATCGTCGAGCGGGTCATCGGCACGGCCATGCGACAGATCCACGAGCTGCCGGGGACCACGTTTTCGAACCCAGTCGAGCGTGGAGCGTACGACGCCGAGAAGATGGCCGCACTGACGATTGCCGAGTTGGAGCGGTGGCTGGTGTTGGCTGTGGCGACCTACCACGACACGGTGCACTCCACGCTGGGCCAGACCCCGGCCGGACGGTGGGTCGAGTCGGTCGCAGCGACCAGTACCCCGATGACGACGGCCAACCCAACGGCGTTCTTAGTGGACTTTCTGCCCGTGTTCCGCCGCAAGCTCACGCGCACCGGGTTTGTTCTGGACCATGTCCACTATTTCGCCAATGCGCTCAAGCCGTGGATCGCACGCCGCGAGGCCCTGGAGCGGTTCCTCATCCGGCGGGATCCGCGCGATATCAGCCGCATCTGGGTGCTGGACCCCGAGGGCACCGCGTACATCGAGGTCCCGTATCGGGCGTTGTCGAACCCGGCGGTCAGCGTGTGGGAGCACCGGCAGGCTCTGGCCCGGCTGCGCGAGCGTGGGGCCACCGAAGTCGACGAGTCGGGCCTGTTCCGGATGATCGAGCAGATGCGCACCATCTCCGAGACCGCCCAGAAGACCACCAAGCGCACCCGCCGCGAGAGGCAACGCCGCACCCAGACCGGGACGACCACTACGAGGCCGACGCCCCCGGTGCCGGAACCACCGGTCGTACCAACGGACTTGGATGTGGTGGCCCGGTTCGGGGAGATCGAGCAATGGTGAATGCCAACGAGTACGAGCCGCTGGAGCTGTCCCACTTGCACCCGGCCGCGCAGCCGGTGGCGCGATTGCCGGCGGCCGAGCGGGTCCAGCGGATCCGCGCGGACCGCTGGATCGGCTACCCGAAGGCGGTCGAGGCCGTCGAGCGTCTGGAGACCATGCTCGGCTGGCCGGCGAAGCAGCGCATGCCCAACCTGCTACTGGTGGGCCCGACAAACAACGGCAAGTCGATGATCATCGAGCGCTTCCGCCGGCAGCACCCGCCCAGCTCCGAACCGGACCGGGAGCAGGTCCCGGTGGTGTGCGTGCAGATGCCCTCGGAACCATCACCCTTGCGGTTCTACACCGCGATCCTGTCCGTCCTGGGCGCACCCCTGCGGCCCCGGCCTCGTCTGGTGGAGCTCGAACGCCTCGCCTTGTCCCTGCTGCGCGAGGTCGGGGCGCGGATGCTGGTCGTTGATGAGCTGCACAACGTGCTGGCCGGTCGCGGGGACACCCGTCGGGAGTTCCTGAACCTACTGCGGTTTCTGGGCAACGAACTGCGCATCCCGCTGGTCGGGGTCGGCACCCGCGAGGCCTACCTGGCGGTGCGCTCCGATGACCAGTTGGAGAACCGCTTCGAACCCTTCGTGCTCCCGCTCTGGGAGGCCGACGACCAGGCGAGATCCCTGCTGGCCAGCTTCGCCGCCTCCTTCCCCCTCCGGAAACCATCGGTGATCGACACCGAGGACATGGCCCGCTACCTGCTGGCCCGCAGCGAGGGCACCATCGGGGAGCTGGCCCACCTGCTGACCGCGGCCGCGGTGGCCGCCGTCGAGTCCGGCCTCGAGGCCATCGACCACCGGACCCTGACGATGGCTAACTACACCGGGCCGACCGAACGCCGCCGGGTCTTCGAACGCGAGCTGCTGTGAGCACTCGGTGGCCGGTGCACCCGGCCCCGGTCACCGGTGAGGCACTCACCTCCTGGCTGCGCCGGATAGCCCACCGCTACGGGGCCGAGGTCGAGGACCTCGTTCTCGATACCGGGTTCTGCATCTCCCGCCCCGGGGACCTGGACGTGGCCGCCCCGGAGGAATTCATCAACCAGCTAGCCGGCCGCACCAGAACCGGAACCGACACCATACGGGCCATGACTCTCGGCGGGCAGACCCCCTGGCTGCTGGACCAACTCGAGCCAGCGGCGGAGGCCTACACCACCTATACCCGCCAGCTGGCGGTACTGCTGCCCCGGGGAAGGAGACGCGACCGTACCGTGGAGGACTGGCGGGCCTGGTTGCCCACGGATGCCGGCTGGCAACACCGGGCCTGTCCGCGCTGCACCATGGAATCCACCCCTCCCTGCCCCTACCAACTGGCGTGGCTGGTGCCCCTAATGCTCTCCTGCCCCGTCCACCACTGCCGACTCGAACGCCACAACGGCCCGGTGGGCTACCACGACTTCTGGCACGTCTCGCCGGGTAGGCCCGAGCCGCGACCGGTCGGGGCGGCGATCCGGAGCATGGACCAGCGGACCTGGCAGGCCCTGACCACAGGATCCGTCGCCCTTCCCCGACACCGGGTGCACGCAGGCCTCTGGTTCCGACTACTCAGGACGCTGCTCGACGAGCTCGGCGCGACCATCATCGAATGCGGCGCACCCGGCCGGCTGACACGACAGGTGTGGGACCGCACCGGCCACCCGGTCCGCGCCGGACAGGGCCCGTGGCGCCCCTACGAGGAACTCTCCGATCAGCGCCAACTCCAGTCCCTGGAAGCCGCCGCCACCGCGATACACCTGTTCGAAACCCGGGCCATGACCTGCCCCGGACGCGAAGCCGAGGTGTTCCTGCCCCAACCGGACATTTCCCGCGACCCCGGCAGCACCGAACAAACCACGGACCCCACCGCCATCCGTTGGCAGGAGATCAAAAAGAACTTTCAGGCCGTCGTCGAGGAAGCCCGGACCACCCCCGAGACCGCCCGCCAACTCTTCAACTTCTGCACGATGTACCGCCGCGACAACGACGAAGTGATCCAAGGCGTCCGGAGCAATTTCACCGAGCTCGGCATCCCTTCGGACTACCTGTCACCATAGCTGCGCCGTGACCGTCTGCGAGACGTAGAATAAATGACCGGTTACGTGACAATATTTCTCAACATCTCGCTCTGCGGGCCTCGTGTCACATAAACGATCGAATAAATGACAGGGGTGGTGGGCGGTGCTCGTGGGGTACATGCGGGTGTCTAAGGCTGACGGCTCCCAGGCCACCGACCTGCAACGCGACGCCCTGCTCGAAGCCGGCGTGGAACCGGAGGCTCTGTACGAGGACAAGGCCTCCGGCAAGAGCGATGACCGTCCCCATCTGGCCGCGTGCCTGAAAGCGCTGCGGGCCGGGGATACCCTGCTGGTGTGGAAGCTGGACCGACTCGGCCGGGACCTGCGCCACCTGGTCAACATCGTGCACGAGCTCACCGAGCGGGGCGTGGGCCTGAAGGTGCTCACCGGCCAGGGGGCGGCGATTGACACCACGACCGCCTCCGGCAAGCTGGTGTTCGGGATCTTCGCCGCCCTGGCCGAGTTCGAACGCGAGCTGATCTCCGAACGCACCAAGGCCGGCCTGGCCTCGGCCCGGGCCCGAGGCCGCAAGGGCGGCCGGCCCTACAAGATGACCCCGGCCAAGATCCGCCTGGCGATGGCCTCGATGGGGAACAAGGACACCAACGTCGGTGCCCTGTGTAAGGAACTGGGCATCACCCGCCAGACCCTCTACCGCCACGTCTCACCCACCGGGGAACTGCGCGAAGCCGGACAGAAGGTGCTGGCCCAACGCCGATGACCACCGCGGGCTGCGGAGCTGTGTGCCGCCGATGGTGACCCACCCGGGGGCGTGTCGTATGACGTGCCGTCGCGGGACGGACCACCGGACGGGTCATGCGGGATGTCCCTAGTGGCGTGCCACTGTTCATCCATGTCGGCTGCGGGTGTGTCCGGTGGGGGGTTCCTCCTGCGGACGCGTCTATTGCTCAACCAGCCCCACTGGGTCAGTGGTGGGTGGGGTGTTCGTGGTGGGCGTGGGCGGCGGGTTCGAGTTGGAAGGTGGAGTGGTCGATCGCCACGTCGAAGTGCTCGGCGACGCAGTGTTGGAGCTGGTCCAGGATCTGGGGGGCGTGCCCGTCGTGGAAGCAGTGGTCCTCGACGACGACGTGGGCGCTGAGCACGGGGACCCCGGTGGCGATCTGGGAGGCGTGCAGGTCGTGCACGGACACCACGTGCGGCACCGCTTCAAGGTGGTCCCGAACCTCGGCGAGGTCCAGGTCCCGGGGGGTGGATTCGAGCAGGATGTGCGCGGCCTCGGCCAGGATCTTCAGGGTGCGGGGCACAATCAACACGGCGATGAGCATCCCGGCCACGGCGTCGGCCTGCGCCCAGCCGGTGGTGGCGATGACCAGGGCGCTGGCGATCACGGCCACCGAGCCCAGCGCATCGTTGAGGACCTCCAGGAACGCGGCGCGCATGTTCAGGTTGGCCCCGCGGCCGGAGCCGAGGACGGCCAGCGAGGCGAGGTTACCGGCCAAGCCGAGGATCCCGAACAGCAGCAGAGGGCCGGAGGCTACCTCGGGCGGGGCGAACAGTCGCTGCAGGCCCTCGATGAAGGCGTAGAGACCCACGGCCAGCAGGATGGCGGCCTGGGCCAGGGCGGCCAACACCTCGGCGCGCAGGAACCCCCAGGTGCGCCGGGCCGTGGGCGGCCGGGCCATCAGGGTGGAGGCCAGCAGAGCCATCAGCAACCCGCCAGCGTCGGTGAGCATGTGCGCCGCGTCCACCAGTAGGGCCAGGCTGCCGGTGATCAGCGCCCCGGCCACCTCGGCCAGCAGCACCGCCGTGGTGATGGCGAAAGCGACCGCCAGCCGCCAGCGGTGCGCCGGCGAGGCGTGGTGGTGTGCACCCATTAACTGTGTCCTCCTTCTCCGGGACCGGGCTCAGGCCGCGGCGGGGCCGTCGGGGCCCGGGGTGCCGGAGTGTGGGCAGAGCTCGACCGCGTGCCCGGTGACCGTCAGCAGCCGCTCGGCGGCGGCCAGCACCTGAAGCAGCTCGGGCTCGGCGGCCAGGGCGTACAGCGAGGCCCGGCCCACCGGCCGGGAGGCCACCAACCCGCAGCCGGCCAGGCAGGCCAGGTGCGCACTGACCGTGGACTGGGCCAACCCGAGGTGCTCGGTCAGCTCGCGCACCTTGTGCTCCCCGGTGGCCAGGTGCCGCAGGATCGCCAACCGGGTGGGGTCGGAGAACCCGTGGAACAGCGCCGCCGCCGGGCCCAGGCCCGCCGCCGGGGACACCCCCGGCTCCTTAATCATCGTCATACGACGATGATAGCGCCTTCAGTCGATAATGGCGAGGTCGCGCCCCAGGACCGGTCAGAAGCCGGTGAAGGCGGGGAGGAACTGGACGAAGACCGAGCCGGCGACGGCGACGTAGGCGACGGCGATGAGGGTCCCGGCCCAGCCGGTGGCGAACCGGACCACCCCCGGCGGGGCGGGGATCACGCCGTGGGCGAGGTTGCGGGCGGTGAGCAGGAGGAACAGGGGGATCATGGCCGCCCAGACGATCATGCAGTACAAGCAGAGGATGTAGATCTCGTACAGGGCCTGGAACCACAGCCAGGCCACGAACCCTATCCCGAGGGTGACCCCGGCCTGCAGCCCGAGCCAGTACCCGCGGCCGGGCCGGGCCCCGGAGAGCACGACCATCGCGGTGGAGATCACCACGGCGAAGGCGACGATGCCGATCAGCGGGTTGGGGAAGCCGAACAGCTCGGACTGCCAGGTGCCCATGACCCGTCCGCAGGACACCCAGGGGTTGATGTCACAGCTGGTGGTGTGGCCGGGGTTCTCGTAGAGGGCGAGGCGTTCGAGGACCAGGGTCGCCGAGGCGATCCAGCCGACGGCGCCGGTGACGAGCAGCACCAGGCCGAAGGCCCGGCGCCCGGTGAACCACGCCGGGGCCGGCGCCGGGCCGGCTGCCGATACTGGGGAGGCGGCGCTCGGGGCGGTGGGCTCGGTGAGCCGGTCGGTCATGGGAAGTCCTTTGCTCTCGGTCCTCTGCTCTGGCCCGGGTGGCCGCGGATGGTCCGGGCGGTCAGTCCTGGGTGGCGGCCTCGACGGCGGCGGTGAACTCTTCCAGGCTGTTCACGGTGAGCGGCTCACCGTCGAGGTAGAAGGTCGGGGTCCCGGCCACGCCCAGGGCGGTGCCGTCGGCCACGTCCAGCTCGACCCGGTCCCGGGTGGCCGGGTCGGCCACCGCGGCATCGTAGGCGGCCATGTCCAGGCCCAACTCTTCGGCGTAGGCCCGGAAGACCGGGCTGCGGTCCTCCGTGGTGTGGCTCCACTCGGTCTGGGTCTCGAACATCTTCTGGTACATCGACTCGTAGGCGCCCTGCTGGGCAGCGGCCTCCACGGCGATGGCCGCGGTGACCGAGTTCGGGTGGCCCGGCAGCGGGAAGTACCGGTGCACGAAGGTCACGGTGTCCGCATACTCGGCGCGCAGGTCCTCCACGAAGGGGTAAGCCGCCGCGCAGGCCTCGCACTCGAAGTCCAGGAACTCCACCAGCACGGCCTTCTCATTGGGGGCCTGCGAGAGCACCCGGCTATTCTCCCGCACCAACTGACCGGCAGACCCAGTCGACTGCCCGGTGGACTGGGCGGTGGACTGGTTGGGGTCCTGCTGCTGGGCGGTGGCGGTCCCGCGGGCCACAAGGTAACCGATGAGGGCGGCGGCCACGACCAGGCCCAGCAGCACCCAGACCACGATCTTGGCCCGGCGCTGCCGGGACGGGGTGGGAGAAGACGGGGTGGAAGCGGTGGGGTCAGGGGAAGTCACGAGCGGTCCAATCCGTGAGGTGGGGGGCGTGTGCGGGCGGGGTTAGACGGGGGTGGTGAAGGTGCCGGCCAGGTTCTGCAGCTGGTAGATCCACAGGGTCCAGATCCCGGTGACCATCAGCACCCCGACGAGCACCAGCAGTACCCCGCCGATGATGTTGAAGGCGCGGATGTGGCGGCGGACGAAGCCCAGCGTTCGGGTGACCCAGTCCAGGCCCATCGCCACCAGCACGAAGGGGATGCCCAGGCCCAGACAGTAGAGGAAGCCCAGCAGGGCCCCGCGCCAGGGGTCCCCGGTGGTGGTGCTCAACGCCAGCACGGCGCTGAGGGTCGGGCCCATACACGGGGTCCAGCCCAGGCCGAAGACCACCCCGAGCAGCGGGGCCCCGGCGATCCCGGTCCTGGGCTGGAAGGACATCCGCCGGGTGTTCTGCAGGAACGGCAGCCAGCCGATGAGCACCAGGCCCATCAGGATCACGAACACCCCCAAGGCCCGGATCAGCGCGTCCTGCCACTGCAACAGCCACCCGCCGATCACCCCGAAGGCGGCCCCGTAGAGGGTGAACACCGCGGCGAAGCCCATAATGAACAGTCCCACCCCGGTCATCACCCGGCGCCGGTTGTCCGCCCGGCGCGGGTCGGCCAGCCCGGAGACATACCCCAGGTATCCGGGCACCAGCGGCAAGATGCACGGGGAGAGGAAGGACACCAGCCCGGCGACCACGGCCAGCGGCATCGCCACCAGCAGTGCCCCGGACTGGACCATCTCGGCGAAGAACCCACCCAGGCTCATGGCCGTCCTCCTCGGCCCCGGCAGCGGCGATGCGGGAAGGTGGGGCAGCAACGGGCAGTCACGGAGGGTCCTCACTGATTCAATCGATCGGGGTCGCCCGGCCCGGGCGAAACCCCGCAAGAGACTACAGTGCAGGCTGTATAGTTCACCACATGCTGACGATTGCGACACGGTTGGACGTGATGAACCGGCTGGGCCGGGCGATGGCCGACCCCACCCGATCCCGGATCCTGCTGTCCCTGCTGGAGGGCCCCGGGTATCCGGCCGAGCTGGCCCAGGCCCTGGGGCTGAGCCGGTCGAACGTGTCGAACCACCTGGCCTGCCTGCGGGACTGCGGGATCGTGGCCGTCGAGCACCAGGGCCGCCGCACCCGGTACGCGATCGTCGATGCGCACCTGGCCCGGGCGCTGAGCAGTCTGCTCGAGGTGACCCTCGCGGTGGATGCCTCCGCGCCCTGCCTGGACCCGGGCTGCCCGGTACCCCGGTGCTGCGACACGGCGGAGGTGGCCTCGTGAGCGCCGCCTGCGGCTGCGAGGCCCCGACCCCCACTCCCGGTGCACCCGAGGAGCACGAGGAGCACCGGCCGTGGTGGCGCGATGCAGCCATCCTGCTCCCGGCGCTCTCCGGGCTGGCGTTCCTCACCGGGCTGGTCCTGGAATGGTCCGGGGCCGGTCTCGTGGCCACGGTGGTGTTCTGGGTCGGGCTGGTGCTGGGCGCCTGGACCTTCGTGCCCGGGGCGCTGCGCGGATTGTTCACCCGGGGCCGGCTCGGGATCGGACTGCTGATGACGATCAGCGCCATCGGCGCGGTGATCCTGGGCTACATCGAGGAGGCCGCCGCCCTGGCGTTCCTGTACTCCATCGCCGAGGCCCTGGAAGACAAGGCCATGGACCGGGCCCGGGCGGGCCTGCGCGCCCTGCTGAAACTGGTGCCCGAGACCGCGACCATCCGGGCCGGCGGGGCCACGGTGGAGGTCGAGGCCAAGGACCTGCGACCCGGGCAGGTGCTCGTGGTCCGGCCCGGGGAACGGGTCGCCACCGACGGGATCGTGCGTACCGGGCGCAGTTCCCTGGACACCTCGGCGATCACCGGCGAGTCCATCCCGGTCGAGGTCGGCCCGGGAGACACCGTCTCGGCCGGGTCGATCAATACCGCCGGGGCCCTGGAGATTGACGCCACCGCCGCCGGCACCGACAACTCCCTGACCACCATCGTGCACCTGGTCGAACAGGCCCAGGCCGAGAAGGGGGACCGGGCCCGGCTGGCCGACCGGATCGCGAAGCCCCTGGTGCCCGGGGTGCTCATCCTGGCCGTGCTCGTCGCGGCCCTCGGGTCCCTGCTCGGGGACCCGGAACTGTGGATCACCCGCGCCCTGGTGGTGTTGGTGGCCGCCTCGCCCTGCGCGCTGGCCATCGCGGTGCCGGTCACCGTGGTCTCGGCGATCGGCGCGGCCAGCCGGTTCGGGGTGGTCATCAAATCCGGGGCCGCCTTCGAGCGCCTCGGCGGGATCCGCCACCTGGCGGTGGACAAGACCGGGACCCTGACCCGCAACCAGCCCACCGTCACCGCCGTGCTCGCCGCCCCCGGCATCACCGAGGACCAAGTGCTGGGCTGGGCCGCGGCACTGGAACAGCACAGCACCCACCCGTTGGCCGCGGCCATCACCGCCGCCACCCCGGACACGCCCGCGGCCGAGGGCGTCACCGAGACCGCCGGGCACGGGATCACCGGCCGCCTGGACGGGGCTACCGTCACCGTCGGCAGCCCCCGCTGGCTGGCCCCCGGCCCCCTGGCGGCCCAGGTCCAGGGGCTGGAGGACCAGGGCATGACCGTGGTCATCATCCACCGCGACGGGGCGGTCGCCGGGGCCATCGGGGTCCGTGACGAACTGCGCCCTGAGGTCCCCACCGTCGTGACCACCCTGACCGGCCAGGGCATCGACCTGACCATGCTCACCGGGGACAACGCCCGCACCGCCCGGGCGATCGCCGACCAGGCCGGCATCGACGACGTGCGCGCCGAGTTGCGCCCCGAGGACAAGGCCACCGCCGTCCACCAGTTGACCGGCACCCGGCCCACCGCGATGATCGGTGACGGCATCAACGACTCTCCCGCCCTGGCCGCCGCCGAGGTCGGCATCGCCATGGGCGCCACCGGCTCGGACGCAGCCATCGAATCCGCCGATGTCGCCTTCACCGGCCACGACCTGCGCCTGATCCCCCAAGCTCTGGCCCACGCCCGCCGCGGCCGGGCCATCATCAATCAGAACATCATTCTCTCGCTGCTGATCATCGCCGTGCTGCTGCCGCTGGCCATCACCGGCGTCCTCGGCCTGGCCGCCGTGGTCCTGGTCCACGAGGTCGCCGAGGTCATCGTCATCGGCAACGGCCTGCGCGCCGCCACCACCCGACGCACCGCCCTGGAACCCCTCACCGACCGGCAAGCCCAACCCGCCACCACGGGATGAGCTCCTACCGTGCCTGCGGGACAGAGACGCCCAGGCCCGGTGAGACCCGACCTGTCCGGTCCATCCGGTACCTGCCAGCGATTTCACAGGTCGCGCCGGGGTCAGCAGATCCACTGAGGCGCCGGGAAACGGGCGCATCGCGAAAGGACACGAATGAACCACCGGCGCAGGTACCCCCTGGTGCTCTTGACCATTGCGATCGGGGCCGGCGTAGTGGTCCTGGACCAGGTGACCAAGTGGTGGGCGGAGAACAGCCTGTCCACGGGCGAGCGAGTCCCGCTCCTGGGTGAGCTGCTCGGGCTCCAGCTGGCCTACAACCCCGGGGCGGCCTTCTCGTTCGGGGCCAACTCGACCTGGATCTTCACCATCATCTCGGCGGTGGCGGTCGCCGCGGCGATCTGGTTCACCCTCCGGGTCCGTACCGTGTCCTGGGCGATCGTGATCGGGTGTCTCGGCGGCGCGGTGACTTCCCACCTGGGTGACCGGCTCCTGCGCCCACCGTCATTCGGGCAAGGCCACGTGGTGGACTTCCTCGCCTACGGGAACTGGTTCATCGGCAACATCGCGGACATCTTCATTGTCGGCGGGGCGCTGGCCGCGGTCCTCCTGACCGCCACGGTGCCCGACCGGGGCACCGTCGACGTCGCGCGATAACCACTACTAGGACTCCCCTCCGCGGCCCGCTGCAGTCGGTCCCCCCTAGGGAGTCAACCTGCCGGCGCCGTACGAGACCACACGGTGATCTTGGCGGGGTGGGGCGGTGCGACAGGTGGGTGGCACGCCTCGACGCCGGTCGGCGATGGAGCAGAAGCCCCGGCCCTGGGAACGACAGACCATATCCGCGTCCCGACCCCGGTGCTCCTGACCCCTGTGGTCAAGGGGCCGATCGTGCACAGGCCGACGGCCGAGGGAGGGA
>NZ_JBQPDO010000017.1:0-51921 GCF_052220525.1 Micrococcus sp. TCR-5
TTCAGCCTCCGATCGGCGACCTCTTGATGGGCATGTTCATTCCCCGGCTGCCACCCGGCACGGCGTTGCTGGCGGTCGCACTGATCGGGACCACCGTGGTCCCTTACAACCTCTTCCTGCACGCGAGTTTGGTGCAGGAGAAATGGGGGCCGGGTCTGGATTCGCGGGAATGTCTCCGAGCGGCGAGAACGGACACGGCGGTGTCGATCTCCGTCGGAGGTGTAATCACTCTGGCCGTGATGGCGACGGCGTTCGGTGGGATGTACGTCAAGGGCATGCAGGCCGAGACCGGTCGGGACCTCGCCTCCGCCCTGGAACCCCTCCTCGGGGACGCGGCTGGCTGGGTGTTCGCGGCGGGCATGTTCGCGGCCGGGTTCACGTCCGCCGTAGCTGGCCCGCTCGGCGCGGCGTACGCGATTGCCGGCACACTGGGCCAGGACACCGATCTGCGCAGCGTCCCTGCTCGCATCGTGTGGGGCGCAGTCCTTGCGATCGGTGCCCTCATTGCCCTGACGGGAACGAATCCCACGGAGGTCATCGTCATCGCACAGGCGGCGAACGGGCTTCTCCTGCCCATCGTGGCCGTATTCCTGATGGTCGTGATGAACAGTCGTCGGCTGATGGGCTCGCATCGGAACGGCCCACTGGCCAACGCCCTGGGAGGGCTTGTCTGTCTTGTCGTCATCGGGCTCGCGGTTTACCAGCTGGGCGGGCTTGCCGGGCTGTGGGATTGAGGCCCGGCGATGACGCGCGCCGCCGAATGACGTCCCTTACCGACTGTCGTGAGCCGACGGCATGCGACTGAGTCATTCCTCCCGTCACCCGTTTCCTGAACGAAAGCGCTTCGACACGCCGCCGTTTCATCAACGAAAGACCTCGACACGCCCCGTCCGGCCCCTCCCGGTCGCCCTGTGACGCGGCCTACACGTGTGGGATACTGGCGGCACGCCGCATGCCCCGCGCGGGAGAGCGTCGGCGCGCGTCCTGCCCCGGCCGGCCGCGTGAGCAGGCCGCCGAAGGAGCAAACCCTCCCCGGGAATCTCTCAGGCATCCGTACCGCGTGGGGTCAGGCGCTCTGGAAAGCGTCTCACTCCGCCGCGCCCGCGTCCGGACCGAGACCACCGACGGTGCAAGCCGCCCACCCGGGCGTCGGAAACTCTCAGGTCCATGACAGAGCGGGGAGGAGCAGACCCACGCCGTGACCACGGCAGGATCCCCCCGGAGGTACCCCGTGACCAGCCCCCAGACCACCGAGAGCACGACCGCGCTGCCCCACGAGCGCGTCGAGCCCAAGGACGCCGCCTCGGCCCCCTTCGTGGCCCGCCACATCGGCCCGCGCCCCGCGGACGTCGAGCTCATGCTGCAGACCCTGGGCTACGACTCGCTCGAGGCCCTCGTGGACACCGCCGTCCCCGCCGGCATCCGCCAGCCGAAGCCCCTCGAGCTGCCCGCCCCGCTGACCGAGTCCGCGGTCCTGGAGCAGCTGCGCGAGATCGCCGGCCGCAACGTCATGAAGACCCAGATGATCGGGCAGGGCTTCTCGGACACCGTCACCCCGGGCGTCATCCTCCGCAAGGTGCTGGAGAACCCGGCCTGGTACACGGCCTACACGCCGTACCAGCCGGAGATCTCCCAGGGCCGCCTCGAGGCCCTCCTGAACTACCAGACGATGGTCCAGGACCTCACCGGCCTGGACATCGCCAACGCCTCCCTGCTGGACGAGGCCTCCGCCGCCGCCGAGGCCGTGCTCCTCATGCACCGTGCCAACCGTCGCAGGACCGACGGCGTCACCCTCCTCGACGCGGACCTCTTCCCGCAGACCCTCTCCGTGGTGCGCCTGCGTGCCGAGGCCGTGGGCATCGACGTGCGCGTGGCCGACCTCTCCGCAGGCATCCCGGAGGACGTCCGCGCCGAGGTCGAGGAGAAGGGCCTGTGCGGCGTCGTGCTGCAGCAGCCCGGCGACTCCGGCCGCATCCACGACCACGCCGCCGTCATCGCGCAGGCCAAGGAGGCCGGCGCCCTCGTGACCGTCGCCGCGGACATCCTCTCCCTCGCCCTGATCACCCCGCCCGGGGAGCAGGGCGCGGACATCGCCGTCGGCTCCACGCAGCGCTTCGGCGTGCCCCTGTTCTTCGGCGGCCCCCACGCCGCCTACATGGCCGTGAAGGAGGGCCTGCAGCGCAGCATGCCGGGCCGCCTCGTGGGCGTCTCCCACGACGACGCCGGCAAGCCCGCCTACCGCCTCGCCCTCCAGACGCGCGAACAGCACATCCGGCGCGAGAAGGCCACCTCCAACATCTGCACCGCCCAGGCGCTGCTCGCGATCGTCGCCTCGATGTACGCCGTCTACCACGGCCCCCAGGGCATCGCCCGCATCGCCCGCCACGCCCACGCCCAGGCCGTCCGCCTGGCGGAGGCGCTGCGGGCCGGCGGCGTCGAGGTCGCCGAGGAGCACTTCTTCGACACGATCACCGTCCGCGTGCCCGGCCGGGCCGAGCAGGTCCTGCAGGCCGCCGAGGAGAACGGCGTGAACCTGCGCCTGGTGGACGCGGACACCCTGCGGATCGCAGCCGATGAGACCACCGTCGACGCCGACCTCGTGGCCGTCCTGACGGCGTTCGGCCTGGACGCGGGCTCCCTGCCGGCCTCCGCGCACGAGGGCGCCGTGGCCACCCCGGCCGTGCCGGAGTCGCTGCGCCGCTCCTCCGCGTTCATGACGCACCCGGTGTTCAACACCCACCACTCGGAGACGAAGATGCTGCGCTACCTGCGCCGCCTCTCCGGCTACGACCTGGCGCTGGACCGCACCATGATCCCGCTGGGCTCGTGCACCATGAAGCTCAATGCCACCGCGGAGATGGAGGCCATCTCCTGGCCCGAGTTCTGCTCCATCCACCCGTTCGCGCCCGACCACCAGACCGAGGGCTGGCGGTTCCTGATCGCGGACCTCGAGGCCAAGCTCGCCGAGATCACCGGCTACGCGGGCGTCTCGGTGGCCCCGAACGCCGGCTCGCAGGGCGAGTTCGCGGGCCTGTGGGCCATCCGCCAGTACCACCTGGCCCGCGGTGAGGGTGAGCGGGACATCTGCCTGATCCCGGCCTCCGCCCACGGCACCAACGCGGCCTCGGCCGTGCTGGCGGGGCTGAAGGTCGTCGTCGTCGCCACCGCCGACGACGGCACGATCGACGCCGCCGACCTGGACGCCAAGATCGCGGCGAACGAGGGCCGCATCGCGGCCATCATGATCACCTACCCCTCCACGCACGGCGTCTACGACGCCGACGTCAAGGAGGTCTGCGCCACGGTGCACGCCGCGGGCGGCCAGGTGTACATCGACGGCGCCAACCTCAACGCGCTCGTGGGCCTGGCCCAGCCGGGCGAGTTCGGCGGAGACGTCTCCCACCTGAACCTGCACAAGACGTTCTGCATCCCGCACGGCGGCGGGGGCCCGGGCGTGGGCCCCGTGGCGGTGGGCGAGCACCTCGTGCCGTACCTGCCCTCCCGCGAGGCCCTGATGACCGCGGCCCCGCACGGCTCGGCCGGCGTGCTGCCCATCTCCTGGGCCTACATCCACCTGATGGGCGCCGAGGGCCTGCGCTCCGCCACCGCGCACGCGCTGCTGGGCGCCAACTACATCTCCCGCCGCCTCGCGCCCCTCTACCCGACGCTGTACACGGGCAACGACGGCCTCGTGGCGCACGAGTGCATCCTCGACCTGCGCGAGCTCACGGCCCGCACGGGCGTGACCGCCGAGGACGTGTGCAAGCGCCTCATCGACTACGGGTTCCACGCCCCCACCCTGGCGTTCCCCGTGGCCGGCACGCTCATGGTGGAGCCCACCGAGTCCGAGGACCTCGAGGAGATCGAGCGGTTCATCGAGGCCATGGAGGCCATCCACGCCGAGATCACCGCCGTCACCCCGGAGACCGTGGCGGACTCCGTCCTGCGTCGCGCCCCGCACACCCTCAACGTCCTGATGGCCGACGAGTGGGATCGCCCCTACTCGCGCGCCCAGGCGGGCACGCCGGTGCCGAGCCTGCGTCTGGACAAGTACCTGCCGCCGGTGGGCCGCATCGACGGCGCCTACGGCGATCGCAACCTCGTGTGCTCGTGCCCGCCGCCCGAGGCGTTCGAGGGCGCCGTGGCCGACACCGCCGACGAGGACTGAGAGGATCACCCCCATGAGCGATTCGACGCGCAACTCCCCGCTGCACCCGGTCCACGAGGCCGCGGGCGCCACGTTCACGGACTTCGGCGGCTGGAACATGCCCCTGAAGTACGGCTCCGAGCTGGCCGAGCACAAGGCCGTGCGCACCTCCGCCGGCCTGTTCGACCTCTCCCACATGGGCGAGATCCGGGTCACCGGCCCGGAGGCCGGGGCCATGCTGGACCACGCCCTCTCGAGCGTGCTCTCCACGTTGAAGCCCGGCCGCGCCAAGTACGCCCTGTGCCTGACGGACGCCGGCACCGTCCTCGACGACACGATCGTCTACCGGATGGACGACGGCGAGGCCGGCTCCGAGCCCGACTACCTGGTGGTGCCCAACGCTGGCAACATCGCCGCGGTCCACACCGCGCTGAACCAGCGGGCCTCGGGCTGGGACGCCGTCGTCGAGGACGAGTCCTCGACCACCGCCCTCGTGGCCGTGCAGGGCCCGCAGGCCGAGAGGATCCTCGCCCGGGCCATGCCGGAGGCCGCGGCGCAGCTGGCCGAGCTGAAGTACTACGGCCACCTGACCCTGACCGTGCCCACGGACGCCGGTGACGTCATCGCCGTCGTCGCCCGCACCGGCTACACCGGTGAGGACGGCTTCGAGCTGTTCCTGCCCGCCGCCTCCACCGCCGAGGCCGGCGACCGCGGCTCCGCCGTGTGGAACACGATGCTCTCGGCCGCGGACGAGGCGGGCGTGGAGCTGACGCTGTGCGGGCTCGCCTCGCGGGACTCGCTGCGCCTCGAGGCGGGCATGCCGCTCTACGGCAACGAGCTGGACACCGGGCACCAGCCGCACGCCTCTGGCGTCGGCTTCGCGGTGCCCGCGAGCAAGGAGGCCGACTTCGTCGGACGATCCGCGCTGGTCGGCAGGGACGACGTCGAGGAGGTCCTCGTGGGGCTGCAGGGCGCGGGTCGGCGTGCCGCCCGGCACGGTTACGCCGTGCTGGACGAGTCCGGCGAGCGGGTGGGCGAGGTGACCTCGGGCGCCCCCAGCCCGACCCTCGGACACCCCATCGCCCTGGCCCGTGTCCGCCGCGACGTGGCCGCCGAGGGCACGTCCCTGCAGGTGGACCTGCGCGGCCGCGGCGAGCCGTTCACCGTGGTGGCCACGCCGTTCTACCGCCGGGAGCGCTGAGCCCGACGCAGCCGTCCCTCGGCCCGCCGCTCGGCGGTCCCGGGGCCCTTCGCTAGACTCGGGCTCCGGGCCGTCGTCGCGGCCCCCCGTCCCGCCGTCCACCTGCAGGAAGTCCGCATGACTCACGTCGCCGCCCGTGCCCGGGTCCCCCTGAAGGGGCTGCTGGTCTTCCTCGCCGTCGCCGCCGTCCTGCTCCTGCTGGGCATCGTCACCGTCCTCCGCGGCGTGGCCGCCGACGCCGCCCGCGTGGACATCGTCACCGTGCTGGACGGCAACACCGTGGTGGTGAACCAAGGCGGCACCGAGCGGACCGTGGTCCTCGCCGGCGTCACGAGCGCGGGCCGCAACCCCGAGGGCCTCAAGGTCGGCCCCAACCTCTGCATGGGGGAGGAGTCCTACGCCTGGCTGCGTGATCGGCTCCCGCAGGGGGCGACCGCGAGCATGACCACCTCGGACGAGGGCGCGCCCGAGGGGATGGAGAGCGCGGTCATCTCGATCGGCGGCGGCACCGTCAACGTGGCCATGGCGGAGGCCGGCATGGCCGCCCCCACGGAGGTCGCCGTCGGCAAGCGCCTGGCGGAGGAGATCGCCCAGGCCAATCAGGAGGCCGTGGGTCGCGGCGTGGGGCTCTACGACATCGAGGAGCCCTGCACGTACCAGAACCGGCTCTACGAGGCCCAGTTCGCCCTGGAGCAGATCCCGGAGGACGCGGAGGCGTCCCTGACGAAGATCGACGAGCGAGCGGTGGAGTACGCGGCCGGCCTGGACCAGGTGCGCCTGGTGCAGCAGGAGATCCGGGCCCTCGACCCGGAGAACGGCACGTTCGCCGACCTCGCCTACGGGCCGGCCAAGGAGTCGCTCCTGGCCGAGGCGGACCCGGTGGTGGAGCACGGGATGCAAGTCCTGAAGGACCTCAACACGCGGCGCAACGAGATCGCGGCCCGTGGCTGACCCCGCCGCGCTCAGTCCAGGGCGAGGGTGACGAGCCCGAGCTGGGCCGCCCGGATGATCAGCTGGACGCGGTCGCGGACCTCCAGCTTGGCCATGATCCGCGTGAGGTTGGCCTTGACCGTGGACTCGGAGACGAAGAGGTTCGCGGCGATCTCCGGGTTCGACTGACCCCTGGCCAGCAGCCGCAGCACGCCCAGCTCCCGCTCGGTGAGGTCGGAGCCGTCGGGGCTGCCGGGCTGCACCGAGGTGGGGCCCACCGTCGGCCGGTCCCGCTCGATCGAGGCGAGCAGCTTGGTCGCCACGGCGGGGGAGAGCACGGACTCGCCGCGATGGACGGCCTGAATGGCGCCCAGGATGGCCGGCGGCTCCGCGTCCTTGAGGAGGTAGCCGCCCGCTCCGGCGCGCAGGGCCGGCACGAGGTAGTCCTCGGACGTGAACGTGGTGATCGCCAGGACCCGGATCGCGGGGTGGGTGTCCTTGATCCGGCGTGTGGCCTCCACCCCGTCCATCAGGGGCATCTGCATGTCCATCAGGACCACGTCCGGCTCGATGGCGGCGCACGCCTCCACGGCTTCGACGCCGTTGGCGACCACACCCACGCAGGTCATGCCGGGGGCAGAGTCGACGAGCACGCGGAGCGCGCCGCTCATGAGCGGCTGGTCGTCGGCGATCAGGATGCGCAGCTCTTCGGACACGCAGGTCAGCGTAACCGGTGCTGTGGCGCATGCCACCTTGTCGGCGTCGGGGCGAGGCCGGGGTGCCCGCCGGCCGTCATCTGCGCCATGCCGCGGCGCGGCCTGTGCGCGGCGTGCACCATTTGTGACGGGCGTCATACATACTGGGGCCATGAAGACTCGCGCTCTCCTCGCTTCCGCTCTCCTTCTCGCCTCCACCCTCGTCGGCGCTCCGGCCGCCGCCGCCTCGGCGGCCTCGGCCGAGGACGACGTCGTCACGACCCTGGGCCTCGGCAAAGGCACTGCGGAGTGGACGTGCCGCCACTTCGGCATCTGGTGCGACTGACCCCGGGGCGGTCCGCCCCCGATGCCTGATTCGAGCCCATCGACCCCCTCCGTCCGGAGCGGCGCGCCCTCCCGGGCGCGCCGCTCTTCGGCGTGGCGTCAGGCGCGCAGCCTGCGGTGGCGCGCGTTCTGGGCCGCGGCGCCGCTGAGCCGCGTCTATCTCGCCTTTGGGTCGGCGTTCCTGCTCGCCTCGACCGCGTCCGACATCGGTCTGTTCGGCCCGGGCCACGGCGTCATCCCGGTCCTGGACGGGATCGCCATCGCGTCGGCGACCAGCGCCTTCCTCGCCCAGTGGTGGCGCAGCACGGTGGGCTTCGCCCTGCTCCTGCCCGGGGCCGTCGCGACCGTCGTCGGCGGTTCCGAGGTGCTCTTCGCCGTCGTCGCGCCCGTGGTCCTCGGGGCCGTCGCGGCGACCGCCCGTTCCTGGGGGTTCGTCGTCACGGCCGCCGTCCTGGCGCTGACCTGGGGCGTCGCCCAGCCGTTCGCGGTGGGTCAGGCGAACGCGACGTGGTTCATCCTGCTGCTCATGTCCATGGGCCTCGGCGGCGGGCTCTTCATCCGCGAGAGCTTGGCCCGGCGGGAGCGGGATCGCCGCCGGGTGTTCGAGGCGGAGGAGCGGGCCCGGCTGGCCGCCGAGGCCGAGCGTCGCTCACTGGCCCGCGACCTGCACGACGTGGTCGCGCACAACCTCACGATCATCTCGATGCAGGCTCGGACGGCACGCTACCTCGGCGCCCCGGAGGCGGCTCAGGGCGTGCTGGACGTGGTGGGGGACTCCGCGAAGGACGCGCTGCGGGACCTGCGGCGCATGCTCTCCATCCTCCAGGAGGACGGGATCGTGGACCCGAGCGGTGAGCCGGGCGCCGCGGGGGGCGCGGACGGGGCGACGTCCGCGGATCCGGTGCTGTCCGTGGCCCAACTGGCCGAGGAGCTGCGCAGTCTCGGAATGACGGTGGAGACGGACGTCCGCTGCGACCAGAACGCGATGCCGATCTCCGTGCGCTCCACCCTGCACCGGGTGCTCCAGGAGGCCACCACGAACGTCGCCAAGCACGCCGGCGAGGGCGCGCGCGTGTGCATCGAACTCCGCGACGCGGGGCCGGACGTGGTGCTCGAGGTGGAGAACACCGTCACCGAGCGGTCCGGCCCGCCGCAGTGGAACTCCTCCGGTGTGGGCCTGAACTCCATGCGGGATCGCGTGGCCACCTTCGGCGGCACGATCGAGGCCGGGCCGGGGGGCTGGGGGTGGCGGGCGCGCGCGGTGCTCCCCAGGTGCGTCTGACGAGGCCGACGCCGTCGCAGCGGCGGACCAGACCCATGTGACCTGCATCACATCAGGGCCCGAAAGTCTGCACCTTCCGCCACTGTCGGGGGCGCCGTCGTCCCTCCTAGAGTGGGTCATGCCCCATTGAGACGGTGCACAGTGCGAATCACGAGCCGGGATACATGCCTGAGGGGATGCGGGCCCCGGACGCGGTTCCGAGAAGGACGATGGCCATCCGGCCATCGTCCTTTCTCGTTGTCGGGCGTGCTCAGGCCGGCTCGGCGGGCGACGGCTCCGGGGTGACCGTGCGGACGAGGGGACGGGCCGCGGTCCGGCCCAGGGCCATGAGCACGGCGGCCGGGAAGCCGATCACCGGGATGAGCATCGGCAGGATGCCCGCAGCGCCCTGCGTGAGCACCACCAGGCCGTAGAGCATGCCGATCAGCGCGTACGCCAGCACGTGGACCCACTGGTTGAGCACGTGCCGGAACGCCCAGTTCACGAGCAGGCACAGCGGCAGCCCCACCACCAGCCCGGCGACCCCGACCACCGTCAGCAGCGGTGTCAGGCTGCCGAAGGCCTGCAGCCCCGGGACCACGGCCAGGATCGCCACCACGGCGGCCATCACGAGGTTGGGCAGCAGCCAGGCCACGAGGAACCCGTTCAGTCCCATGCGCAGCTGCGGGCGGGGGCCGGAACGGGCCGCGCGGCGACGGGCACGGGCGGCGGACGCGACCGGGGCGGGGGTGGTCATGGCGGGGACTCTCCGGGAGGGGGATCGACGACGTCGGGCGGGTCCCCACTGTAGTGGGCCGGGCTGGACGGGCCCCGGGAGAGTTCCCGGTCAGGCGCGCCGGTCGCCGTCCACGTGGAAGGTCAGGTCCTCGACGCCGGGGAAGGACTCGATCTCCTGGAACGCGTCCCAGGCGTCGCTGTCCGCCTCGGCGTCCGCGGGCAGGGTCACCGTCAGGGCGCCGATCTCCCCGTCGATCACCTGCAGGCGCAGCTCGAGTTCGTGTCCTCCGGCGGAGCCGGAGGCGAAGCGGCCGCGGACGGGCCAGACGCAGTCGTTCGGCACCGCGCGACGGATGTCATCGTCGGTCTGGACGACGAGCGGCACCCAGTCCGGGACCTCGCCGGCTTCACGGATGGCCTCGGCCACCGAGGTGACGGTGCGCGCGTGCGGCAGCTGGGAGCGCAGCGCCTCAGCCCCGGGCAGGTCCCGGCCCTCGGCCAGCGCCGGGTCGAGCAGGGTCTCGAGCAGCACGCGCACCTCCACCGGCAGCTCGGCGGTGGCCTCGGGCTCGACCTCGTCGACCGTGTCCTCGTCCAGGCCGGCGGGGCCGGTGACGGCGAGTTCGACGGCGTCGCGGCGGGTCCGGCGGGCGTCCTCGTTGGCCAGCAGCATCGCCAGGGAGGCCGCTGCGGCCAGCGCGACGCGCGGGGCGGGGACGCCGACCCGCTGGAGCCCGCGCACCACGGCGCCGTCGATCCGGTCGTTCAGGCCGGTGGCACGCAGCGCGACCGCCGCGACCGCGCCGCCGACGGCCAGTCCGCCGAGCCCGCGCAGGGCACGCGCGGCGGGGGAGGGGGCCACCTCGCCGTCGGCGATCGCGGCGGTGTGGAGGGCGCCGGCGGTCTCGGCCGCGAGGAACGTGCCGCTGACGGCGGCCTCGAGCTCTGCGAGGGCCCGGCGCTCGCGCCCTCGGCGGGCGTGCGGATCCAACAGGGTGAGCCCGCCGACCGCGGCCGCCGCCGCCAGCCCGTAGAGCCGGCCGCCCGGGGCGAGGGCGCGCTGGCGCAACGCGGGGACGACGGCCTCCGCGTCGTCGACGGGAACGGACGACGCCGAGTGGTGGACCTCGCCGGGGACGGAAGGGGCGGGGGAGGGGAGCTTCATGCCCCCAGTGTGGCGCACCGCCCGGCTCAGGACGAGTCAGCGGCCCACGTGCGCGCTCAAGCGGAGCGCAGGCCGCCCTGCCACAGGGCGGCGAACGGCGTGCGGCCCTCCACCGCCTGCGCGATGCCGGCTCGCACGAACTCCTTGGCGCGGCGCGCGGCCTCGAGCGTGGTGGCACCCTTGGCCAACTCGGCGGTGACGGCGGCGGCGAGCGAGCAGCCCGCACCAGAGACGCCGGACTGGCCGATCTTCGGGGCGGAGAGCACCTCCACGGTGTCCCCGTCCACGAACACGTCCACGGCGTCCGGGCCGGGCAGGTGCATCCCGCCCTTGGCCAGGACGGCCGCGCCGGAGATCTCGTGGATGCGCCGAGCGGCCGCCGTCAGGTCCTCGACCGAGCGCACGGTCATGCCGGAGAGCTGCTCCGTCTCGAAGTGGTTCGGGGTGGTGAAGGTGGCCAGCGGCAGCAGCTCGGCCTTGAGCGCCTGGTCCGTGTCCAGGGCGTGGCCCGGCTCCTGGCCCTTGCAGATGAGCACGGGGTCCAGGACCACGTGGTCCCACGCGGCGCGGCGCAGGGCCGCGGCCGAGGTGCGGATGACCTCCGGGGAGCCCTGCATGCCCAGCTTCACGGTGCGCAGCCGCTCCGGGTAGTCACCCTGGATGGCGTCGAGCTGCTGCTGGAGGATCTCGGTGGGCACGGGGAAGAAGCGGTGGTTCCAGTCGTCCTCCGGGTCGAAGGAGACGATGCAGGTCAGCGCCACGATGCCGAAGACGCCGAGTTCCTGGAACGTCTTGAGGTCGGCCTGGGCGCCGGCGCCGCCGGTGGCCTCGGACCCGGCGATGGTCAGGGCGAGCGCGGGGGCGGAGGCGGAGTGCTGGGGGGAGTGAGCGGTCTGGGGCATGCGCCCATGGTAGGACCGACCCCGGACGGGAAGCGCCCGACGGCCGGCGGTGTTCACTGGGGAACGAGGGTCCTCTGACCGCAGCGTCCGCCCGGGCGCCCCGAGCGACCCGCGAAGGACGGGGACGGACGTGCTCGAGTTCCTCACCGGCACGGGCCTGGCCACCTCGGCCGGGCTCAACGCCTACATCCCCCTGCTCGCCCTGGGTCTGCTGGACCGGTTCACGGGGCTCGTCGACCTGCCCGCGGGCTGGACGTGGCTCGCCGCCGACGCCTCCCTCTGGATCCTCGGCGTTCTGCTCGCGCTCGAGCTCGTCGCGGACAAGATCCCCGGGGTGGACGCGGTCAACGACGCCGTCCAGACGGTCGTGGGAGCCGACACGGTCACGGTGGGGGCCGCCGCGCCCGTGCTCTCGGCGGCCGAGGACGTCTCGGCGGCCGGCCTCGTCGCGGCCGCGCTGTTCCTGCCGGTGCTGGTCGCCGTGCTGGTGGTCGCCGTCGTCGTGGGCCTGTGGCTGCTGGCCCGGCGGTTCCGCGCGCGGCGGACGCGAGGCCGTGCCGCGGCCGTGCCGGGTGGACCAGAATGGACGGCATGATCCTCATCAACCTGAAGTTCACCGTCCAGCCCGAGCGTGCCGACGAGTGGATGGACGCCGTCGCGAAGTACACCGCGGACGTGCGCTCCGAGCCCGGCAACCTGTTCTTCGAGTGGTACCGCCCGGTGGAAGGCGGCCCGAACGAGTACTTCCTGCTCGAGGGGTTCACGGACGAGGGTGCGCAGGCCCACGTCGCGTCCCCGCACTTCCAGGAGGGCCTGGACGCGATGCGCCCGCTGCTGGCGAGCACGCCCCAGATCATCTCCGAGCAGGTCGGTGCGGAGGGCTTCGGCCCGATGGGCGAGCTGCAGATCGACTGAGCCCGCCCCCGGCCGGAGGAGGCGACGGCGCCCGCGTCACGAGCGTGACGCAGGGCGCCGTCTCTGTATCCGGGGTCACACCCTGGCTACGGTGAGCGCATGAGCGCCGAGCAGAACAGCACCCAGACCCCCGGCCACCGCACCGCCCACGTCCCTGCCGGCCAGGATCTCGGCCACCGCTGGTCCACCCGCGAGGCCGATCACGACGATCCGGCCGACCGCCGCGCCGTCCGCCAGATCGCCGAGCTCGCCTTCGCGTCCACGGCCGAGGCCGACCTCGTCGAGGCGCTCGCCGGCGGCGCGGAGGGCTGGCTGCCCCAGTACTCCCTCGTGGCCATGACCGCCGCGATCCCCGGCACGGACCTGCAGTCGGACCCGATGGGCTACGGCACCCTGGTCCGGGCCCACATCGACCACGCCGAGGTGATCGCCCTCGCCCCGCACGGCGTCCTGCCCGAGCACCAGGGCGAGGGCGCCGGCACCGCGCTCGTCAACGCCCTGCTCCAGAAGGCCCAGGCCGACGGCGAGGAGGTCGTGGTGGTCTACGGCTGGCCCGAGTACTACGCGAAGTTCGGCTTCCACCGGGCCTCCGAGCACGGCGTGCACGCGGCCTTCGCGCGTCAACCCGAGGCGCTGCAGATCCTCACGCTCCAGGACGGCGCGGAGGTGCCGGCCGGCGAGTTCCGCTACCCGCCCGCGTTCGGGGCGGAGAACGCGCAGGTCGCCGGCCGCTGAGGGCGGGGCGTCAGCCCACGAGTCGGCGCACGGCGGCGAGCGTTCGTTCGGCCTCGGCCGGCTCGGCCGTGAGCCGCGCGATGACCTCCGCGAGGTCCGCGCGCAGGCCGGCCTCGGCGTCGTCGGCCGGGGCGTGGAGCCACGCCCGCAGGGCGCGGTTGTGGACGGCCACCACGGCCGCCGCCAGCCCGACGGCGACCCCGCCGCGCGCGGGCGTGTCCGGCAGGGCCGTGGCGAGCCAGCCGGAGAACAGCTCCGTGTAGCGGTGCGAGGTGAGCAGCTCGCGCGTGCGCAGCGCCTGGGAGCCGCGCAGCAGGCGGGAGCGCGCCCGGGCCCGGTCCGGATCGGCGGTGTGATGCCGGAAGACCTGGAGGACCGCCTCCTCCAGGGCCTCCCGCACGCCGAGGGAGGTGCCGCGCAGGAAGTCGTCCAGGCGGGCGAGCAGCGCCGCGTGGTCGGCGAAGACCACCTCCTCCTTCCCGCCGAGGTGGCGGAAGAAGCTGGCCCGGCTCATGCCGGCCTGGCGGGCGAGCTGGTCGGCCGTGACGGCGTCGTAGCCCTCGCGGTCCAGCAGGTGGATCAGGGCGGTGAGGGTGTCCTCGGCGGGCGTCGTCATGCGGGCCATGGTGCCACGGGCGCGGAGAGGAGGTGAGACTGCGTCTGATTCTGTGAGATGGCGTGTCAGTTGGTGTAGGGTGATGGCGGACACACCCATCTCTCCGACCCCGCCCGGGAGGCCACCATGACCGAGACCCTGCCCACCGTCGAGCCCGAGTACGACGTCGCCACGCCGCTGGACACCGACTTCTACCTCGCGCTCGCGGACGTCTCCGACGCCGAGAAGGATGTGTGGCGTCGGGCCCGCGCCTTCGCGCTCGAGCCGGACGTGCTGCCCCGGATCCGGGAGGCGTGGGACCGCCACGAGTACCCGCTGGACCTCGTGGCCCGCCTGGGGCAGGCCGACCTGCTGCGCGACGGCGTCCCCGTGGACGGGCTGCCCGACGTCTCCCGCGTTGCAGCGGGCCTGGCCATGATGGAGCTCTCGCGCCTGGACGGCTCGATCGCCACGATGACGGGCGTGCAGGGCGGTCTGGCCATGCGCTCGATCCAGCTGTGCGGCAGCGAGGAGCAGCGTGCCGAGCACCTGCCGGCCATGGCGCGCGGCGAGCTCTACGGCGCCTTCGCGCTCACGGAGCCGACCCACGGCTCCGACTCCGTCTCGCTGGAGACCCGCGCCGAGCGCGTCGACGGCGGCTGGCGGCTGCACGGGCACAAGAAGTGGATCGGCAACGGGGCCGCCGGCGGCGTGACCGTGGTGTGGGCGCGCAGCGCCGAGGACGAGAAGGTCCGCGGGTTCATCGTGCGCCAGGAGTCCGAGGGCTACACGGCCGAGGTCATCAAGGGCAAGGTCGCGCTGCGGGCCATCGACCAGGCCCACATCACCCTCGACGGCGTCCTCGTGCCCGACGCCGACGTCCTGCCCGAGGCCCGCTCCTTCAAGGACACCTCCCGCGTCCTCTTCGCCACGCGCGTGGGCGTCGCGTGGTCCGCCCTCGGGAAGGCCGTGGGCTGCTACGAGGCGGCGGTGCAGTACGCGGGGCAGCGCATCCAGTTCGGCCGGCCGCTGGCCGCCGCCCAGAGCGTGCAGACCCGCCTGGCCGAGATGCTCTCCCAGCTCACCCAGGTGCAGCTGCTCGTGCTGCGTGCGACCCGGCTCGAGGACGAGGGCCGGCTCACCGGGCCGATGGCGTCCCTGGCCAAGTACTCGGCGACGCGCGCCGCGCGGTCCATCGCCGCGAACGCGCGCGACCTGCTCGGTGGCAACGGCATCCTCATCCAGAACGAGGTGGCTCGCCACTTCGCGGACATCGAGGCGATCCACACCTACGAGGGCACCGAGACCGTGCAGGGGCTGATCATCGGCCGCGAGATCACGGGGGTCGGCGCGTTCGTGTGAGATGACGCGAGCGGGGGCGGCGGCGTGAGCCAGAGATTTCTGCTGGTGCGCACGCCCCCCTGCCGCCGATTCGTCTGGCTCGGCGGCCGATTCGTCTGGCTCACGCAGGCAGAGGGAGCCGCAGGTGGGCGGCGAGGTCGCGCAGCAGGGCGTCGAGACCGCGCCGAGTGAAGACGCTGGCGGTCACGCGCAGCACGATCCACCCCTCGGCCTGCATCCTGCGGTCGCGCTCGATGTCACGGCGCCACTGCCGCGGGTCCGTCCGGTGATGATCGCCCTCGTACTGCACGCAGACGTGGGCCTCGCGCCACACCAGGTCCGGCCGGACGGTGGACCCGTCGCTCAGCATCAGCAGCGGATTCACCTCCGGCTCCGGCACACCCGCGTCGGCCAGCGCCAGTCGCAGGAGCGTCTCGGCCCGCGAATCCGCGCCGTCCCTGAGCAGCGGCAGGGCCGCCCGCAGGGTCCGCGTCCCTCGCCGCCCACGCACCCGGAGCACCTCCGCCTCCAGATCACGCACGGTGCACCGTGGATGGTCGCCGGGACGACGTCGGCCCGCCGGGCCGTCAGCCCGTTGCAGCAGGCTGTCCCCGGCGGCGACGACGTCGGCCAACGGCAGACCCAGCTGCGCCAGCGCCGCCCAGGTGGCGGCCGGCGTCGTGATCCGCACCCCGGTACGCACCAGCACAGGGTCCTGCGGGTGCAGCTCATGCCCGACGACGCCGCTGCGGCGCGGCGCCCCGCCCTCGGCCCGCGTGCGCGCCAGATGGATGGGGCCGCGCTCCCACTGCCGCGGCAGCCACATCTCCCAGAGTCGAGCGGCGGTGGCGTGGGTGGCCGCGGTGCTGGGGTTCGTCCGCTGGAGGGCGCGGACGACGTCGGCCAGTGAGAGCTGACCCCCGGCGGGGTGCCGCAGCCCGTGGTGCGGGGCGTCGAACCGGGGGCCGCGCAGCTGCGAGGCCGTCAGGCCGGCCTGCAGCCCCGCGGCGACCGGGAAGACGGGGCTGAGGGTGGCGTCGTCGTGCGGAGGAGGGGCGACCATGCCGCCACCTTCTCCTTCCATGGGCGGCCCCGGCGCCGCGACCGCGAGGGCCGTGGAGGGCGAGCCGGGTCGGCGGCCCTGTGCAGGAGCCGCTGAATCGTCTGGCTCACGTCCCCCACGCGTCCGAGCGGCGCTGAGCCAGACGAATCGGTCGTGACAGCCCCCTCAGAACAGCAGAAACGTCTGGCTCGCGCCCGTCGCAGCGTGCTGGCTCCCCCCCGCAGCGTGCCGGCGCACCCAGCGCCCCTCAGCCCTTCGGGGCGTAGTACCGGCCGAGGGTCTCGGCCTTGAGCTCCGCGAGCGTGCCATCCTGCATGGCCGCGCGGATCCGGTCCACGAGGGAGACCGTGAACCGCTCGTTGTGGATGGAGAGGAGCGTGTGCGCCACCATCTCCTTCGCCTTGAACAGGTGCCGCAGGTACGCGCGGGAGTAGTGGGCGCACGTGTAGCAGTCGCACTCGGGGTCCAGCGGCCCGAAGTCGCGGCGGTACTTCGCCCCGGGCAGGTTGTAGCGCCCGTCGCGGGTGTAGAACGCGCCGGTGCGGGCCACACGGGTGGGGGAGACGCAGTCGAAGGTGTCGGCGCCGTTCTCGACGGCGGTGAACAGGTCGTCGGGCTCGGAGATGCCCAGCAGGTGGCGCGGCTTGTCCTCGGGCAGCTCCTGCGCGCACCAGCCCACGATGGTCCCGAGGTTCTCCTTCTCCAGGGCCCCGCCGACGCCGTAGCCGTCGAAGCCGGACGCCACGCCGTCGAGCTCCCCCGCGGCCGGGAACTCGGCCCGCATCGCCGCGAGGTCGCGGCAGGCCTTGCGGCGCAGGTCCTCGTACTGGGCGCCCTGGATCACGCCGAACAGCGCCTGGTACGGCCGCGCCGCGCGGACCCCGGTGAGGCGGGCGTGCTCGTCGAGGCAGCGCTGGGCCCAGCGGCGGGTGCGCTCGAGCGCCTCCTCCTGGTAGCCGCGGGAGTTGTGCAGGGTGGTCAGCTCGTCGAAGGCGAACATGATGTCCGCGCCGAGGTTGTGCTGGATGCCCACGGACACCTCGGGGGTGAACCGGTGTCGGTCCCCGGTGAGGTGGGACTTGAACCAGACGCCGTCGTCGTCGACGTTGGCCAGGCGCTCCTTGCCGGGGGCGACGGCGTCGTCGGCGCCCTGCCCCTCGGGCGCGCCGGGGCCCTTCATGTCGATGACCTTCTTGAATCCCGAGCCGAGGCTCATCACCTGGAAGCCGCCCGAGTCCGTGAAGGTCGGCCCGGGCCAGTTCATGAACGCGCCGAGGCCGCCGGCCTCGTCCAGGAGGTCGTCACCGGGCTGCAGGTACAGGTGATACGCGTTGGCCAGCAGCGCCTGCGCGCCGAGGTCCTTCATCGACTCCGGCAGCACCGCCTTGACCGTGGCCTGCGTGGCCACCGGGATGAACGCCGGGGTCTGGATCCGCCCGTGCGGCGTGGTGATGACGCCCGTGCGGCCCAGCGGGGCGCCGTCGTGCCCGGGGGTCTCCAGGCGGTGGGTCACCTCGAAGCCGAAGTGGTCCGGGTGCGCGGGGGCACCGGAGGCGGGCTGCGGCGTCGGGGCGGCGGGGGTCTCAGGCATGGGACCCAGGGTAGTGCGCAGGCACCGCAGGCCGCCCCGGGTCAGCCCAGCACCACCCGCGCCACCGCGCTCGCCACCACCAGGTCCTGCCAAGGCATGCCGGTGGTGACGAACAGGGCGGGCGCGCCCTCCCGACGACGCGCGGTCCCGGCCACGAGCTCGGCCAGCGTCACCGTGTCCTCGATCCCGGCCAGGGCCCCGGAGGCCACCGCGAGGGTCACGTCCCCGGCCTCGCGGGCGGCCGAGTCCCGCGACTCCACCGCCACGGTCGCGCGGCGGGCCAGGGCGTCGTCGGTCTCGCGGGCGTCCGTGGTGTGCGAGCCCATCGCCACGACCGTCGCGTGCTCCGGCACGAGCGTCCCGTCGAACAGCGGGGCCGTCGCGGCCGTGCACGTCACCACGACGTCCGCCTCCGCCACGGCCGCCGGGCCGGCGGCGCTCGCGGTCACGCCCAGCTCCGCTTCGATGCGCGCGGCCAGGGCGCCGGCCCGGCCGGCGTCGCGGCCGACCACGGACACCCGCTCCAGCCCGAACACGTCCTGGAACGTGAGCGCGTGCTCCCACGCCTGCACGCCCGTGCCGAACACGACCAGGTGCCGGGGCGAGGTGTCCGCGAGCAGCCGCACCCCGAGCGCGGACACCGCGGAGGTGCGCAGGCCCGTGAGCTCGACGCCGTCCAGCACGGCCCGCGGGGCCTGGCCGGGGGTGCCCGGGGCGCCGAACAGCACGTAGACGCCCTGGATGACGGGCAGTCCGCGCTCGGGGTTGTCCGGCGTGAGGGTGAGCAGCTTGGTGCCGACCTCGGCCCCGCGCGTCGAGGGCATCTGCAGCAGCTGCCCGGCGGCGGTGGCCACGCGGGTGCGGGGGGCGTCGGCCTCCGGGTCCAGGCCGGCGGCGAGGGCCGCCTCCAGCGCGTCGACGGCGGCGCGCGGGCTCAGGGCGGCGCGCACGGCGGGGCTGTCGATCCAGGGCAGGGAAGCGGTGGCGCGGTGCGTGTCCATGCGGCCACGCTACGGGGTGGGCCGGGCGGCTCAGCCGAACAGCGTGCGGAAGTTCGCCAGGATCCGGCGCGGGTGCTCGGGGTCGACGGCGGCCAGCCCCGCCACCGTGGGCTCGTACTCGCCCGGCGCGAAGTACCCGTGCTCGCGGTAGATCTCAAGGCGCTCGAGGATCCCGGCCTGGTCCAGCTCCGGGTGGAACTGGGTGGCGTACTGGCGGGTGCCGAGCCGGAACATCTGCACGGGACAGTCGGCGCCCGCGGCGAGCAGCACCGCGCCGGGCGGCAGCGCGCTCATCGCCTCCTTGTGGCCGACGTACGCCGCGAACGTGCGCGGCACCCCGGCCAGCAACGGATCCGCGACACCCTCCTCGGTGAGCGTGACCTCGACGGGCGCGGCCGATTCGCCGTACGCGTTGTCCACGACGCCGCCGGCGTGCCGGCCCAGCGTGCCGACGCCGTAACAGCAGCCGAGGAACGGCAGGTCGCGGCGCCGGACGACGTCGAGCATCCGGCCCAGCTCCGCCTCCACGGCGCGCTGCACGGGGGACTTGGTCTCCTCGGGATCGGTGCCCGTGAACGGGCTGCCGGGCAGGATCACGGCGGCGGCGTCCGCGAGCTCCGCCTCCCAGTCCAGGCCGTCCGTGGCCGCGTCGGGGCGCTGCACGACGCGGTCCAGGCGCAGCACCCGCAGCCGACCCTCCGGATAACCGCCCAGGCGCTCGACGGCCTCGACCTCGGCGGCCGCGGCGTCGTCTTCGGGGCGCGTCTGGACGAGGAGGAACGGCCGTGGGTGTGGGCTTGGAACGGCGTCGGTCGGGGTGGTCATTCCGGCAGACTAGCGGGGCATCGGGCCGGGATGGCGTGGCGGCGTCGTGGGGCGTCGTCGGGGGCGGGCCGCGGTCAGCGGTCGGCCCAGGGGCGGGCGTCGGAGGCCCACGGCAGGGGACGGACCCGTTCTTCGGGCAGCGGGTCCGTGGCCAGCCGGCCGTAGCGGTGCACGTCGAGCCGCCGCCCGCCCGCGCGGAGGCGGCCGCGCTGCGTGCCTTCGTGACGGAGCCCGGCGGCCCGGGCGACGGCCCCCGCCGTCGGGCTGTCCGCCCGGTGGGCCAGTTCGATCCGCTCGAGGCCGCCCTCGGCCAGTTCGGCGTCCGCCACGGTGGTCGCCGCGCGCGACATGATCGCGTCCCCGCGCCAGCCCTGATGCAGCCAGGCGGTGAGCGCGCCGGTGCCGTGCGCCTCGTCGCGCGCGACGGCGACCAGGCCGATCAGCGTGTCCGTCCCGCGCTCCACCACGGCGACGGCGTCCGTCCCCTCCGCCTGGACCAGTCCGTCGACGTAGGCGCGGGCGGAGGCCTCGTCGGTGACCTCTGCGGGATCGGCCATGCCGACGGTGCCCGCGTGGAAGGCGGCCAGGACGGCGGGCACGTCCGTGGGGCGGAGGGGGCGGAGCTGGGCGGGTGCGGAGCCGGTCATGCCGGGAGCATAGCCCCGACTGGGGCTGGGAAGTGAGGTGTGCCACACGAGCCGCACCCCGGAGGGCGTGTCACCGGGGACGGGGCCGGCCCTCGACGCCCGTCCCGCGGCCGGACCTCACCGGCGCGTGGCGGCCTTCGCCTCGAGCTCGTCGGCGAGGGTGCGCAGCGTGCCGAGCTCCCGGGCGATCCGGGAATCCAGGTCGGCGTCCGTGAGCGTCTCCGAGCCGCCGCGGGCGCGCAGGTACAGCAGCTGGTCGAACCGGGCGCGGCGCCACTGATACTCGGCCTCGGCGTCGCGGGCCTGCAGGGCGCGGGAGATCTCCCGGTCGTAGAGCGGCGGCTCGTTGAGCTGGCGTTGGCGCACCTCGAGCACCCGGGCCGCCCGGCCCGGCTCGGAGGGGACCTCGTCCGCCTCGAGCAGGCGTCGACCGAGGTTGGCGGCGGCGATGTGCTCGCCCTCCTCGCGCAGGATCAGCGACGCCAGGGACAGCGCGGCCTGGATGGACTTCCACCGTCCCACGGCCCCGTCCCACGGCAGGTTCGTCAGCAGGCCCAGGGTGGCGAGCGTGCCCTCGGTGTCCTCGTGCAGCAGGTAGAGCCGCTCGGCCATGCCGAACACGTCCTCCAGCTGGGAGCCGGAGCGCAGGTTCAACCCGTGGGAGAGCCGGGCCGCGGTGGCGGTCAGCTCGGTGTCCTCGAGGTGGCGCTTGCCGACGGCGACGATCCGCTCCTCGGGGGAGCCCGCGTCCACGGGGGAGAAGGTGGTGTCCGGGACGGCCCTGCGCTCCTCCGGGCGGTCCGTGCGGACCCGGATCACGGAGCCGTGGGCGATCTTGACCTCGCGGCCGCCCTCGAGGGTGGCGATCACGAGCGCGGGGGTGCCGAAGTCGTCCCGCATCACCCGGGTCGAGGCCACGGGCGGGGCGGGCTCGCCGCGGCGGGTCAGGAAGCTGTCCCCGGGCTGCACGTCCTGGGACTTCAGATGGCGGAGGTAGCCGCCGACGACCGGTGCCATGCTCAGCGCCCCCATCCCACGTGGGCGAGGGCCTGGCGCACCAGGTCCCCGCGGCCACCGATGAACTCGGCCTGGATGTCCTCGCCGAGGGCCTCCTCGGGGGTGAGCCAGGTCAGCTCGAGCGCGTTCTGGCGCGGCTGGCACTCACCCGTCACCGGCACCACGTAGACCAGGGCCACGGCGTGCTGGCGGTCGTCCGTCAGCCCGGTCTCGGACGGCGCCGGGAAGTACTCGGCGACGGTGCAGGGGACCACCGACGGCGGCAGCTGCGGGAACGCGAGCGGGCCGAGGTCCTTCTCCAGGTGGCGCATCAGCGCGGCGCGGATGGTCTCCCGGTACTGGACGCGGCCGGAGACGAACGTCCGCTGGAACGTGCCGGTCTCGTCCGCCACGTAGAGCAGGCCGATCTCGGTGACATAGCCGAGGGAGTCCAGCCGCACCGGGATGGCCTCCACATACACCATGGGCAACCGACGCCGGGCCTCGTAGAGGTCCTCGTCGGACAGCCAGCCCGGATTCGGGTCGGGGGTGCGCACGCTCATGGTTCTGTTCTACCGGAGTTCCGCGCCGGGGGCACACCGGGTCCCGCGTGTTCCGCTCACCACTTGGCGCGGAAGTACTGCCGGGCCATCGGCACCTGCTCCGAAGGGACGTCGAGGGCGAGGGCGGCCGCGGTCGGCCAGTTCGGGTTCGCCAGGGCGGCGCGACCCACACAGACGGCGTCGGCGCGGTCCTCGTCCACCACGGCCGCGACCTCCTCGGCGCCGGTCAGCGAGCCGACGGCGGACACCACGATCCCCTCGGTGCCCTCCTTCACGGCGGTGGCCAGCGGCACCTGATAGCCCGGGCCCTGAGGGCCCTCGTAGGTGTCCCCGATGCCCGCGGAGGACAGGTCGAACCAGTGCACCTGCCCCTGCAGCTCCTGCGCCAGGCGGACGGTCTCCTCGATGCTCCAGCCGCCCTCGACCCAGTCCGAGCCGGAGATGCGGATGCCGAGGACCTTGTCCGCGGGCCACACCTCGCGCACGGCCGCCACGACCTCCTTGAGGAAGCGGGTGCGGCCCTCGAAGTCCCCGCCGTACTCGTCGGTCCGGGTGTTGGTCAGCGGCGAGAGGAACTGGTGGATGAGGTAGCCGTGGGCGGCGTGCAGCTGCACGGCGCCGAAGCCGGCACGGTCGGCGCGCTCGGCGGCGTCGGCGAAGGCCTGGACGGTCTCCCGGATCTCGTCCACCCGCATCGCGTGGGTGCGGATCTCCATGGAGTTGGTGGCCACGCCGGAGGGGGAGAGGGTCTCCCAGGAGTCGGGGCCCTCGAGGATCGGCTGCCCGGCGGGCGCGCCCGGGTGCATGGGGACGGTCGAGGCCTTGGCGCCGGCGTGACCGAGCTGGATGGCGGGCAGGGCGCCCTGGGAGGCGATGAACTCGGCGATCGGCGCCCACGCGTCCCGCTGCTCGTCGTTCCACAGGCCGGTGTCCCACGCGGAGATGCGTCCCTCGGGGGTGACGGCGGTGGCCTCGGCCACCACGATCCCGAAGCCGCCGGCCGCGCGGGCGCCCAGGTGCTGGAAGTGCCAGCCGTGGGGGACGCCGTCGCGCGCCTCGCACGAGTACTGGCACATCGGCGGCAGGATCAGGCGGTTGCGTACGCGCACGCCGTTGATCTCGATCGGTTCGAAGATCGCGGGCACGGCGGGGGCGTCGGTCTGCGGGGTGGCGGTCTGAGTCATGCACCCCACCCTACGAGCGGGTCCGGACACGGGAGGGCACGCGTCCGCGGCGGGCGGAAGGGGCCCGGCCCGTGCGACGAGGGAAGTCGTCACCGTTGCTGCGGCCACCCCTACCTTGGGCCCATGCCCTCCTACCGTGCCCGCCTGCAGATCGGCGACCTCCTGCCCGGCCACCGGCCCGAAGAGGTCATGGACCTGGCCGAGGCGGCCGTCCAGGCCACGCACGTGCTCGCGGCCAAGGACATCGAGGTCGTGGCGCGCGTCCCGCGGATCGTGCTGCGCTTCACGGTGCCCGGCTCGCACCGGGCCGGCGAGGACGCCGAGGCCGCCGAGGTGGCGCGGCGGATGGCGGAGGCGGTGTCCGGCGTCGCCGTGACGGGCCGGCTGGACGTGCTCCGGCGCGACGGCGGTCGGTGGGTCCCGGTGCCCGCTGGGCCCGGGCGCTGAACGGGGCCGGGCTCAGGCGCCGGCCGGGTGCGGCCGGCGGGCGGCGTCGCGCTCGATCTGGCGGGCCCAGGAGCGGCGCACGGCCGCGGCGGTGACCAGCAGGAGCGCCCCGAAGGCGGCCGCGAGACCCACCCACGCGCTCTGCTGCGCCCCGAGCGGGCTGGGCAGCAGGCGGGGCAGGGCGAGGCAGAGCAGGGTCCAGGCCATGCCCAGGGCCACACCCATGCGGCCGCGCCCGCCGAGCACGAGGCGCAGGGCCGCCAGCAGCAGGGCCACCAGCACCAGCAGGGCGAGCAGCTCGGTCGGGAACCCGTCGACGTGCACACCCCAGGCGTGGAGGGCGGCACCCACCGCGGTGGGCGCGCCGGCGAGGAGGGTGCCCAGCAGCACGCCGAACGCGCCGTCCTCGGCCACCCGTGCGACGCGGCGGGCCGCCGGGCGGGCGCCGAGCCGCCGGACCACACGGAGCATGAGGACCAGGGCGAGCAGCCACGGGACGACGTCGAGGCCCCCGGGGGCCAGGACGGCCAGGGGGAACCACAGCGCCAGCGCCAGCAGGGTCCCCGCGACCGCGCCCCGGATGCGGCGGTGCCGCGGGGACGCCCCCTGGCCCCGCCCCCACTGCCGGAGCACGTACATCCCGGTCAGCAGCCACAGCACCGGCCAGATCGCCGGGTGCAGCGGGGACAGCCCGAACACGCTCGCGCCGGGGCCGTGTCGGCCGTCGGCGGTGAACGGGTACGCGCCGGCGTCGAGCGCGCCGAGTCCCGGGACGCGCCCGGCCAGACCGAGGCCCCACGCACCGGAGAGCACGAACAGCGCCCACACGACGGTCAGCAGCGTCTGGCCGCGTCGGTCCGCAGCGGTCGGTGAGCCGGCCGGCTCCTCGGGCGGGGCGGGGGTGTAGCCGGGGATCAGGGGCAGGGCGCCCGTGACCGGCCCCGCCGAGGAGTGGGCGATGGCCTCGGCCCGGACGGCCTGCGCCTTCGTGGACAGCCGCTGCCGCCGCCGCCACTCGGGCAGGGCCACCCGGGCCCGGGCGAACAGCTCCTCATCGGTGAGCCGCTCCTCCGGGTCGGACAGCAGCGGCCGGTCGGCGGCGGCCGGGAAGACCTCGGGGCCCTCGAGCTCGCGCGCGGCCCGGGCGAGCGCGCGGGACTCCCGCTCCTCGTGCTCGCGACGGCGGCGGGCGGCGTCCTCCGCCGCACGGCGCTCGGCCTCCCGGGCGCGGTCCTCGAGGAGCCGGGCCTGGGCGAGGGCGCGTTCGGCGTGCAGCACGGTGTGGGCGCGGACGCGTGCGGCCTGGCGACGACGTCGCTCGGCCTCGCGGCGGGCGGCCTCCTCCGCCTCGCGACGGCGCCGCTCGGCCTCCTCGGCCCGACGGCGCCGCTCGGCCTCGACGCGTTCGGCCTCGAGGCGACGGCGTTCGGCCTCGGCCGCCTGCCGACGGCGCTCCGCCTCCGCCTCCGCCTCGAGCCGGAGCCGCTCCCGCTCGGCGAGCGCGGCCTCCTCGCGGGCCCGCCGCTCCGCCTGCACGCGGGCGCGCTCGGCGGCGACCTCCGCCTCCCGGCGGCGCCGTTCCTCCCGCTCCCGGCGGCGGGCCTCCGCCTCGGCGGCGGCACGTGCCTTCTCCTCGGCCGCCACCCGACGGCGCCGCTCGGCTTCACGCCGACGGCGCTGCTTCTCCTCCTCGCGGCGGCGGCGGGCCACCCGCGCGGCCTGGGCCCGGCGGGCCTCCTCGTCGAGGCGGGCCTGGAGGGCGGCGGCGTCGCGAGCCTGGGCGGCGTCGCGGGCCTGGGCCGCGGCGGCGGCCTCGGCGACGAGCCGCTCGTGCTCGGCGGCCCGGCGACGGGCGGCCTCGGTGGCGCGCTCCCGGCCGGATCGCAGGCGGGCCCGCCGGCGCTCCTCGGCCGCAGTGCGGCGGCGTGCGGCCTCCGCGGCCTTCTCCGGGTCCCGGCCCGGGGCGGGGAGGATGCGTTCGACCGTGCCGACGAGCGGGTCGGTGAAACGGGCGAGGTCCGGGCTGCCGAGGCGGTCCAGGATCTCGCTGAGGTCGCGGCGTGGACGCTGCTGGGCGGGAGCGCCCGGGGTGCGCAGACGGTCCATGGCGCGGTGCACGTCCGCGCGGCGGTCCTCGCGCACGCGGCGCTCGGCGGCGGTCTCGGGTCGGCCCGAGCGCAGGGCGCGCTCGTGACGGCGCAGATCGCGGCGGGAGATCTCCCCGGGCGCGGCCAGGGCGCGGCGGGGGCGCGCGGCGGGGGCACGCGTCGCGTCGTCGTCGGGACGGGGCGCCGAGGCGCCCCGGAGGCGCTCGAGGGCGGCGCGGGACTCGGAGGACGCGTCCTGCATGCTCACCCCTTCCGGCCCCGGCGACGGTGGGCCATGATCCCCGCGATCATCAACCCTGCAAGGGTACCGAACACCATGCCGACCACCGCGGACGCCCACCACGGCAGGCCGGTGGCCCGGCCGGTGATCCAGCCGAGCCCCACCATGGACCCGGACCACGCGAGCGAGCCTGCCCCGGACAGCCACAGGAACACGGGCCAGCGGATCCCGCCGATCCCGGCCGCCGCCATCGACGCCGTCCGCCCGCCCGAGACGAACCGCAGCACGGACAGCCCCGCCAGGCTGCCCGCCGGGCCCACCCGCACCAGCAGGCTCCGGATCCCCCGGTGGATCCGCCGCCACCACGCCCAGCGGTCCAGGCGGTCGGCGAGGCCGTGGCGGAACAGCGCGTAGAGGCCGACGTCCCCGGCCCAGCAGCCCAGCCACGCCGCCAGCACCGCGGCCACGGGAGAGACCCGGCCCTCGGCCGCGAGCGCCCCCGAGCCGATGACCACCACCTCGGACGGGACGGGCGGGATCGGGGCGTCCAGGGCCACGAGGAGCGCGGTGAGCGGATGGAACCACGCTCCGAGCGCGTCCATCAGGGCGGCCGGGTCCCCGCCCGTCACCGCGGTCGCTCCTGCAGCTCGGCGGGGGAGGTGAACTCCCGCTCCTCGCCCGTCACCGGGTCCGTGAAGCGCAGCGACCGGGAGAGCAGCTGCAGGGGCCGTGCGACGTCGTCCGGGGCGAGGTCGAGCAGGTCCGGGTAGAACGGGTCGAACGCGATGCCCAGGCCCAGGGCGGCCAGGTGGATGCGCAGCTGGTGGGTGCGCCCCGTGCGCGGGGTGAGCCGCAGGTGCGCCACGCGCCGCCCCGCCAGCGTCCCGGCGGAGACGCCGACGCCCAGCAGCTCCACCCGGGACTCGGCGTTCGCCCCGGCGTGGGGCCGGTTCGACCGCCGGGTCCGCACCGGCGCGCCCGCCCGGCGTCCCGAGGCGGCCGGCGGGATCTCCTCCACCACGGAGCGCAGGATCCCCTTGTCCTTGCGGATCCGGCTGCGCACGGTCAGCGGGAACCGCCCCAGGACGGGGTCCGCCGGGGCGCCGGGGCCGCGGGCGCCGTCGTCGGGGGCGTCCGGCAGGAGCGCCACGGCCTCGTAGGTCTTGGCCACGGCACGCCGCTCGAAGAGCAGGTGGTAGGCGCCGCGGGTGGCCGGGTTCGCGGAGAACATCACGACGCCGGCCGTCGCCCGGTCGAGCCGGTGCAGGGGCACGAGGTCATCGAGGCCGAGCTCGTTGCGCAGCCGCACCAGCGCGGTCTCCTGGACGAAGCGGCCGCCCGGGGTGGTGGGCAGGAAGTGCGGCTTGTGGATGACCACGAGGTGCTCGTCGCGGTGCAGGAGCGTGTGCGTCACGGGCAGCGGGGCCTCGTCGGGGACGTCCCGGTAGTACCAGAGGTCGTCGTGCACGCCGAGCGGCGTCGTCGGCGTCAGTGCGGTGCCGTCCGCCGCCACGACCTCGCCGCGGGCGAAGCGCGCGCGGATGCCCTCCGGGTCCACGTGACCGAACCGGTGGAGCACGTAGTCCTGCGCGGTGGGCCAGCCGGAGGTGGGCAGGCGCAGGCGCGTGGCGTTGACGCCGTTGCGCGGGGGGAGGGGAGAGGGGACGGCCACGGGTCCATCCTCCCAGCCCGGCGCGGCTGCGTCCGACCGGCGCCGCTCAGTCCGACCGGCCGGGCCGGCCGGAGCCGGTGGTCTCGTCCTCGGCCGGGCCGCGGTCCTGCGGGGTGAGCACCACGACCTCCTCGGCCGGCGCGGCGCGCCCCGTCACCTCGTGCGCCGGGACCGCCCCGCCGACGTCGACCACCACGGTGTCCAGCACCGCGCCCGCGGGGACCTCGCAGTCGCCGAGCAGGAGGCTGCCGCGCACCGTGGCGCCGGCCGCCACGACCACCCCGGGGCCGACCACGCTGTCCGACACCTCGCCCGCGATCCGGCAGCCCGGGCTGAGCAGCGAGCCGGAGACGCGGGCGTCCGGGGCCACCCACGCCGGCGGCGCCTGGTGGGGGTTGGTGATCAGCGGCCAGCCTTCGGCGGCGACGTCCAGGCCGGTGCCGTCGAGGATCTCCCGGTGGGCGCGGACGTACGCGTCCAGGGTGCCGATGTCCCGCCAGTACCCGACGAGGCGGTGCTCCCGTACGCGTCCCCGCGCCACGAACGCCGGGATGATGCTCTCCCCGTAGTCGCCGAGGGAGGAGCCCACGGGGTCGCCGTCCTCATCGGTCTCGCCCTCGTCCTTGGTGGCCGCCTCGTCCTCGCCCGCCACGAGGTCGCCGACCACCTCGGAGAGCGCGGCGACGTCGAACACGAACACCTCGGTGGCCACGAGCGTGCCCGCCGGGTCCTCCGGCTTGTAGGCGTAGTCGGTCACGGCGCCGTCGTCGTCCACCTGCACGACGCCGAAGCGCGAGGGGTCCTCGTCCGTCTCGGTGGTGACCACGGTGAGCTCGGCGCCGGAGCGGGCATGCTCGGCCAGCACGGGGCGCAGGTCCAGCTGGTACAGGTGGTCGGCGGAGAGCACGACGACGGTCTCGGCGCCGAACTGCTCCAGCAGCGGCAGCTGCTGGGCGATCGCGTGGCCGTTGCCGCGGGCGAAGCCCTCCTCGGCGCGGCCCTGCGCGGGAGGCAGGAGCCGCAGGCCGTGGCGGGTGCCGTCGAGATCCCACGGCCGGCCGCCGGCCAGGTGCTGGTTGAGCGTGAAGGGGCGGTACTGCTCCACGACCCACACGTCCCGCAGGCGCGAGTGGGCCAGGTTGGACAGGACGACGTCGATCAGCCGGTACTGGCCCGCCAGCGGCACCATCGGCTTGGCGCGGGCCGCGGTGAGCGGCATGAGGCGGCCGCCGGTGCCGCCGGCCAGCACGAGCGCGACGACGGCGCCCTCCGGGTCCTTCGGGAACGGGTCGGCCATGACTCCTCCTCGGGTCGGGGCGGGTTCAGCGTAGGGAGCGGGGACGACACGTGGCCACCGTTCGGGTGCGTCCGGGTCAGCGCTGGCAGTGCGGGCACCACCACAGCCGCCGCGCATCGTCCTCGGGGGAGCCGTAGTCCTCCTGGCGGACGGGGCCGCGGCAGCGCAGGCACGGGGCGCGGTCGTGTCCGTAGACCCAGTACGACGGCGTCCGGCCGGGTGCCGTGCCGGGTGACGGGCCGGCCGGGACCAGCACCTCGACCCCGAAGGGCCGCCCCGGGTTGGGACGCACGCCCGTGGTCCGGCGCCGGGCGCCCGTGGCGGGGGCGGCGGGCGGGACGTTGGCGCGCAGCAGGTCCCGGGCGAGCAGCACGAGTCCGGCGACGTCCTCGACGTCGCCGATCGGCCGGTGCGGGTCGATGCCGGCCAGCAGGAGGGTCTCGCAGCGGTAGATGTTGCCGATCCCGGAGACGAGCCGCTGGTCGAGCAGGGCCAGGCCGACCGGCCGCTCGGGCCGGGCCGTGAGCCGCCGCACGCCCTCGGCGAGCAGCGCGGCGCCGTCGTCGGGCGTGTCCCAGGCCGGGTCCAGCAGGTCGGGGCCGAGGTGGCCGAGGACGGTGGCCTCGTCGGCGGTGGGCACGAGGGTGAGCAGGCCCAGCTGGGCGCCGAGCACGCGGTGCTCCGCCGTCTCCAGCACCGCCCGCACCTGCCAGGCGGGGGCGCCCCACCGGGCGTCGATGGCCGAGACGAGCCAGCGGCCCTCCATCTTCAGGTGCGAGATCAGGGTGAGCGGACGGGCCCCGGGGCGGGCCGCGGGCGGGGCCAGCCGCATCAGCAGGTACTTGGCGCGCGGCAGGACCTCGGCCACCCTCCAGCCGGTCAGGTCCGCGGTGGCGTGGCGGGGCACGCGCAGATCCGCGTGCGTCAGGACCCGGCCCTCGAGCATGGGGCGGAGCCGGTGCGCGACGCGGACGAGGGAGTCGCCTTCAGGCACGGGCCGTCACCGGCTCAGGCCGCGTTGAGCTGCCAGGTCACGCCGAAGCGGTCCCCGACCCACGCGAAGCGGCGCGAGAAGCCGTCGTCGTCGGGCGGCATGCAGTCACGGCCACCGCCGGCGAGGAGCGCGTCGTGGATGGCGTCCACCGCGGTGGCGTCCGGCAGCTCGACGAACAGGCGGATGGCCGGGGTGAACGTGAACCCGTGCGGGGTGAAGGAGTCGAAGAACCGCAGCCGTTGGCCGGCGATCTCGAGCTCGCCGTGCAGGACCTTGCCCGCCCATTCAGCGCCGCGCGGGGAGGAGTCGTCGAAGAGGTCGCGGCGGACCTCGGTGACCGGCAGGTGCTCCACGAACGCGGTGAGGTAGGCGTCCATGGCCGCACCGGCGTCACCCTCGAACAGGAGGAACGGGGTGACGGAGGGGTCCGAGGGGTGCGGCAGGGAGTCCTCGAGGGCCTCGGGGGCGGGGGACGTGCCCGTGGGGGCGGTGCCCACGTCCTCGGGCGGGGCGGCGTCGATGCTCATGGGCCGAACCTACCCCCGGGACCCGCCGCCGCGACAGGCCGCCCGGGCAATGCGGGTTGAGTTGTCGCGGGTGTTCGACGGCGGGACCCGTGACAACTCAACCCGCGTTGCGGACGGACAGACGGACGTGGGTTCTCAGTTCCGGAACCGGATGCCCGACGGGCTCGAGTAGAACCCCGCGGCCAGCAGCGCCTCGGCCAGCGGCGTGCCGAGCACCGGCCCGCCGTTGACCTTCTCCAGGCTCAGCCGCTCGGTGCGGCCGGTGCGCAGCGCCCACACGAGCGCCTCCGCCGCGGCCCGCAGCTCACCCGGCTCCTCCGTGAACACGAGCAGCGTGCGCCCGCCGCGCTCCATGTAGAGGGCCAGCCGCCCCGCGATCAGCACGACGACGGCGCCCGCCTTCCGGCCCGGGCGATGGCCCGTGGGCACGACGCCGTCCGGCCCGGCCGGCACGGACGGCCAGTCCAGCGCGGCGCCGTAGGGATTCGCCGGATCCGTCGCGGCCAGGGCGAGGGCGAGGGGGGCGGCGTCGACGGCGGCGTCCTCCTCGTCCCGCTGGAACCCGCGCAGCCGATCCACGACGGCGCCGGTGGAGAACTGTGCGCCGCCCAGCCCGTCGACGAAGTGGCCGCGGCGCACCTGGCCCGCGTCCTCCATCCGGGTGAGCAGCCGGTACTGCCCCGCGAATCCGCCGGGGACCTCCTCGGCCACCACGGAGCCGCGCGTGATCACGCCGTACCGGTCCAGCAGCAGCTCGGCGGTGGCGTGGGCGCGGATCGTGGGGTCCTGCTCGGCGGCGGGCAGCAGGGACCAGCGGCCGGCCGAGCGGGCCTGCTCGGCGGCCGAGAGCCCGACGGTCCCCGCCGTGAGACCGGCCGAGCCCCGGGCGCCGCCCTCGGGCGAGGCGAGCCCCGCGTACCGGCCACGCCCGCGCACCCCGGCCAGCCGCCCGCCGAGCCCGCGCCCGGCCGCCGCCCCCGCGGCCCCGCCCGTCCGCGCGGTGCGGGCCCGCGGCGTCTGCCGGCCGGTGCGGTGCGCGGTCTTGCCGAGCGAGAGCAGGCCGCGGACGGGGGCGAACGTGTCGTTGCCGACCCGGCCGTCCCACACCAGGCCCCACAGCGCGGCCAGCACCGCGGGGCCGCGGGCCAGGTCGGCCGGGTCGCGGTGCGGGTCGGGGCCGCCCGCCCCGCCTGCGCCACCCGCGTCGCCGTCGTCGCCCGCCGCCTGCACCGCCCGCACCCGCTCCACGAGCTGGGGGAAGAACCAGGCCCCACCGCCGGCGAGCACCTCGAGCACGGCCGCGCGCAGGGCGGCGTCGGCCGGCGTCTCCTCCGCGGGCTCGGGCAGGCGCAGCGTGAGGTCCACGGCGTCGGCGGGGTGCAGGGCCACCCAGCCGTCGTTGCCGGTGGCCTCCCCGACGCCCGACCACACGTACTCGCCCGTGGCCAGCAGCTCGTCGAGCAGGGCGGGGGCGTAGTCCCGCACGCGGGCGGGCAGCACGAGGGACTCCCACGCGCTCGCGGGCAGGGGCGTGCCGGCCAGCTGGTCCAGGACGGTGGCCACCCCGTCCACGCCCTCGAGCGTGGCCGGCGGACGCCAGGCCCCGTCGCGCCCCGTCCGCGGCCGCAGGTGCTGCCAGTCGGCGAGGAACCGGGCGTACGCGGCCTGGTCCACCGGCTCGACCTCGGCGCGCAGCGCGGCGAGGGAGCGCATGCGGATCCGCCGCAGCACCTCGGCGTCGCACCACTCGGCGTCCAGGCCGGTGGCCCCGGGCGTGCCCTCCGGCCGGAACGCGCCCGTGCTCACGCGGCGCTCGGTGGCCAGGCGCTGCAGCACCGAGAGCACGACGGCGCCCCCCAGCCCCAGCGCGGCCCCCGCCTCGGCGGCGGTGAAGGGGCCGTGGGTGCGGGCGTAGCGGCCCACGAGGTCCCCGAGCGGGTCGTCGACCGGGTCGAGGAACGCGGTGGGCACTCCGTGCGGGATCGGCGTGCCGAGCGCGTCCCGCAGGCGGGCGGCGTCCTCGACGGCGGCGAACCGCTCGACCCCGTCCTGGCGCAGGCGGAACGCGCGGCCGGAGCGCTCGAGCTCCGCCAGCATCCCGGCGACGGCGGCCTCGTCCGCGGCCTCCTCCGTCTCCCCTTCGGCCCGTGTGCGCCGCGCGGCCTCGGCCACGGACAGCGGCCCCAGCAGGCGCAGCAGGTCCGCCACGCCCTCGGTCCCGCGGGCGCGCCGGTCGGGCGCGAGCCGCTGCAGCTGGGCCTCGACCTCGGCGATGACCCCGGCATCCAGCAGCTCGCGCAGCTCCTCCGTGCCCAGCAGCTCGGACAGCAGCGCGGGGTCGAGGGAGAGCGCGGCGGCGCGGCGCTCGGCCAGCGGGGAGTCGCCCTCGTAGATGAACTGGGCGATGTAGCCGAACAGGATGGACTGGCTGAACGGGGAGGGCGCCGTCGTCGTGACCTCCACGAGCCGGACGGCCCGCGAGGCCACCCGCCCCGCGAGCTCCTTGAGCGCAGGGAGGTCGTAGACGTCCTGGAGCACCTCGCGCACGGTCTCCAGGATCACGGGGAACCGCGGGTGCTTCCGTGCCACGTCCAGCAGCTGCGCGGACCGCTGCCGCTGCTGCCACAGGGGGGTCCGCCGCCCGGGGTCACGGCGCGGCAGCAGCAGGGACCGGGCCGCGTTCTCCCGGAACCGGGCCGCGAACAGCGCGGACCCGCCGACCTCCGCCGTGACGATCTCGTCCAGCTCCTCGGCCGTGAACTCGAACAGCTCCGCGCCCGGCGGCTCCGCGTCCATCAGCGGGATGCGCAGCACGATCCCGTCGTCGGCCGCCATCGCCGCGCCCGAGCCGGTCTCCAGCCCGTACCGCTGCGCCAGCCGCGCCCCCACCGCGAGCGCCCACGGGGCGTGCACCGCCATGCCGTAGGGGGAGTGCAGCACCACGCGCCAGTCGCCGAGCTCGTCCGTGAACCGCTCCACCACGAGCGTCTGCTCGGTGGGCAGCACACCGGTGGCCTCGCGCTGGTCCCTCAGGTAGGCCAGCAGGTTGTCCTGCGCCCACGGGTCCAGGCCCGCGGCGGCCAGGCGGGTGCGGCCGGCCTCGGGGTCCGCGTCCAGCTCGCGGCGGAAGCGCCCGACGGCGTCGCCCAGCTCCGCCGGCCGGCCCGCGGCGTCGCCCCGCCAGAACGGGAGCTTGCCGGGCTGCCCGTAGGCGGGCAGCACCAGGACGCGGTCCGCGGTGATGTCCACGATCCGCCAGCTCGTGGCGCCCAGCAGGATGACGTCCCCCACGCGGGACTCGTAGACCATCTCCTCGTCGAGCTCGCCGACCCGGCGTCCGCCGGAGCGGGCCGAGCCCGCGGACGCGGTGCCCGCCGACTCGGCCGTGTCCCCGGCCGCCGCGCCGCCGGGTGTGCCGTCCGCGCCGCCGTCGGAGGCCAGGAACACCCCGAACAGGCCGCGGTCCGGGATGGTGCCGCCCGAGGTGACCGCGAGGCGCTGGGCGCCGGGGCGGGCGGCGAGCGTGCCGTTCTCCCGGTCCCACAGGATGCGCGGGCGCAGCTCGGCGAACTCGTCCGAGGGGTAGCGGCCGGCCAGCAGGTCGAGCACGGACTCGTAGGCGGAGAACGGCAGCGTGGCGAACGGCGCGGACCGGCGCACGAGGTCGAACCACTCCTGTGCGTCCAGGTCCGCGACGGCGACGGCGGCCACGGTGTGCTGGGCGAGGATGTCCAGCGGGTTGGCGGGGATGCGCAGCGACTCGATGCGCCCGGCCGTCATGCGCTCGGCCACGACGGCGGTGTCCACGAGGTCGCCCCGGTGCTTGGGGAAGAACACGCCCCGGGAGACCTCGCCCACCTGGTGCCCGGCGCGGCCCACGCGCTGCAGGCCCGAGGCCACCGAGGGCGGCGACTCCACCTGGATCACCTGGTCCACCGCGCCCATGTCGATGCCCAGCTCGAGCGAGCTCGTGGCCACGACGCAGCGGATCTGGCCGGTCTTCAGCGCCTCCTCGACGATCGCGCGCTGCTCCTTGGACACGGAGCCGTGGTGGGCGCGGGCGAAGTCGGAGACGGTGCCCGATCCGGTGCCGGTCTGCCCGGCCACCTGGGCGGGGCCGTGGAAGCCGGTCGGGTCCGGCGTGCGGAAGCCGGGGACGGCGTCCGGGTGCTCGGCCGCGGCGGCCGCCTCGGCGCGGGCCTCCCAGATCTCGTTGAGCCGGCCGGTGAGGCGCTCGGCCAGGCGGCGCGAGTTGGCGAACACGAGCGTGGAACGCCGCTCGGCCACCAGGTCCACGATCCGCTCCTCGACGTGCGGCCAGATGGACCCGCCCGTCACCGCGCCCTCGTCGCCGAGCCGGCCCGTCGAGGAGCCGGGTCCCAGGTCGTGGGCTGCGGCGGGGGAGGAGAGGTCCGTCAGGTCCGGCACCGGCACCGTGACCGTCAGGTCCCAGCGCTTGGCCGAGGCGGGCCGCACCACCGTCACCGGCTGCGTGCCGCCGAGGAACCGGGCCACCTCGGCGGCCGGCTCGACCGTGGCGGACAGGCCGATCCGCTGCACCGGCGTGTCCAGCAGGGCGTCCAGGCGCTCGAGGGAGACGGCCAGGTGGGCGCCGCGCTTGGTCCCGGCGACGGCGTGCACCTCGTCCACGATCACCGTGCGGACCCCGGCCAGCGCCGCGCGGGCCTGCGAGGTGAGCATGAGGTACAGCGACTCGGGCGTGGTGATGAGGACGTCCGGCGGATCCTGCTGCAGGCGCCGCCGCTCGGCCGCCGGGGTGTCCCCGGAGCGCACACCCACCCGGACGCGCGGCACGGGCCTTCCCTGGTGCGCGGCGGTCTGCGTGATGCCCACCAGCGGGGCCCGCAGGTTCCGCTCCACGTCCACGCCGAGCGCCTTCAGCGGGGAGACGTAGAGGACGCGGGTGGCCGCCGTCCCCTCGGCGGCGGGATCGCGCACGAACGAGTCGAGCGCCCAGAGGAAGGAGGAGAGGGTCTTGCCCGAGCCGGTCGGCGCGATCACCAGCGCGTGCCGCCCCGAGGAGATCGCGTCCCACGCGCCGAGCTGGGCCGGCGTCGGGGCCTCGAACGCGCCCGTGAACCAGGCGCGCGTGGGCTCGGTGAACCGGCCCAGGACGACGTCGGCCGCGGGCGTGGGCGCGCCCGCTGCGGTCTCCGCGGGCCCGCTCATGCGTGGTGGTACGGTCGGCCGGCGGAGATCTCCTGGGCCCGGTAGACCTGCTCCGCCAGGATCAGCCGCACGAGCTGGTGCGGGAAGACGAGCGGGGACAGGGACCAGACGCGGTCCGCGCGGGCGTGGACCCGGGCGTCCACCCCGTACGCGCCTCCGATGACCATCGTCACCGGGGCGCCGACGTCGAACCGGCTCTGCAGGTGCCGCGCCAGGCCCGGCGAGTCGAACGCCGTCCCCCGCTCGTCCAGCAGGATCAGGTGCTCGTCCGCGCCGACCGCGCCCAGGATCCGGTCCGACTCCTCCGTGCGCGCCGCCTCCTCCTGCCGCGCGGAGTGCGGCAGCAAACGCCATGAGAGGTCGTAGGGCTTCTTGAGACGCCGCTCGTAGCGGTCGATCCCGTCGACGACCCACGCCTCATGCTTCTTGCCGATGGCCAGCACCCGAACAGACATGGCCCCATGATCGCACCGGCCGCGGACACGGTACGGCGGTCGGTGCCCGCCGCTCGGCTACGCTCGCCGGGGCGGGGTGCCTGGCTCCGCACCGGAAGGGGGCCCATGACGTCGACCGCACGGTCCGCGCGGGTGTCCCGCCGCGCCGCGCTCGGCCTCGGGGTCGGCGCCCTCGCGGTGGGCGAGGTGGCCGTCGTCGCGGACCTGGCCGGTGCGCCCGCCGGGCCGCTGGGCGCCAACTCGACGGCCCTGTACGGCATGCGCAGCTCCACCGGCAACACGTACGCGGCCCTGCCCGGGCGCGCCGGACGCATCGACGTGTACCGGCCGCCGGGCCAGGGCCCGTTCCCGGTCCTCGTGTGGAACGCGGGCTCCGGCTGGCGCAGCGATCGCGGCTACAGCGACGGCGCCGACGTCGCCCGCGGCCTGGTCCCGCACGGCTACGCCGTCGCCGCGTTCTCGGTGCGCAGCTCGAAGCAGGGCGCGTTCCCCGCCCAGGTGGAGGACGCGACGGCGGCGGTCCGCTGGGTGCGGCGCAACGCCCCGGGCCTGCAGCTGGACGCGGGGCGGGTGGCCGTGGCCGGCTCGTCGTCGGGCGGTTGGAACGCCCTCATGGCCGGCCTCACGGGCGGACAGGACCTGGACCGGGAGCAGGTGACGCCGCCCGGCCGGGAGGTGCCCGACGGCGGCCACGCGATCCCGGAGGAGGACCGCGTCCAGGCGATCGTGGACTTCTTCGGCCCTACGGACTTCCTGACGATGAACCGCCAGATGCTCCCGGGCGCGTGCGCGGACTACAACCGCGCGAACCGGCTGAAGCACTGCCACCTCGACGACCGCAGCACCAAGTCGGACATGCTGGGGGTGCCGGTCCTGGCCTCGGGCGGCCTGACCCGGCTGGCCTCCCCGATCGCGCACCTGCGCCCGGACTCGCCGCCCCTGCTGGTCGTCCACGGGCGCAAGGACGTCACGGTGCCGTGGGGGCAGAGCCTCGAGCTGTACCGGGCCGCGGAGGCCGCCGGACTGCGCACCGCGTTCTACTCGGTGGCCGAGGGCGGCCACGACCTGGGCATGATGACCGCGAAGACCCGCAGCGCGGAGGTGCTCCGCAGCGGTGTGCCGGCCAGCGCCGTGCACGCCACCATCTCGTGGTCCGCGGTGGCCTCGTTCCTGGACGCCGTCCTGCCACGCTGAGCCGGCGGCCGGACCCGCCCCGGCATGACGAAAGCCCGGGAGCACGAGGCTCCCGGGCTGCACATCTGGCGGTGACGGTGGGATTTGAACCCACGGTACGGGGTTACCGTACACAGCATTTCGAGTGCTGCACCTTCGGCCGCTCGGACACGTCACCAGACCAGGACACCCTACCCGAGCCGTGGCGGCGCGCCCAAACCGACCGCCCGCCGTCGTCGGGCGCGGGCGCGTTCAATCGCGCTGTGCCGCGAAGAACTCCCGCAGCAGCGCCGAGCTCTCCTCGGCGCGGACGCCGGCGCGGACCTGCACCCGGTGGTTGAAGCGGGGGTCGCGGACCACATCCAGCACCGAGCCGCACGCGCCCGCCTTCGGGTCCCACGCCCCGAACACGACGCGCGGGATGCGGGCCAGCAGCAGCGCGCCGGCGCACATGGGGCAGGGCTCGAGGGTCACCACGAGGGTGCAGTCCGTCAGGCGCCAGCCGTCGCCCGCCCCGGCGGCGGCCCGCAGCTCCGCCCCGCGACGCAGCGCGAGGACCTCGGCGTGGGCGGTGGGGTCGTGGTGCTGCTCGCGCTCGTTCCCGACGACGGCCAGGACGGTCCCGTCGCCGGCCACGAGCGCGGCGCCGATCGGCACGTCGCCGGCCGCCCCGGCCGCGCGGGCGGCCCGGAGGGCCAGGCCCATCCACGTGTGCTCTTGCTCGGCCGTGGGCGCGGGGGAGGGGACGGGGTCGGACACGCGGCCAGCCTAGCGGCGGTGTCGGCGCCCCCGCGGGCGCGGGGGCGGGCGCAGGGGCGCGCGTGGGCGGTACCGTGGGCGCCATGCGCGTCCACATCGTCGACCACCCGCTCGTGGCCCACAAGCTCAGCGTCCTGCGGGACAAGAAGACCCCGTCCATGATCTTCCGGCAGCTCACGGAGGAGCTCGTGATGCTGCTCGCCTACGAGGCGACGCGCGATGTGGCCATGGAGGAGGTGCGGATCGAGACCCCGGTGACCGAGACCACCGGCTTCCGGCTGGCCCGCCCGCGTCCGCTGGTCGTGCCGATCCTGCGCGCGGGGCTCGGGATGCTGGAGGGGATGACCAAGATGGCGCCGTCCGCCGAGGTCGGGTTCCTCGGCATGGCCCGCAATGAGGAGACGCTGGACATCGTCACCTACGCGGAGCGGCTGCCCGCCGACCTGTCCGGGCGTCACGTGTTCGTCCTGGACCCCATGCTGGCCACGGGAGGCACGCTGATCGAGGCCATCCGCTTCCTCTACCAGCGCGGCGCGGCGCGGGTCACGTGCCTCTGCCTGCTCGGGGCGCCCGAGGGCATCGAGCGGCTGGAGGCCTCGCTGGGCGACGTCGAGGTGGACCTGTACCTGGCCGCCGTCGACGAGCGCCTGGACGAGCGGTCCTACATCGTCCCCGGCCTCGGCGACGCCGGCGACCGGCTCTACGGTCTGGCGGAATGACCTGAACGGACCTCCGCGTCCTCCACGAGACGACCACGGCCCCTGCCCCCACCCGGCGGGGGCCGTGGTCGTCTCACGGGAGCGTCTCCGGCGGGGGCGTCAAGCGGGGCCGTGAATGTGTCGTCCATCTAGTGGACGTCGCGACCTGCTGTGACCCGTCATCATGGCGTCACATGGAAAACCTGGAAGTCGCCTGCATAAATATTCCGCATACTCGCTCGTCCTGCGCCGCGCCCTGCCCTGTTGAACAATGAAAGAGTCACGCGGGCGAGCCGACCGGCCGCGCGACGCTATTCCGATCCGCGAATAGTGATGTTGAGCACATTCAGAACTCTTTCTCTCAAATAGTGAGACAAAAGCGCGAACGTTACTTGCCAGTCCCCTCGGTGAAGTCACATTCTTGTCATGTGACGCCTCGTCCGCCGCACCGACCGAGCGGTGGAGGGGCCATGAGCCGAAAGAGGAGTGGTGGCCATGGGTCAGTCCGCCGGATACGTGCACATCTCCGTCCGCAACGCGCAGCGTCGGGCCGACGGCATGTCCCGCCGAGGCCAGGCCCGCGCAGGCCTGCGCCTGGCCGGTGGCACCGACGCCCCCGACTCCCAGACGGCGCCGACGCCGGTCCTCGCGCCGAACGGTATCCCGGGTCCCCAGGCGGTGGCCCGGGAGAACGAGGCCCGCGGGTTCGTCATCTACGTGGGCATGGACGAGCTGGCCGCCTCGGCCGCCGGAACCTCCCTCACGCGGCTGGCCAACGAGCTGCGCCACTACGTGGAGTCCCTCGTCCCCGGGGCGGAGTCGCACGCCGCCGTCGCCCTGGCCCCCGCCGGCGCGGAGGGCCGCGACATCGAGGTCGTGCGCCAGGTGCTCGGCGACCCGACCGTGCAGGGCGGCACCCGTCCCGACCTGGCGCAGGCGCCAGCCCCCGTGTCCACGCGCCAGCCCGGTGTGCTGATCGACCTGTCCCGGCGCGAGGTGCAGCTGGACGGCGAGTCGCTGAACCTCACCTTCAAGGAGTTCGAGCTCCTGAACTACCTCGTGGAGAACGGCGAGCGCACCGTCGGCCGCGAGGAGCTGCTCGACGCCCTGTGGCGCAACGCCGACGAGGTGCCCAACGAGCGCACCATCGACGTGCACATCCGCCGCCTGCGCGCCAAGCTCGGCCGCCTCGCGAACACCGTGCGCACCGTGCGCGGCCAGGGCTACCGCTTCTACCGCCACCCCGAGGTGGTCGTGTGGGCGGCGCCGGAGTACAGCATCTGACCCGCGCCCGCCCGTGTCCGACGACGGCCCCCGCTCACCCGAGCGGGGGCCGTCGCCGTAGCCTGGCCGCATGAGCACCGCCGACGCGAAGACCCTGATCGTCCTCCGGCACGCCAAGGCCGGCTGGCCCGACGCGGCCGACGACCACGCCCGCCCGCTCGCCGAGCGAGGCCACGCCCAGGCGCCCGCCGCCGGCGACTGGCTCCGCGAGCACGACCTCGTCCCGGACGCCGTCGTGTGCTCCGACGCGCTGCGCACCCGTCAGACGTGCGTGTGGGTGTGCGAGCGCCTGGGCGAGCTGGCACCCACGCCCTACCTGGACCCGCGGCTCTACGGCGCCGACGCGGCGCGGGCCCTGGCCGTCGTCAACGAGACGGAGGAGACCACGCGACGGCTGCTGGTGGTGGGCCACATGCCGTGGGTGCAGGAGCTGGGCATGCGGCTGATGAGCCTGGACTCGGACCAGGACGCGGCGCTGCGCATGAGCGAGCACTACCCGACGCTCGGGATGCAGGTGTTCCGGGTGGAGAAGCCGTGGGCCGAGCTCGACGGCCGCGACGCCGCCCTGACGCACTTCGTGGTTCCGGGGCGCTGACCTCCGCGGCGGCGGGCGTGGCAGAGGCGCGCCGACATGACGAAGGCCCCGCTCCAGCAGGAGCGGGGCCTTCCGATCGTGCGCCCAAAGGGATTCGAACCCCTGACCTTCTGTTCCGTAGACAGACGCTCTATCCAGCTGAGCTATGGGCGCATCATCCGATCCGTCGGAGCGGCTCGAACTCGTAGAACACTACAGGACCTCTCTGACGAAGTGCAAATCGACGGTCTGCGGCCGCCTGTGCCGGGGGTGTGGCGGGGGCGCGGCCATGATAGCCGGGCTCGGGTACCATGGCAGGACCGTGCGGCCACAACGATGTGGTGCGCGCTTCGGCGGTGCACGCATCGGAGTGGACGGGACGGAACGGCCCCGGACCCCAATGGGAGGACTCTCCACCATGGCTGACAACGCCACCACCTCGTTCGCGGATCGCGCCGTGGCGGACGCGCCCACGGACTACGCCCAGCTGCGCGAGTGGGTCGCTCAGATCGCAGAGCTGACGCAGCCGGACTCCGTCCAGTGGGTCGACGGCTCCGAGGAGGAGCGCGACCGCCTCGCGGACGAGCTCGTGGCGGCGGGCACCCTGACCCGCCTGGCCGAGGACAAGTTCCCCAACTCCTTCGCCGCGTTCTCCGATCCCGCCGACGTCGCCCGTGTGGAGGACCGCACCTTCATCTGCTCCGAGAAGGAAGAGGACGCCGGCTTCACCAACAACTGGATGGACCCGGCGAAGATGCACGGCATCCTCGACGACGCGTTCACCGGCGCCATGCGCGGCCGCACCATGTACGTGATCCCGTTCGTGATGGGCCACCTCGACGCCGAGGACCCGAAGTACGGCGTGGAGATCACCGACTCCGCCTACGTGGTCCTGTCGATGCGCATCATGGCCCGCATCGGCCAGGACGTGCTGGACAAGATGTCCCGCGAGCAGGCCTTCTACGTGCCGGCCGTGCACTCCGTGGGCGCCCCGCTGGAGCCGGGCGAGCAGGACGTGCCGTGGCCGTGCAACGAGACCAAGTGGATCGTGCACTTCCCCGAGGAGCGCTCCATCTGGTCCTTCGGCTCCGGCTACGGCGGCAACGCCCTGCTCGGCAAGAAGTGCTACGCGCTGCGCATCGCCTCCGTGATGGCCCGGGACGAGGCCTGGCTCGCCGAGCACATGCTGATCCTCAAGCTGACCAACCCCGAGGGCCGGTCCTACCACATCACCGGCGCCTTCCCGTCGGCCTGCGGCAAGACCAACCTCGCCCTCATCGACCCCACGATCGAGGGCTGGAAGGCCGAGACCCTGGGCGACGACATCACCTGGATCCGCGCCGGCAAGGACGGCGAGTTCCGCGTGATCAACCCGGAGACCGGCTACTTCGGCGTCGCCCCCGGCACCGGCTGGTCCACCAACCCGAACGCCATGCGCGCGATCTCCAAGGGCAACTCCATCTTCACCAACGTCGCCCTCACCGACGACGGCGGCGTGTGGTGGGAGGGCATGACGGATGAGGTCCCCGAGCACCTCACCGACTGGCGCGGCAACGACTGGACGCCCGAGTCCGGCACCCCGGCCGCCCACCCGAACTCCCGGTTCTGCACGCCCATCGAGCAGACGGACATGCTGGCCGACGAGTACCGCGACCCGCGGGGCGTGAAGCTGGACGCCATCCTGTTCGGCGGCCGCCGCAAGACCACCGTGCCGCTGGTGACCGAGGCCTTCGACTGGGAGGACGGCATCCTCAAGGGCGCCACCCTCTCCTCGGAGACCACCGCGGCCGCCGCCGGCGCCGTGGGCGTCGTGCGCCGCGACCCGATGGCCATGCTGCCGTTCCTCGGCTACGACGCCGGCGACTACCTGGCCCACTGGGTCAGGGAGTCCGGCAAGGCCGACCCGGAGAAGCTGCCGCGCATCTACCTGGTCAACTGGTTCCGCCGCAACCGCGACGGCGGCTTCGCCTGGCCCGGCTTCGGCGAGAACTCCCGCGTCCTGAAGTGGGTCGTGGAGCGCCTCGAGGGCAAGGCCGAGGCCGAGGAGACCCCGATCGGCCTCGTGCCGGCCTCGGGCTCGCTCGACCTGTCCGGCATCGAGGTGTCGGCCGAGGACCTCGAGGACGCCCTCAAGGTCGACGCCGCGGAATGGGCCGAGGAGAACGAGCTCATCGAGGAGTGGCTCGGCCGGTTCGGCGAGTCCCTGCCCGCCGTCGTGCGTGAGCGCTTCGAGGCGCAGAAGGCCCGGTTCGCCCAGGCCTGAGCCCTGCCGCACGCGGAACGGCCCGCACCCCGTGGGGGTGCGGGCCGTTCCGCGCTCCGGGGCCGGATCAGGCGGCGAGCCAGAGGTCCGGGCCGAAGATCTCGTAGCGGATGGACGTCGCGGGCACGCCGGCGTCGATCAGCTTCGAGCGGGTGGACTGCATGAACGCGAGCGGGCCGCACAGGATGTAGTGCCCGTCGCGGGGCAGTTCGACGTCGTCGAAGTGCATCACACCCTCGACGGTCGTGACGCCCTCGGGGTCCTGCTCCGGCCGCACCCCGAGGAAGAGGCGGGCGTCGCCGTGCGGCAGCGCCGCCAGGGACTCCGTCACCTGTTCGCGCAGGGCCACCGCCTCCCAGGACGCGTCGCCGTGGAAGAAGAGGACCTGGCGGTTCGAGCCCTGCTGGGCGAGCGCGTCCAGGATCGCGGCGGCCGGGGTGATGCCGATGCCGGCGGTCGCCAGGACCAGGGGAGCGGTGGAGTCCTCGTCCTCGAGGGTGATGTCGCCGTAGGGGTTGGACAGCTCGATGACGTCGCCGACCTCCACGTTCTGGATGAGCATGGGCGAGACCTCGCCGCCCTCGTCCAGCTTCACGGTGATGACACGTTCGGTGGTGGACTCGGCCTTCTCGGAGAGGGAGTACTGGCGGCACTGGCGCAGGCCGTCCTCGACCTTCAGGCGCACGGACACGTAGCCGCCGGCCCTGCCGCGGGACTGCGGGGTGTCGTCGGCCGGCTCGAAGCGGAAGGTGACGGCCGCGTTGCCGGTGGGCTCCTTCGCGACGACCTTCCAGTCCGTCCACATCCTGTCGTTGGCCTGCTGGGCGTAGAGGCCCTTCTCGATCTTGATGAGGGCGTGGGCCATGAGCCAGTAGACCTCGGTCCAGGCGTCGGCCACCGCGGGGGTGACGGCGTCGCCGAGCACCTCGCCGATGGCCCAGAAGAGGTTCTCGTAGACGATCGGGTACTGCTCCTCGACGATGCCGAGGGCGGTGTGCTTGTGGGCGATGCGGGACAGGACGGCCTCGGGCAGGGTGCCCGGGTTCTCGAGCAGGTGCACCGCGAACTTCACGATGGATCCGGCGAGGGCCTGGGCCTGCTCGCCGTTGCGCTGGTTGGCGCGGGAGAAGACGCCGTCGAGGAGCTCGGGGTGGGCCTCGAACATGTGGGCGTAGAACAGGGGCGTGATCTCCGGCATGTGCTCGGCGACGACGGCGGCGGTGGCCTCGATGACGGGGCGGGACTTCTCGGACAGCACGGGGGTCTCCGTCTCCTCGGTGGGGAATCTTGCGCTGATTTTGCCAGATTACACCCGGCCGTCGCCGTCGGGAACTCGCCCCCGGCCCGTTCCGTCAGTGCGCCACGGGGATCTCCGGCAGGCCCAGCAGCACGGGCCCGCCGACAGGCCCAGCGCTCACCAGATCCCGGATCCGCACGGTGTCGAGCTCGGCGAGGAAGGCCTCGCGTGCGCGGTGCAGGGCGCCGCGCAGGCGGCAGTCGCCGGCGTAGGGGCACGCCACCCCGGAGTCGCGCCCGGCGCAATCGATCACCTCGTCGCGGCTGCTCAGCGAGCGCACGAGCTCGCCCACACGCTGGTCCAGACCGGCCGCGGCGATCATGGCCCCGCCGTGCCGACCGCGCAGCACCTCGATGGTCCCGCGGCGGCGCAGCTCGGCGACCGCCTTGATCACGTGGTTGTAGGGCACCTGGATCCGGTCCGCGATCTGCTGGCTGGTGAGCCGTTCCCCCTCGGCGGCCGCGAGCGTCATCAGCACACGCAGGCAGACGTCGGTGTAGGCGCTCAGCTTCATCCCGCCATCATCCCACCGGTGCACGGCGCCGCCGCGCCTGCGGTGTCCGGGCCGGTTGGCATACTGACGCCATGGACGCCACCTCGCACCCCGACGCCGGCCCCCGCCTCCCCGAGACCTCCGCACCGGGGGGCGACACCGCGCTGCACGAGGAGGCCCTGGCCGTCCTGCGTCGGCTCGTGGACCGGCCGGACGCGCGATTCAAGGACGGGCAGTTCGAGGCGATCGAGGCGCTCGTGGCCCACCGCCGCCGCGCCCTGGTGGTGCAGCGCACCGGCTGGGGCAAGTCCGCCGTGTACTTCGTGGCCTCCCTGCTGCTGCGCGCCCGCGGCGCAGGGCCCACGCTGATCGTCTCCCCGCTGCTCGCGCTCATGCGGGACCAGGTCGCGGCCGCCGCCCGGGCGGGCGTGCGCGCGGTGTCCGTGAGCTCGGCGAACGCCACGGAGTGGGACGAGGTCCGGGCCCGGCTCGCGGCGGACGAGGTGGACGTGCTGCTGATCTCGCCCGAGCGCCTCACGAACCCCCGGTTCCGGGACGAGCAGCTGCCGGACCTCGTGGCGCGCATGGGTCTGCTCGTGGTGGACGAGGCCCACTGCATCTCCGACTGGGGCCACGACTTCCGGCCGGACTACCGCCGCATCCGGGACCTGATCGGGCTGCTTCCCGCCGAGGGGCCGCGCGCGGTGCCCGTGCTGGCCACCACCGCCACGGCCAACGCCCGTGTGGTGGCGGATGTGGTGGAGCAGCTCGGCGTCGCCTCCGAGCAGGACGTGTTCGTGCTCCGCGGCCCCCTGGCCCGCGCCTCGCTGCGCCTGGGCGTGCTGCGCATGCCCAGCCCGGCCGCGCGCCTGGCCTGGCTCCTCGACCACCTCGCGGACCTGCCGGGCTCCGGGATCGTCTACGCCCTCACCGTCTCCGCCGCCGAGGACACGGCGCGCGCCCTGCGCGAGGCGGGGCACGAGGTGGTCGCCTACACGGGCCGCACGGACCCGGAGCGGCGCGCCGAGATCGAGGAGGACCTCAAGGCCAACCGGGTGAAGGCCGTCGTGGCCACCTCGGCGCTCGGCATGGGCTTCGACAAGCCGGACCTGACGTTCGTGGTGCACTTCGGTGCGCCGGGCTCGCCCGTGGCGTACTACCAGCAGGTCGGCCGCGCCGGCCGCGGGACGGACCACGCGGACGTGCTCCTGCTGCCCGGGCCCGAGGACCGTCGCATCTGGGAGTACTTCGCCACCGCCTCCATGCCGGACGAGGAGCAGGCGCGCGCCGTGCTGGGGGCGCTCGCGGACCACGGCGGGGCCCTCTCCGTGGCGGCGCTCGAGCCGGACGTGCGGATCAAGCGCACCTCCCTGGAGCTGCTGCTCAAGGTCCTCGCCGTGGACGGGGCGGTCGAGCGGGTGGGCGGCGGCTGGCGCGCCACCGGGCGGGAGTGGACGTACGACGCCGAGCGGTACGCCCGCGTGGCCGAGGCCCGCCGGGCCGAGGAGCGGCTCATGCTCGACTACCAGACCACGGACCGGTGCCGCATGGAGTTCCTGGCCCGCACCCTGGACGACCCCACCGCCGCGCCGTGCGGCCGCTGCGACGTCTGCGCCGGCCCCTGGTACCCCACGGGATCGGACGGGGCGGCGCGTGAGCGCGCGGAGGCCGCCCTGCGCCGCACCGGTGTGCCGATCGAGCCCCGTCGCATGTGGCCCTCGGGCATGGACCGGCTGGGCGTGCCCGTCAAGGGGCGCATCGCGCCCGAGTCGCAGGCCGAGGAGGGTCGCGCGCTCGCCCGCCTGACGGACCTCGGGTGGGGCACCGTCCTGCGGGACCTGCTGGACCGGGAGGACGCCCCGGTGCCGGAGGAGGTCCTGCGGGGCGCCGTCGACGTCCTGGCCGGCTGGGGGTGGCGGACGCGGCCGATCGCCGTCGTCGCGATGCCCTCACGCACGCGCCCGCAGCTGGTGGGGTCGTTCGCCGAGGGGATCGCCCGGATCGGCCGGCTGCCGTTCCTCGGCTCGCTCGAGCACGCGCGCGGCGGCCCCACGGCCGGGCCGGGCGGCAACAGCGCCTACCGGCTCGGGTCCGTGTACGGCCGGTTCGCCGTCCCCGAGGCGATGGCGCAGATGCTGCGCACCGCCCCGGACGCCGGCCGCCACGGCCCCGTGCTGCTGGTCGACGACCTCGTCGACTCGCGGTGGTCGCTCGCCGAGGCCGCGCGGGTGCTGCGCGAGGCCGGCGCCCAGGGGGTGCTGCCGCTCGTCCTCGCCCAGGCCGGATGAGCCGCCGAGGTCAGCGCTCCGCGCGGACGATCGCCAGCACGGCGTCGCGGAGCGCCTCCATGGTGGCGGCCGTGCGGGCCTCGCCGTTGTAGCGCAGGAACGGCTCCGTGTTGGACGGGCGGAGGTTGAACCACCACGTGCCGTCCTGGGCGGCGACCGTGGTGCCGTCCATGCGGGTCACCGTGGTGGCCACCCCGGCGAAGTCCTCGTGTACGGCCCGGCCCTCGCCGACGCCCTCGCCCACGGCGGGGGCGAACTGCGCCACCACCGCGGCCACGGCGGCGTCCTTGTCCGCGACCTGCGAGTTGATCTCTCCGGAGGCCACGTACGGCTCGTACTCCTCGGCCAGCTCGGACAGCGGCTGCTCCTGGCCGCCCAGGGCCGCCAGCACGTGCATGGCCGCGAGCATGCCGGTGTCCGCGTTGAAGAAGTCGCGGAAGTAGTAGTGCGCGGAGTGCTCACCCCCGAAGACGGCGGACTCGGCGGCCATGACCGCCTTGATGAAGGAGTGGCCCACGCGGGTCTCCACGGCCCGGCCCCCGTCGGCCGCCACGAGCTCGGGGACGGCGCGGGAGGTGATCAGGTTGTGGATGACCACGGGGGTCTGCTCACCGTCGGCCTTCGCGCGGGCGATCTCGCGGCGGGCCACCAGGGCGGTGACCGCGGAGGGGGAGACCGGGGCGCCCTGCTCGTCGATCACGAAGCAGCGGTCGGCGTCGCCGTCGAAGGCCAGGCCGATGTCCGCGCCGTGCTCCACGACGGCGGCCTGCAGGTCCCGCAGGTTCTCCGGCTCCAGAGGATTGGCCGGGTGGTTCGGGAAGGTGCCGTCCAGTTCGAAGTAGAGCGGCTCGATCTCCAGCGGCAGGGCGGCCAGCTCGGCGTCGCCGAGGACGGCCGGGGTGGTCTTGCCCGCCATGCCGTTGCCCGCGTCCACCACGACCTTCAGGCGGCGCACCCCCGTCAGGTCCACGAGCGAGCGCAGGTACGCGGCGTAGCCGGGGAGGATGTCCTCCTCCGTCACGGTGCCGGTGGTCTCGGCCGCGGGGATCTCACCGGCGTCGAGGTACGCCTGGGCCGCGTCGCGGATCTCGAACAGCCCGGTGTCCGAGGAGACCGGCACGGCGCCGGCCTGGGCCATCTTCATGCCGTTGTACTCGGCCGGGTTGTGCGAGGCGGTGAACACCACGCCCGCGGCCTGCTTCACGCCCGCCGCGTAGTAGAGCATGTCCGTGGAGATCAGCCCCAGGGTGACGACGTCGGCGCCGCGGCGCGTGGCGCCCTCGGCGAAGGCCGTCATGAACGCGGGCGAGGAGGGGCGCATGTCCCCGCCGACCAGCACGGTCTGACCGGCCAGGCCCAGCACGTCCACGAAGGCCGCGCCCACCGCGCGGACGCTCTCCGCCGTGATGGACTCGCCCACGATGCCGCGGACGTCGTACGCCTTGAAGGAGTCGTGCAGGTCGAGGGAGGGGGTCGAGGTAGTCACCCGACCGATCGTAGTGGACAGCCTGGATACAGTGAGGGCGTGCCCCCGACCACTCCGCCCCCGAGCGCGGGGCCCCCGGCCGTCCCGCCGTCGGGACCCGCGCCGGCCGCTCCCGGGGAGCCCGCGTACCGCAGGCTGCTGATCGGGCTGTTCCTGGCGGGGGTGGCCACGTTCGCCCAGCTCTACTCCCCGCAGGGCCTGCTGCCGCTGGTCAGCGACGACCTGGGCGTCCCCGCGGACCGTGCCGCCCTGCTCGTCTCCGCCAGCACACTCGGCCTCGCCCTGTCGGTGGTGCCGTGGTCCGTGGCCGGGGACCGGTGGGGCCGCCGACGCGCCATGGTGGTCTCGATGGTCTCCGCCAGTGCGTGCGCGCTCACGGGCGTCCTCGCACCCACGTTCGAGGCCATGCTGGGCCTGCGCCTGCTCGAGGGCATGGCGCACGGGGGTGTCGCGGGACTCGCCGTGGCGCTGCTGGCGGAGGAGGTGGTCCCGCACGCGGTCGCGGCGGCCGCCGGCACCTACATCGCCGGCACCACCCTCGGCGGGCTCTCCGGCCGGCTCCTCGCCCTGCCCGTCGCGGAGGCGTCCTCGTGGCGCGGCGGGATGCTGGCCGTCACCGTGGTCGGGGTGCTGTGCACGGTCGGCTTCCTGGCGATCACGCCGCGTGCCCGACGTTTCACGCCGTCGCCCACCTCCCCGGCGACGCTCGTGCGCATCGTGCGCGGTCACCTGCGCTCGCCGGAGCTCGTCGCCGTCTACCTGCAGGGGGCGCTGCTGATGGGCGGGTTCGTGGCGCTGTACAACTTCGTGGGGTACCGCCTGCTCGACCCGCCGTTCTCCTGGACGCCGACGGCGGCCGGCCTCGTCTTCCTCGCCTATCTCGCGGGCACGTGGTCGTCGCCGCGCGCGGGTCGGCTGGCCGCGCGGGTGGGCCGGCTGCCCGTCCTGGCCGGCGCGACGGCGGCCATGGCGGCGGGCGTCGCCCTCACGTCGGTCCCGCATCCGGCGGTGCTGGTGCCCGCCCTCGTGCTCGTGACGGGCGCGTTCTTCGCCGCCCACGCCGTGGCCTCCGCGTGGTCTGGGACGGCCGCCCCCACGGGCCGCGCCCAGTCGACCTCCCTGTACAACTTCGCGTACTACGCCGGCTCGAGCCTCTTCGGCTGGCTGGGCGGCGTGTTCCACGAATCCCATGGGTGGCCGGGGACGGTGCTGATGGTCCTGGCCCTGGTGCTGACCGCCCTGGCGAGCGCCGTCGTCGTGCTGCGCGGGCGCGGGACGGCCCCGGCGCGCTGAGCCGGGGCCGTCGTGGGGGCGGGTGTCAGCGGGCCGACCCGCGGGTCACCAGCCGAGGGCCTCGGCATCCGTGCCGGTGGCGGACCGGGCCTGGTCGCGCCAGGCGGCGAGGACCTCCGGGTCCTGCAGCTCGAGCCACGCGATCATCTGCTGGTAGGTCACGCAGTAGGTGTCCTCCTCGACGCAGACCTCGCGCATGACCTTCTCCACAGCCGGGTTGAACGCGTTGAGACCCCAGTCGTTGAAGTGGTTGCCGAAGACCAGCGGGGCGCGGTTGCCCGCGAACGCCGAGTCGTACATGTAGCGGTAGGTGCGGTACTGGAAGTCGGTGAGTCGGGCGACGTCCTCCGGGATGTCCTTGCCGCCGTTGCCGGAGATCCAGAAGTTGTAGTCCATCGCCATCACGAACGGGCTGGCCGCGTCCTTCTCGGCGAGCACGGGGGACCAGGTCATCGGCATCTCGAACTCCCAGATCCCGTCCTCCTGGTAGGGCCAGGCGACGCCGGAGGCGGCCGCGGCACGCGACGTGTCGTACTCGAGTCCGTTGTCCTTCCACATCGGGACGAGCTGGTCCCACTCCCCGTCGAGGCAGGGCAGACGTCCGCCCTTGACGTCGTCGGGGGTGACCTCCAGCGCCGGCAGGGAGCTGCCCGGGTTGTAGGCGCCGGGGTCGGAGAGGATGTCCGTGAACGAGCCGTACTCCTGCTTCCATTCGGCCGTGGACCAGTGGTCTGCGCCGTACCTCGTGGGCGCGCACAGGTGACCCGCGTAGTGGGTGCCGATCTCGTGGCCGGCGGCGTGGGCCGTGTTGATGTTCTCGATGCGCTGCGCCACCTCGGCCTCGTCGCCGCCGAACTCCGTGCCCACGTAGCCGGGCTCGTTGCCGGGCGCCGTGTAGTTCTCCCGGTTGGCGGTCTCGATGAGGTTGATCGCGGACTGGAACACCGTGAACTTCGCGTCGGAGTCCGCCGCCGCGTCCAGGAAGGTCTTCCAGCGAGCATCCTGACGGCCGCCGTCGAAGGAGAAGAGGACGAACTGCGGCGGGCGCTCCTCCGCCGTGAAGGCCCGCATCGGCACGCCCTCGTGGGAGCGGGCGGCCAGGGCGAGCGCGGGGTCCGCGGGGTCTGCGGCGGCCGACGGCGAGCCCCCACCGGACGACGCCGCAGCCGGCGAGGAGGCCGCATCCGAGGACCGTCCCTGTGACGACGAGGCCTCGGATCCGTCCGCAGATGCGGGCGACGAGACGGCCGCGTCCGTGGCGCCGGAGGACCCGGCCGCCGTCCCCTCGTCCCCCTGCGGGGCGGCACAGCCGGCCAGCACGAGGGCCAGGGCCACCGACGTCCCCCACCAGCGGCGTCGCCGGGGCGAGGGGGTGTCGACGGTGCGGGCGGACCGGCGGGGGAAGGACATGCGGTCTCCTGGCTCGGTCGAGTGGCGGGCGGAGTGTCTCCTCCATGGCCGCCGTGACCAGACACGGAGGACTCCACGTTCCACCGTAGGGGAGGCCCTCGGTGACTCTGGAGCCCCGGCAGAACTGTGACCAGGTTGTGATGTGGCGCCGCGGCTGCCGACATGGCCCTCGCGGGCCACATCTAGACTGGAGGCATGGAATATCTCGTCCCTGTCCTCGCGGTGGTCGTCATCGGCGCCCTCGCGTTCGCCGCCGCCCGGTGGATGTCGGCCGGTCGAGCGCGTCAGGCGGCGGACCAGCGCACGCCGTCCGGTCGCGGGCTGGACATCGGACCGGAGCGGGCGCGTCTGGCAGCGGGGCTGCTGGACGAGGACGCCCATCGGCGCGTGTACGGGCACATCGCCCAGAGCCGCGTGATGGAGGCCGTGCGCGACTACCGCGCCCACACGGGACGCGGCCTGAAGGACGCCGTCATGGACGTGCAGTCCCTCGCCGTGCATCCGCAGGTCTACTCCGAGCCGGTGCAGGAACCGGACGCCACGTCCGCCGGAGTCGCGGGGCCCGTTCCCGGCGGCCATGGGGAGCCCCATCGGGACGACGCGGCCCCGGCCGACACCCCCGGGCCGAAGCGGCCCGGACAGGATTCGAGCGGGCGGGGGGAGCCGGACGCCCAGACGCCCGATCGCGAGACCTCTGACGCCGTGGCCGAGGACGACGCCCGGCAGGACAGCGACCACGCCTCGGCCGCGCCGCGTCCGACGGCGCCGTCCGCCGACGAGTTGACGACCCTGACCGTCCCGGCCGAGTGGACCGCCGCCCCCGCTGAGGAGGAGCTCCCCTTCGAGGTCGAGGTGATGCGGGGGACGGAGTCCGTCCGGCTCTCCTCGCGGGACCTGCCGCCGTGGCTGCGCGACCAGCTCGCCGCCATGGTGCGGGACGGCAACCTCGAGTCCGCCGCCGTCCAGCTGTCCAGCCACTCGGAGCTCTCCGTGCCGGAGGCGTACGAGCTGCTGCGCCGCATGCGCGAGCGTCGCGGGGAGGGCTAGTTGTTGCGGGTCATGAGGTTCTTGGCACGAGGGCCGGACTGAGATGAGACGAGTGGGCCTCTCCCGCAGGATGGAAGTTCCTACACCACCCATCCGCGCAAAGAGA
>NZ_JBQPDO010000018.1:0-27606 GCF_052220525.1 Micrococcus sp. TCR-5
TGTTGGTGCGAGGCCCTTCCCGCATTTCTGGACTGTTTTCCCCGCAAGGACGGTCTGCCACAGGCTCCGGGCACTAGCCTGGTCCCCTGAGGACCCGGCCGCGAGGCCGGCACATGAGGAACAGAGACCGCGTTCCCGCGGACCGTCGCGGCGTGACGCCCAGGAAGGACACCATGGCTGAGGACACCCCCCGAGAGCGCCGCGAGGACCGCGGATCCGAGGGCCGCGGGCCCCGTGGTGGCGGTGATGGCCGGCGTCGTGGTGGAGACCGCGACGGACGTCCTCGCAGCGGTGCCGGTGACCGGCGCCGCTCCGGCGGGCCTCACGAGGACCGGCGGCGCGGCCCGGGCCAGGGGGGCGGACGCCCCGAGCGCCGCGGTGCGCCGACGGGCCCTCGTCGCGAGGACCGCGCCGAACGACCCGCGCACAATCCCGGTGACCTCCGAGCGGCGAATCGTGCGGACCAGGAGCGCTCTCCGGACATCGACCCGGACGTGACGGGCCAGGAGCTCGACCGCGGCACGCTCAAGGAGATCAACGGCCTTGACGAGCGTCCTGCCAGCTGGGTCGCCAAGCATCTCGTGATGGCCGGCCGCTACCTGGACGTCGACCCGGCGCTGGCGTTCCAGCACGCCCTCGCCGCGTCCCGCAAGGGCGGCCGCCTCTCACGCGTGCGCGAGGCAGTCGCGCTCACCGCCTACGCGGCGGGGGAGTACGCCGACGCGCTGCGCGAGTTCCGCACCTACCGGCGTATGACGGGCGATGACACCCACATCGCCGCGCAGGTGGATAGCGAGCGTGCCCTCGGCCGCACGGAGAAGGCCCTGCAGCTGGCCGCCGAGGTGGATGCCTCGCGTCTGGACCGGGCGGCGCGGGCCGAGCTGGCCATGGTCGTCTCCGGCATCCGCGAGGACGCCGGCGACCTCCAGGGCGCCCATGAGGCCCTGCAGATCCCGGAACTGGACCGGCGGCGCGGCTACCCCTTCTCTCCCCGGCTGTTCCAGCGTCAGGCCGACGTGCTGCTCGCCCTGGGGCGCCGCGACGAGGCTCGGCTCTGGGCGCGCGCCGTGCGCGTCGCGGAGAAGGCCCTCGGCGTGGGCGGGTTCGCGGACCCGGAGATCATCGACGTGGACACCGAGCCGGTCGAGGACCCCCGGGACCGCCGCCCGTCCCCCCGCGAACGGCGCCACGAGCGGTCTGCGGCCGAGGCCGGTGCGGAGCCGACGGCGGACGGATCCCCGGCCGAGGAGCCGGAGGCCGCCACGGAGCCGCCGGCCGCCGTCGACGCGCCGGACGAGGTCGACCCGAACCAGCTGTCGCTGTTCGACGCCCTCGAGGCCCCGGAGGCGGACGGTCGGTGAGCGCCACGTTCTTCGACGGTCACGACGGGCTGCTGTGCGACCTGGACGGCGTCGTCTACGCCGGAGGCGGCGCGATCGCCGGGGCGGTCGAGACGCTGTCGACGCTGCAGGAACGGGGCGTGCCGGTCGGGTTCGTGACGAACAACGCCTCCCGCGCGCCGGAGTCCGTGGCCGAGCATCTCCGCACGCTCGGGGTGCCCGCGCAGGCGGGGCAGGTCTTCGGCTCCGCACCGGCGGGCGTCGACCTGCTCGAGGAGACGCTGGGCCGCCGCACCGGTCGGGTGCTCGTGGTCGGCTCGGCGTACCTGCGCGCCGTGGTCGAGGAGCGGGGCTACGAGGTGGTCGCGTCCGCGGCGCAGCGTCCCGACGCGGTGATCCAGGGCTTCGACCCCGGTCTCGGCTGGGCCGATCTGGCGGAGGCGGCGTACGCCGTGCGCGCCGGGGCCACCTGGGTCGCCACCAACCTGGACACCTCGATTCCGCGCGCGGAGGGGATCGCCCCCGGCAACGGGGCCCTCGTCGAGGCGGTGGGCCGGGCCACCGGCACCGCGCCCGTCGCGGCGGGCAAGCCCGAGCCACGACTGTTCCGGACGGCGGCCGACGCCCTCGGCCTGGCCCGTCCCCTCGTGGTCGGCGACCGCCTGGACACGGACATCCGCGGCGGCAACGCGGCGGGGTTCGACACGGTGCTCGTCCTGACCGGCATCGACACGCGCGAGACCGCGGGCGCCGCCCCCGGGCCAGACCGGCCGACGTGGGTCCGTGCTCACCTGCCCGCTCTGCTCGCCGGCGGGGCCGAGGCCTCCGCGGACCCACGGCGTGGCTGAGACCGCACGCGCCGACGTCGCCCTGGCCGCTCGGGGCCTGGCACGCTCCCGCACGGAGGGCGCGGCGCTCATCCGCGCGGGACAGGTGCTCCTCGACGGCCGCCCGGTGCGCCGGCCCGCCGACCGCGTGGCCGCCGACGCCACCCTGCGCCTGCGCGACCCGGGCCCGCGGTACGTCTCCCGTGCGGCCCACAAGCTGGTCAGCGCACTCGAGGCGTTCCCGGACGTGGGCGTGGCCGGCCGCCGGGCGCTCGACGCCGGGGCCTCCACCGGCGGCTTCACCCAGGTCCTCCTCGAGCGGGGCGCTGAACGGGTGGCCGCCGTCGACGTGGGCCACGACCAGCTGGCCCCGCCCGTCCGGGCCGACCCTCGCGTCCTCGTGCGCGAGGGGCTCAACGTCCGCGACCTCACGGCCGAGGACATCGACGGTCCGGTGGACCTGGTGGTCTCCGACCTGTCCTTCATCTCGCTGCGTCTCGTCCTCGCCCCGCTCGCGGGCGTGTGCCGACCCGGCGCCGAGCTGCTGCTCATGGTCAAGCCCCAGTTCGAGGTCGGGCGGCGCGCTCTGCCGCGGACGGGCGTCGTGACCGATCCCGACGCCCGCCGCGACGCCGTCGCGGGGGTGGCCGCGGCCGCGCTGGGCGCCGGCCTCGCACCGCGCGGCCTTGCCCGATCCGGCCTGGCCGGCCAGGACGGGAACGCCGAGTTCTTCCTGCGACTCCGCCGTCCCGACGCCACCGCGGCCGACGACCCGGCTGGCGGGACGGGCCCGGCCACGCCCGCCGGCGAGAGCGCCGCCGGGTGGGTCCGGGGCGCGCACATCGACTGGTCCTGACCCCCGACCGGGGGACACCGCCCGTCCACGGGCGCGGGGCCACCGGTTCGCGCGTCCGGTCTCGTGGCTATCCTGGAGCGCAGTGCCCGGCACCCCGGCCCGCGGAAGGAACCATGCCCTACACCCCCGGACGTCGCGTCCTCGTCCTGACCCACACGGGCCGCGAGGACGCCATCAGCGCGGCGCTGCAGGCCACCCGCATGTTCGCGGAGGAGGGCCTGGTCAGCGTCATGCTCGAACAGGACGTGGCCGCCATCCGCGCGGCCGCGGGGGACCCCCCGGAGTTCGCGCCGGAGGCCCTCGGGGTCGACTGCGAGCTCGAGGACATCACCCTCGGCCTCGTCCTCGGCGGCGACGGCTCGGTGCTGCGGGCGGCCGACTTCGTCCGCGGCTACAACGTGCCGCTGCTGGCGGTGAACCTGGGCCACGTCGGCTTCCTCGCCGAGTCCGAGCGCACCGACCTGCACCGCACCGTCCAGGCGATCGCCTCGGAGTCCTACGTGGTGATCGAGCGCATGGCCCTGGACGTCGTCGTGCACGTGGAGGGCCGCGAGGTGGCCCGCACGTGGGCCCTCAACGAGGCCTCCGTGGAGAAGTCCCACCGGGAGCGGATGCTCGAGGTGGTCGTGTCCGTGGACAACTCGCCGCTGACGGCCTTCGGCTGCGACGGCGTCGTGCTGGCCACCCCCACCGGCTCCACGGCCTACGCCTTCTCCGGCGGGGGCCCTGTGGTGTGGCCCTCCGTGGAGGCCCTGCTGTGCGTGCCCATCAGCGCCCACGCCCTGTTCACCCGCCCCCTCGTGGTGGGTCCGCGCTCCACGATCGGCGTGGACGTGCTCACCCGCACCCGCGAGACCGGTGTGCTGTGGTGTGACGGCCGGCGCACCGTCGAACTGCCGCCGCAGGCCCGGATCGAGGTGTCCCGGTCGGCGGAGCCGGTGCGCCTGGCCCGTCTCAACCCGACTCCCTTCGCGGAACGGCTGGTGCGCAAGTTCCGGCTGCCCACGGACGGCTGGCGCGGCCCCGTCACCGCCCAGGAGCGGGCGGGCGTGCTCCACGCGGTGGAGACCGTCGAGCCGCGGCACGCGGGGCCGCGTCCCGACGTCGTCGAACCGGCCACCATGCCGCTGTCGGTGCTCTCGCCCGCGGACATCCAGCGCCACCGCGACCGCGGGGCGCGTCACCCCGGGGAGGACGCATGATCGACCATCTGAGGATCTCGGGGCTCGGCGTGATCGGCGAGGCCACCGTGGACCTGGACCCCGGCTTCACCGTCGTCACCGGTGAGACCGGCGCCGGCAAGACCATGGTGGTCACCGCCCTGGGCCTGCTGCTCGGTGCTCGCGCCGACGCGGGCGCGGTCCGCCGGGGCTCGTCCCGAGCCGTCGTGGACGCCGGCGTGCGCGTGGCCGCGGACCACGCGGCGCTCCGCCTGGCTCAGGAGGCCGGTGCGGTCGTGGACGAGGGCGACGACGGCACCCGCGACCTGGTCCTCAGCCGCAGCGTCACGGCGTCGGGGGAGGGCACACGCTCCCGCGCCGCGGCCGGCGGCCGTTCCGTGCCCGTGGGCCTGCTCTCCGAGATCGGGGCCACGCTCGTGGCCGTGCACGGGCAGAACGACCAGGTCCGCCTCCAGGGCGCCGACGCCCAGCGGCACGCCCTCGATGCGTTCGGCGGCGCCGAGCTCGCCGCGGCCCTGCGGGCCTACCGCGCCGACCACGCCGCCTGGGCCGCCGCGCGTCGGGAGCGCGAGGAGCTCACCACCCACCGCCAGGAGCGGGCCCGCGAGGCCGAGGCGCTCCAGCGCTCGCTCGAGGAGATCGACCTCGCCGACCCGCAGGAGGGGGAGGACGAGGAGCTGCGGGCTCTCATCCGCCGGCTCGAGGACGTCGAGGAGCTGCGTGCCGCCTCGGGGGAGGCGCACGCCCGACTGGCCGGCCCCGACGTGGACGCGATGGACGAGACCCCCGGCGCCGTCAGCCTCGTGGAGGGGGCGCGGCAGGCCGTGCTCGCCGCCCCCGGCGACGACCCCGAGCTCGCCGCCGCGGCCGCGCGCCTGGCCGAGGCCGCCGTCGTGCTCACGGACATCGCCGGCGACCTGGCCCGCTACACCGCTGACCTGGACGCCGACGCGGCCTCCGACCTCGACGCGGCCCAGTCGCGGCTGGCCGAGCTCACACGACTGCAGCGGCTCTACGGGCCGGAGCTCGCCGACGTGATCGACTGGGCCCGGACCCAGCGTCCGCGCCTGGACGAGCTGCAGGGCGACTCCGGCCGCCTCGAGGAGCTCGAGGCGGAGGTCGACCGGCTGGACGCCGCGCTGCGCGAGCGGGCCGCGACCCTCACCGCCCTGCGCACCGCGGCCGCCGAGCGGCTCGAGACCGCGGTGACCGAGGAGCTGCACGCCCTGTTCATGCCGGACGCCTCGTTCCACGTCGGGCTGACGCCGGTCGCCGGGGACGGTCTCGGCCCGTACGGCGCTGAGGACGTCACGCTCGCCCTGCGCCCCCACGCGGGCGTCGAGCCCCGGCCCCTGGGCCGCGGCGCCTCCGGCGGCGAGCTCTCCCGCGTGATGCTCGCCCTCGAGGTGGTCCTGGCCGCCACGGACCCGGTGCCCACCTTCGTGTTCGACGAGGTCGACGCCGGCGTGGGCGGTGAGGCCGCCGTGCGGATCGGGGCACGCCTGGCCCGGCTCGCCCGCCACGTGCAGGTCATCGCCGTGACGCACCTGCCCCAGGTCGCCGCCTATGCGGACCGGCACGTGCGGGTGGAGAAGAACTCGGATCCGGCCGCGGGTGTGACCACCTCCGACGTCGTGACCCTGACGGCCGACGAACGGGTCGAGGAGCTCGCCCGCATGCTCGCCGGCCGCGGGGACTCCGCGGCGGCCCGCGAGCACGCCCGGGAGCTGCTCGAGTCCTCCGCCCGCGAACGCGGCTGACCCGGTCCGCGGACGCCGCCCCGACATGAAAGGATCGCCCCATGCCTGAGATCCCCGCGTCCGCGGGACGCTCGCCCCTGCGCGACCTGCACGTCCCCCGCCCGGTGAAGAAGTCGAAGACCGTCTACGAGGGCCGAGTGTGGGACATCGCCCGGGAGTCGTTCCGCCTGGACCCGGCGGACAAGTCCCGGGATCCGCTGACCCGGGAGCTGATGGTGCACCCGGGCGCCGTGGCGATCCTCGCGGTCCGCACCAAGCTCACCACCACCGGCCCCCGCGAGCAGGTGGCCCTCGTCCGCCAGTACCGCCACCCCGTGGGCATGGAGCTGTGGGAGATCCCGGCGGGCCTGCGGGACGTGGACGGGGAGGACCTCCACCAGGTCGCCGTCCGTGAGCTGGCCGAGGAGGCCGACCTGCGCGCCCGCGAGTGGCACACCCTCGTCGACTACTACACGACCCCGGGCGGCTCCAGCGAGGCGATCCGCGTGTTCCTGGCCCGTCAGATCGAGGAGATCCCCGACGGCGAGCGGCACACCCGGCAGGACGAGGAGGCGGCCATGCCGCTCGTGTGGGTCGGCCTCGACGAGGTGACCGACGCCGTCCTGGACGGCCGGGTGCACAACCCGTCCACCGTCGTCGCCGTGCTGGCCCTGGGCGCCCACCGGGCCCAGGGCTGGCGACGCCTGCGTCCCGTGGACGCGCCGTTCGTCCCCGACCGCCACGGCCCCGGGGCGGACTGGCCCGCGTGAGCACCGACCCGGCCGCCCGGGGGAGCGGCGAGGCCGAGGCCCGTGGGAGCCGTGGGGGCCGGGGCGCGGAGTCCGCGCTCGCGGCCCCGTTCCGCCGCCACCTGGAGCACCTGGCCGTCGAGCGGGGCCTCGCCGCGAACACGCTGGCCGCCTACCGCCGCGACCTTGAGCGCTACCGCCGCTGGCTCGAGGCCCAGGGGGTGCGCGCCCCCGCCGACGTCGACCCGGGCCACGTCTCGGGCTTTCTGCGGGCGCTGGGCACCGGCGAGGACGGCGCGCGGCCCCTCGCGGTCCGCTCGGCGGCCCGCGTGCTCGCGGCCGTGCGCGGCCTGCACCGGTTCTGGGCCCTCGAGGGCCTCACGCCCGCCGACCCCGCCCTCGACGTCCACCCGCCGAAGCCGGGCGCCCGCCTGCCGAAGGCGCTCCCCGTGGAGCAGGTGACGGCGCTGCTGGAGGCCGTGCCCGTCGACACCCCCGCCGGACTGCGGGACCGCGCGCTGCTCGAGTTCCTCTACGGCACCGGCGCCCGCATCTCCGAGGTGGTCGGCCTCGACGTCGACGACGTGGTGGGGCTCGCGCAGACCGGGGACGACGGCGGCCAGCCCGTGGTCCGCCTGTTCGGCAAGGGGTCCAAGGAGCGCGTGGTGCCGATCGGCTCCTACGCGGCCGCCGCGCTCGACGCATGGCTGGTGCGGGGACGGCCCACGATCATGACGGGAGTCACACGCTCCACGCCCGCCCTGTTCGTCAACGCCCGCGGGGGCCGGCTCTCCCGGCAGTCCGCGTGGGCCGTGCTGAAGCGGGCGGCCGAGCGCGCCGGCCTCGAGGCGGACGTCTCGCCCCACACCCTGCGCCACTGCTTCGCCACGCACCTGCTGGCCGGCGGCGCGGACGTCCGCGTGGTCCAGGAGCTGCTCGGGCACGCGTCCGTGACCACCACGCAGGTGTACACCCTCGTCACCGTGGACTCCCTGCGCGAGGTCTACTCCGCCGCGCATCCGCGCGCGCGCTGAGCCCCGCACCTGATACGCTCAAAATCCGTGGTGAAACGAACTTCTCGTACTCAGACGTCCACGCGCGTCACCCGTCACGTGTTCGTGACCGGCGGTGTCGCCTCCTCCCTCGGCAAGGGGCTCACGGCCTCCTCGCTCGGCCACCTGCTCAAGGCGCGCGGGCTCAGGGTGGTGATGCAGAAGCTCGACCCCTACCTCAACGTGGACCCGGGCACCATGAACCCGTTCCAGCACGGCGAGGTGTTCGTCACCGAGGACGGCGCCGAGACGGACCTGGACATCGGCCACTACGAGCGCTTCCTCGACGAGGACCTCGACGGCCTGGACAACGTGACCACCGGCCAGGTGTACTCCACCGTGATCGCCCGCGAGCGCCGCGGCGAGTACCTCGGGGACACCGTCCAGGTCATCCCGCACATCACCGACGAGATCTGCCGCCGGATGCGCCTGCCCGCGGAGCCCCGCGGCGACCGCCCCGCCCCGGACGTGATCATCACGGAGATCGGCGGCACCGTCGGCGACATCGAGTCGCAGCCCTTCCTCGAGGCCGCCCGCCAGGTCCGCCAGGACGTCGGCCGCGACGACGTCTTCTTCCTGCACGTCTCCCTCGTGCCGTACATCGGCCCCTCGCAGGAGCTCAAGACCAAGCCCACACAGCACTCCGTGGCCGCCCTGCGCTCGATCGGCATCCAGCCGGACGCGATCGTGCTGCGCTCGGACCGGGCCGTCCCCGACGATGTCCGCGGCAAGATCGCCCGCATGTGCGACGTCCCGCAGGACGCCGTCGTCAACTGCGCCGACGCCCCCTCCATCTACGACATCCCCCGCGTCATCCACGACCAGGGCCTCGACGCCCACGTGGTGCAGTCCCTGGACCTGAAGTTCAAGGACGTGGACTGGACCGCGTGGGATGCCCTCATGGACGCCGTGCACCACCCGGAGCACGAGCTCACGGTGGCGCTCGTGGGCAAGTACGTGGACCTGCCGGACGCCTACCTGTCCGTCACCGAGGCGCTGCGCGCCGGTGGCTTCGCCCACCGGGCCAAGGTGGGCATCCGCTGGGTGGCCGCGGACGAGTGCGCCACCCCCGAGGGCGCGGCGGTGGCGCTCGCGGACGTCGACGCCGTGTGTGTGCCCGGCGGCTTCGGCGTGCGCGGGCTCGAGGGCAAGCTCGGCGCGCTGCGGCACGCCCGCGAGCAGCGGATCCCGACGCTGGGTCTGTGCCTGGGCCTGCAGTCCATGGTCATCGAGTACGCCCGCAACGTCCTCGGCCTGGAGGACGCGGACTCCACCGAGTTCGACCCGGAGACCGCCTCGCCCGTGATCGCCACCATGGCCGAGCAGGAGCAGATCGTGGCCGGCGAGGGGGACCTCGGCGGCACCATGCGCCTGGGCGCCTTCCCCGCGACCCTGCGCCCGGGCTCCGTGGTGGCCGAGGCCTACGGCACCACCGAGGTGACCGAGCGCCACCGCCACCGCTACGAGGTGAACAACGCCTACCGCGACCGCCTCGAGGAGGCCGGTCTCGCGATCTGCGGCACCTCCCCGGACGGCGCCCTCGTGGAGTTCGTGGAGCTGCCCCGGGACGTGCACCCGTACTACGTGTCCACGCAGGCCCACCCGGAGTTCTCCTCCCGGCCGACCCGCCCGCACCCGCTGTTCGCCGGCCTCGTCGCCGCCGGCCTGGCCCGCCGCGCCGACGCGGCGGCCCGGCGCTGAGGGGCCGACGACCGGCCCGACACAGTGGTCACGACACGCCGTCGCCGCGCCCGGCACGCGGCGTGTCGTGACCACTCTGCGAGGGCGTCGCACCGATGACGACACGACGACGGCGGGCCGCCCCACCCGGGGCGACCCGCCGTCGTCGTGCACGCGGCACCGCGCCGCGAGCGAATGGGGCGACGTGTCGGAGGTGATCTGCGTCTACACCTCCGACAAGTCGCCCCGACCGCCCCTCACGAGGCTCAGCCCGCCGGCAGCTCCCGCTGCTCGGGGCCGTCGTAGGCCGAGAGCGGGCGGATCAGCGCGTTCGCGGCGCGCTGCTCCATGATGTGGGCGGTCCAGCCGGTGATGCGCGAGGCGATGAAGATCGGCGTGAACAGCTCGGTGTCGAAGCCCATGAGGTGATACGTCGGGCCGGCGGGGTAGTCGAGGTTCGGCTTGATCTGCTTGGCCTCGTCCATGGCCTGCTCCAGACCGTCGTACAGGCCGAGCATCTCCTCGCGGCCGTAGTGCTCGATCATCCGGTCCAGTGCGGCCTTCATGGTGGGCACGCGGGAGTCCCCGTTCTTGTAGACGCGGTGGCCGAAGCCCATGACCTTCTTCTTCTGGGCCAGGGCGTCCTCCATCCACGCCTTCGCTCGGGCGGCGGCGTCCTCACGGGACTCCTCCTTCCGGATGCCGATCTCGTCGAAGGTGTGCATCACGGCCTCGTTGGCGCCGCCGTGCAGGGGGCCCTTGAGCGCGCCGATCGCACCGGTCACGGCCGAGTGCAGGTCGGAGAGCGTCGAGGTGATCACGCGCGCGGTGAAGGTCGAGGCGTTGAACGAGTGCTCGGCGTACAGCACCATCGAGACGCGGAACGCGTCCACGACCTCCGGGGCGGCCTCCTCGCCGAACGTCATCCAGAGGAAGTTCTGCGAGTAGTCCAGGTCCTCGCGCGGCTCCACCACGTCCTGGCCGCGCCGGCGGCGCTGGTCGTAGGCGACGACGGCCGGGAACGCCGCGAACAGGGCCTGGGCCTTCTCCAGCTCGGCCTCGGGGGAGGAGTCCTCCGCCTTCGGGTGGTTCGCGCCGAGCACGGACACGGCGGTGCGTCCGACGTCCATGGGGTGGCAGTCGGTGGGCAGCAGGTCGATGGCCTGCTTCACCTTCGGGTCGAGGGCACGGTGCGCGCGCTCGAAGTGCTCGAACGCGGCCAGCTCCTCGTCCGTGGGCAGCTCGCCCGTCCAGAGCAGCAGCGCGACGGCCTCGAACGAAAGCTGCGCGGCCAGGTCCTGCACGGGATAGCCGCGATACAGCAGGGAGTTCGTCTCCGGGTTGACCTTGGAGATCGCCGTGGTGTCCACGACGACGCCGGCCAGGCCCTTCTTGATCTCGGTCTCGGTCATGGTGTCCCTCCTCGGGGAGTGGGGCCCGCCCGCGCACGGGCGGGCCCGGTGACGGGTCAGAGGTCGGCGTGGTTGGCGCCGATGTCGAGCGTGGGCACGTCGAAGTTGAAGATGCCCGTGTCGAAGGCGTTGTAGCCCTCGTAGTCCACCAGCTCGTAGAGGCGGGCGCGGGTGAGCATCTGCTCCACCTGCGACTGCTGGGTGCCCTCCTCCTTGATGGCGTCGAGCACGCGCTCGGCGGCGCCCATCGCGGAGCGCAGCAGGGTGACCGGGTAGATCACCATCGCGACGCCGGCGTCGGCCAGCTGCTGGCGGGTGAACAGCTCGGACTTGCCGAACTCGGTCATGTTCGCCAGGACCGGGACCCCGAGGGGCTCCAGCTCGCGACACACGGTCTCGAACTCGCCGATGTCCTTCAGGGCCTCCGGGAAGATCGCGTCCGCACCGGCCTCCACGAGCGCCTTCATGCGGGCGATCGCGGCGTCCAGGCCTTCCACGGCCCGCAGGTCGGTGCGCGCCATGATGAGGAAGTTCGGGTCCCGGCGGGCGTCGACGGCGGCGGCGATGCGCTTGACCGCGGTGTCGAGGTCCACCATGTTCTTGCCGTCGAGGTGGCCGCACCGCTTGGGGTTGAACTGGTCCTCGATGTGGCAGCCGGCCAGGCCGGCGTTCTCGAACTCCTGCACCGTGCGGGCCACGTTCATCGGCTCGCCGAAGCCCGTGTCCGCGTCGATGAGGCACGGCAGGTCCGTGAGGCGGGCGATCTGCCCGCCGCGCACGGCCACCTCGGTGAGCGTGGTCAGCCCGACGTCGGGCAGGCCCAGCTCGTTCGCGAGCACGCCACCGGAGATGTACACCCCGGGGAAGCCCTTCTCCTGGATCAGCTTGGCGGTCAGCGGCGTGAACGCGCCCGGGAACTGCTGGGCGCCGCCCTGCTTCAGGGTCTGCCGCAGGTCGATCCGCTTCTGTTCGGCCGTCTTCGTCGAGTACAGCATCAGAACAGGCCCTTCGGGGCGGCGGCGAGGTCGGCCTCGGACAGGAACGCCGGGTCCGCCAGGATGTTCAGCTGGTCCAGCTCGCCGGGCTGCAGCTCGGCCACGCGCTCGGCGGCGGCCAGGAAGCGGTCCTGCTCCTCCTTCGAGACGATGCCCTCGGCCAGGGTGCGGAACTTCTGGATGTACTGCTCGCGGGCGAACGGCCGGGCGCCGAGCGGGTGGGCGTCGGCCACGGCGATCTCGTCGGTGATGACGGCGCCGTCCTTGAGGGTGATCTCCACCGCGCCGCCGAACGCCTTCTCCGCGAGGTCCAGCGAGTGGTACCGGCGGGTCCACTCCGGGTCCTCCACGGTGGTCACCTTGTGCCACAGGGCCACGGTGTCCTCGCGCTGGGCGCGCTCGGGGGCGTAGGAGTCCACGTGGTGCCAGGAGCCGTCCTGCAGGGCCACGGTGAAGATGTAGGGGATGGAGTGGTCGAGGGTCTCGCGCGAGGCCGTCGGATCGTACTTCTGCGGGTCGTTGGCGCCCGAGCCGATCACGTAGTGGGTGTGGTGCGAGGTCTTGATCAGCACCGACTCGACGTTCGCCGGGTCGGTGGCCTCCGGGTGCTCCCTGTGGAGCTTGCGGGCCAGGTCGATCCAGGCCTGGGCCTGGTACTCGGCCGAGTGCTCCTTGGTGTAGGTGTCCAGGATGCCGCGCTTGGGCTCGCCCTGCTCGGGCAGCGGCACCTCGTAGGAGGCGTCCGGGCCGTCCAGCAGCCAGGCGATCACGCCGTCCTCGCCCTCGTAGATCGGGACGGGGGAGGTCTGGCCGCGCATGGCGCGGTCCACGGCCTCGACGGCCATCTTGCCGGCGAACGCCGGGGCGTGGGCCTTCCACGTGGAGATCTCGCCCTTGCGGGACTGGCGGGTGGCGGTGGTGGTGTGCAGGCCCTGGCCGATGGCCTGGAAGATGGTCTCGGTGTCCAGGCCGAGCAGGGTGCCGATGCCGGCGGAGGCGGAGGGGCCGATGTGGGCCACGTGGTCGATCTTGTGGCCGTACAGGTTGATGGACTTCACGAGGTCCACCTGGATCTCGTAGCCGGTGGCGATGCCGCGGATCAGGTCCTTGCCGGAGCGGCCGGCGTGCTGGGCGACGGCGAGGATCGGCGGGATGTTGTCGCCCGGGTGGGAGTACTCGGCGGCCAGGAACGTGTCGTGGTAGTCCAGCTCGCGGACGGCCACGCCGTTGGCCCACGCGGCCCACTCGGGGGAGACCTTCTGCGCCACACCGAACACGGAGGCGCCCTCGCCGCCGGTGGAGACCGGGTGGGACAGGGCCTGGGCGCGGGCGGCGACGATCGGGCCGCGCTTCAGCGAGGCGACGGCGACGGAGGCGTTGTCGATGATCCGGTTGATGATCATCTCCTCGACCTCGGGCAGCACCTCGACGTCGTCGACGGCCACCTCGGCCAGCTTCCAGGCCAGCTGGTCCTTGCGCTCGAGGTTCTCCTCGGAGCGGTGGACGCGCACGTGATGGTTCTTCATGGTCGGTCTCCTTCGGTGGGGGTCAGCAGGGTCGGGGTCTCCTCGGCGCGGCCGCGCCGGGTCAGATGGTGGAAGGCGTGGTGCAGGTGGACCCGCGTGGTCGCCTCCGCGAGGTCCGCGGCGCCCGAGCCGACGGCGTCGGCGATGTCCGCGTGCTCCGCGGCGGAGGCCGCGAGGCGGGCCGGGTCGTCCGCGGCCAGGCGGCGCAGGCGCGCCAGGTGCAGGCGCAGGGTGCGCAGGGTGGAGACGAGGTAGGGGTTCGCGGCGGCCTCGTCCAGCCGGCTGTCCAGCTCGGCCGTCATCGCGTAGTAGTCCGCCGGGTCGGTCCCGCCGCGCAGGGCCACCTCGGCCTCCTGGAAACGGCCCGCGAGGACCGTGAACCGCTCGGCCGCCTCCGGGGTGGCCCGCTGCGCGGCCCGGCGCGCCAGGAGGGACTCGAGGGCGATGCGCAGGTCGAACAGCTGGTCCGCCTGTTCGAGGGACAGGTCGGCGACGACGATGCCCCGGCCCGGGGCCTGCTCGGCCAGGCCGTCGGCCACCAGGCGGGAGAGCGCCTCGCGCAGAGGGGTGCGCGAGATGCCCAGGCGCTCGGCCTGCTCCACCTCGCCCAGGCCCGCGCCCGGAGGGAGGGACCAGTCGAGGATCTCCGCCCTCAGGGCCTGGTACGCCCGCTCACTCGCTCGCATGCCGCCAGTGTATACACAACAGTCCCGCCGAGGGCAGGGGGTGTGTCCGATGCGCGTGCCGGGCGACGCCGCCCACGAGGAGTGCCGTCCGGCGTGCGGGGGCTGGGTGGTGCGTCCCCGGCGCGGGACTCGCGCGTGCCGCCACGCCTCACTGACGGGGCAAGAAATGTATACAGATTCCTTGCCCCCTGTGATCCACGGCACTACCCTGGGCGCATGGCGACCCACGATGCCCCCACCGAAGACCGCCCCTCCGGCGCGTACGCCGACGCCCACGCCCGGTCCCTCCGCGACCCCGAGGGGTTCTGGCTCGACGCGGCGCGCGCCATCGACTGGACCGTCGCGCCCACGCGCGCCCTCGACGACTCCGCCGCGCCCCTGTACCGCTGGTTCCCGGACGGCGAGCTGAACACCGCCTTCAACTGCCTGGACCGGCACGTCGAGGCGGGCCGCGGGGACGCCGTCGCGCTGATCCACGACTCCGCGATGACCGGCGAGGTCACCCGCTACACGTACGCCGAGCTCACGGACGCGGTGGCCCGCCTGGCCGGCGCCCTGGCCGCGCGCGGCGTCGGCAAGGGCGACCGCGTCCTCGTGTACCTGCCGATGATCCCGCAGGCCCACATCGCGATGCTGGCGTGCGCGCGGCTCGGCGCGGTGCACTCCGTGGTCTTCGGCGGCTTCGCCCCGCGCGAGCTCGCCTCCCGCATCGACGACGCCGCCCCCGACGTCGTGCTCACCTGCTCCGGCGGCATCGAGCCCAAGCGCCGGGTCGAATACCTGCCCGCCGTGGCCGAGGCGCTCGAGACCGCCGCGCACCCCGTGCGCACGGTGCTGGTCCACCACCGCGAGGGCTTCGAGACCGCGCTCGCGGACGCCGACGGGCGCGGGGGCGCGAGCTGGGAGGACTGGGGCGAGGCCGTCGCGGCCGCCGAGCCGGCCGACTGCGTCCCGGTGCGGGCCACCGACCCGCTGTACGTGCTCTACACCTCGGGCACCACGGGCAAGCCCAAGGGCGTCGTCCGGGACAACGGAGGCCACGCCGTCGCCCTGCGCTGGACCATGGAGCACATCTACGACGTCGGCCCGGGGCAGGCGATGTGCACCGCCTCGGACGTGGGCTGGGTCGTGGGGCACTCCTACATCGTCTACGGACCGCTGCTGGCCGGGGCCACCACGGTGATGTACGAGGGCAAGCCCGTGGGCACGCCCGACGCCGGCGCGTTCTGGCGGCTCATCGAGGACCACGGGGTCCGGTCCTTCTTCACGGCCCCCACGGCGCTGCGCGCGATCCGCCGCGCCGACCCCGAGGGCGAGCTGCTCCAGGCCCACGACCTGTCCTCCCTGCGGCACTTCTTCGCCGCGGGCGAGCGCCTGGACCCGGAGACGCAGCGGTGGATCGAGGGCCTGCTGGGCATGCCGGTGATCGACCACTGGTGGCAGACCGAGACCGGCTGGGCCATCGCGGCGAACCCGGTGGGCCTGGAACAGCTGCCGGTGAAGATCGGGTCGTCCTCGGTGCCCTCGCCGGGCGTGGACCTCGTGGTCCTGGACGGCCTGGGCGAGCCCGTGCCCGCCGGGACCGAGGGCAACATCGCCCTGCGGCTGCCGCTGCCCCCGGGCACCCTGCCCACCCTGTGGCGCGACGACCAGCGCTACATCGACTCCTACCTCAGCGCGTTCCCCGGCCATTACGCGACCGGTGACTCCGGCCTCGTGGACGAGGACGGCTACGTGTTCGTGCTCGGGCGCACCGACGACGTCATCAACGTCTCCGGGCACCGGCTGTCCACGGGCGTCCTCGAGGCCGCCCTGGCCGCGCACCCGGCGGTGGCCGAGTGCGCCGTGATCGGCGTCGCAGACCAGCTCAAGGGCCAGCGACCCTCGGGCTACGTGGTCCTCAAGTCCGGCGTCGAGACGCCCGAGGCCGGCTCGGAGGCCGAGGCCGCGCTCATGGACGAGCTGCGTCAGGCGGTGCGCCGCGAGGTGGGTCCGGTGGCGGACTTCCGCGACGTCGTCGTGGTGGACGCGCTGCCCAAGACCCGCTCGGGCAAGATCCTGCGCAAGACCATGCGGCAGATGGCCGACGGCGAGGAGTACGCGGTGCCCTCGACCATCGAGGACCCCGCCGTGCTCGAGGCCCTGGCCGGGGTGCTGCGCCCGGCCCGCTGAGCCCCGCTCACGTGCGGCCGGCCCAGCGGTACTCCTGCTCGGGCCGGCCGCGGCCGCCGTGCCGGGCCGAGCGCCGCACCCGGCGGATCCGCTCGAGGTGCTCGAGGTAGCGCCGGGCCGTCACGCGGGAGATGCCCAGGCGCTCGCCCACCTCGGCCGCGCTCAGGGCGGTCTCCGGGTCCGCCCCCAGCAGCTCCACCACCTCGCGCAGGGTGCCCTCGGTCAGCCCCTTGGGCAGGGCCTCGGCGCGCCGCTCGCGGGAGACGCGGAAGACGGCGTCCACCTGCTCCTGGCCGTCGAGGGCGCCGTCGCCGGCCAGCATCGCCGAGGCGGCGCGGAACCCGCCCAGTCGGTCCGCGAACTCGTCGAACCCGAACGGCTTCACGAGGTACTGCGTCACCCCGTACGCGACGGCCCGGCGCACCACCGGCAGGTCGGTGGCCGCGGTGAGCGCCAGCACCCCGCCGTGGAAGCCGGCCGCGCGCAGTTGGCGCAGGAAGTCCAGGCCGTGCCCGTCCGGCAGGTTCATGTCCAGCAGGACGACGTCGAACGGGAAGCGCCCGTTGGCGTGCAGGCCCGCCGCGGCGACCTGCCGCGCGGCCAGCAGGGAACCGGCCACCGCGGCCACCTCGAAGCCCGGCAGCCGGTCCAGGTGCGCCACGTAGGTCTCGGCCGTCAGCTGCTCGTCCTCGACGACGAGCACCCGGTACGGGCGGGCGGTCATATCTCCTCCTGGGGTCGGGGGGTGCGGGGCACCTCGACGGTGAACACGGTGCCCGAGTCGGTCGCGACGTCCGCGACCCCGCCGGCCTCCTCCGCGATCCGCCGCGTCAGCCACAGCCCCATGCCGCGTCCGGCGGCGCCGACGGGCTTCGTCGACCAGCCCCGGTCGAAGAGTCGGCCGCGGTCCGCGTCGGAGGGTCCGGGGCCGCCGTCGGCCAGCTTGCACGAGCAGGCCCGCGGCGTCCGAGACCACCTCGACGTCGACCCACCGGCCTGCCGCGGACAGGTCCGGTGCGGCGGCGGCGTCGAGGGCGTTGTCCACCAGGTTGCCCAGCACGGTCAGCAGATCGAGCGGGCGCAGCGGGGCGGGCGCGGTCAGCTCGGCGGACCAGGTCAGCGCCACGCCCCGCTCACGCGCCTGGGCGGCCTTCGCGTCGAGCAGGGCGGCGAGGACGTCGTCGGAGGCCTCCTCGTCCGCGGCGCGGCGGGACAGCACGGCCCGGGCGGCCTCCAGCCGGCCCGACTCCACGAGGGCGAGGGCGGTGTGCAGCTGGTTGGCGTGCTCGTGCGTCTGCGCGCGCAGCGCCGTGGTCAGGGTGTGGGCCACGGTGAGCTCGTCGCCGAGCCGCTGCAGGTCGGTGCGGTCGTGCAGGACGAGCACGCGCGATCCCGCCGGGGCGGTGGTCACGCCCTCGCGGGCGGCCGCGGCGAGGGCCGTCGGCGGGACCGACCCGCCGGGGTCGGAGCGGCCGGGCGCCCGCACGACACGCTGCTGCACCACGAGGACCCGTCCGCCGACGGCGAGGCTCGCCTCGCCGCTGACCGCGCCCGGCAGGGCTGCGGAGAGCTCGGTGGGCGGTCGAGGCTCGCCCGCGCCCTCCCAGCCGAGCAGGCGCGCGGCGGCGTCGTTGTGCAGGCGGACCCGCCCGTCCGGGGCGAGGACCACGACGCCGGCCTCGAGCGAGTCCATGGCCGTCTCGGCCAGCAGGAACTGCTCGGCGATCTGCTCGGGGCCGCGTCCGAGCGTCACCCGGTTCAGATACCGGCCCACGAGCCAGGCGACGAGCAGGCCGACGGCGGCCACGGCGGCCGAGCCCAGCAGGATGCCGGGGATCTGCGCCTCGGCCATGATGGTGACGTCGGAGATCTGCACGCCCATCGTGACCACGCCCACGACGGTGCCGTCCTCCGGGTCCACGACCGGTGCGAGCGCGCGCACCGAACGGCCCGCGGCACCGGTGCTCGAGAGCTCCACGACGGTGTCCCCGGCGACGACGGCGTCCACCGGCTTCGGGTAGCGGACACCGACCTGCTCGGGGCGCCAGCTCGCCAACCGCATCCCGTCCGGGTCCATCACGGTCAGCCACGAGACCTGTGCCTCGGCGATCCAGCCGTCGATCCCGGCCTGCAAGGCGGGGGCGTCGCCGGCCCGCAGGGCCGAGACGAGCGCGGGGTCGCGCGCCACGAGGGTGGTGACGCCCTGGACGTGGCGCTCCTCGACGCGCTGGGCCACCTCGCGGGCCTGGAGGTAGGCGCTCCACACGCTGAACAGGGCGATGGCCGCCACGAGCGCCACGTGGACCACGGCGATCCGCCGGGCAATCGACCACGGGTGGCGCATGCCTCTCCTCCCTCGGGCCGGCGACGCGCCGGTCCACCCCCACGATCCTGCAGTCCGTCGGCCGCCGTGACCACTATGACCGCAATCGTGACCGACACCACCCGGGGCCGCGAGAGTGGTCACATCCCTCCCGCGCCGTTGCGGACCGCTCGGCGGCGCCCCACCACCGCACAGAACGGAACGCCCGATGGCGCACACCCCACCGGCCGAGACCTCGGCCCCGCCGGCCCCGGCGACGAAGAAGGACCGCACCCACTGGCTGTACATCGCCGTGATCGCCTCGGTGGTGCTGGGCGCCGCCGTCGGCCTGTTCTTCCCCGAGTTCGGCAAGTCCCTCAAGCCGCTGGGCGACGGCTTCGTCTCCCTCATCAAGATGATGATCGGCCCGGTCATCTTCTGCACGATCGTCCTCGGCGTCGGCTCGATCGCCAAGGCCGCGACCGTCGGCCGCGTGGGCGGCATCGCCCTGGCCTACTTCATGACGATGTCCACGTTCGCGCTGGCCGTCGGCCTCGTCGTCGGCAACCTCATCCACCCCGGCGAGGGCCTCAAGCTGACGCCCTACGACCCGAACAAGCCCCAGGCCGCGGCGGACGGCACCGTCCAGTTCCTGCTGGACATCATCCCCGGCTCCCTGCCGGTGCTGCCCACCCTGTTCATCGCCCTGCTCGTGGGCTTCGCCCTGCAGCAGATGGGCCCGGCCGGCGCCCCGCTGCTGCGGGGTCTCACCCTGATCCAGGGCGTCGTGTTCCGCATCCTCATGATGGTGATGTGGGTCGCCCCGATCGGCGCGTTCGGTGCGATCGCCGCCGTCGTCGGCTCCACGGGCTGGTCCGCGATCGGCGCCATGGCGCTGCTCATGGGCGCCTTCTACCTGACCTGCATCGCCTTCATCGTGGTGGTGCTCGGCACCGTCCTGAAGGTCGTGACCGGCCTGAGCATCCTGTCCCTCATGAAGTACCTGGGCCGGGAGTACCTGCTCATCTTCGCCACCAGCTCCTCCGAGACCGCCCTGCCCCGCCTGATCGCCAAGATGGAGCACGCCGGCGTGGACAAGTCCGTCGTGGGCGTGACCGTGCCCACCGGCTACTCCTTCAACCTGGACGGCACCGCCATCTACCTGACCATGGCCGCGCTCTTCGTCTCCAACGCGATGGGCGCGGAGATGAACCTCGGCGAGCAGATCGGCCTGCTGGTATTCATGATCATCGCCTCGAAGGGCGCGGCCGGCGTCACCGGCGCGGGCATGGCCACGCTCGCCGCCGGCCTGCAGGCGCACCGACCCGAGCTGCTCGGCGGCATGGGCGTGATCGTGGGCATCGACAAGTTCATGTCCGAGGCCCGCGCCCTGACCAACTTCACCGGCAACGCCGTGGCCACGCTCCTCATCGGCCGCTGGGTGGGCGAGCTCGACGGCGAGCGTGCCCGGCGCGTCCTCAGTGGCGAGCTGCAGTTCGACGAGGCCACCGTGGCCGGCCACGACGGCGCCGCGCACGACCCGCAGCAGTCCCCGACGATCGCCGAGCAGGCCTACGAGGGCCACCCCGACTCCAGCCTGAACTTCACCATGGCCGCCGACGGCGACCGGAACCCCACCCGCTGACGGAGGCGGCGGGCCCGCGCGGCACGCCGCACCGTCGACCACCGGCGACGCCGGGGATGAGCCTGGACACCGGCCCGTCCCCGGCGTCGCCGTCGTCCCGGGAACGCCAGGCACTAGGGTGGGGGAAGATCCGGACACGCCGACGACGGCGGCCGCGGCGCGCCGCGGCCCGCGGCCGGGCGTGCAGACCACCGTGGAAGGAGCCGGCGCCGCCGTGACCTCGAGAGAACCGATCCCCGTGATGACCATCCACGGCGAGCCCGTGCTCGGGCCCACCGGCCGGCCCAAGCACGACTTCCCCGAGCCCGCGCCCCTGACCTCGCACGGCCCGGCGCGGATCATCTCGATGGTGAACCAGAAGGGCGGCGTCGGGAAGACGACCTCCACCATCAACCTGGGCGCCGCGCTCGCGGGCTACGGCCGCAGGGTGCTCATGGTGGACTTCGACCCGCAGGGCGCCCTCTCGGCCGGCCTGGGCGCGAACCCGCACGAGCTCGACACCACGGTGTACAACGTGCTCATGGAGCGGTCCGTGACCGCGAAGGACGCGATCCTGTCCACGGACTTCGAGAACATGGACCTGCTGCCGGCCAACATCGACCTGTCCGCGGCCGAGGTGCAGCTCGTCAACGAGGTGGCCCGCGAGCAGGTCCTCGAGCGCGCGCTGCGCCAGGTCCGCGACGACTACGACGTGGTCCTCATCGACTGCCAGCCCTCGCTGGGCCTGCTGACCGTCAACGCGCTGACCGCCTCGCACGGCGTGATCATCCCGCTGACCGCCGAGTTCTTCGCGCTGCGCGCGGTCGCCCTGCTCGTCGAGACGATCGAGAAGGTGCAGGACCGGCTCAACCCGGACCTGGAGATCGACGGCGTGCTGGCCACGATGTTCGACCAGCGAACCCTGCACTCCAAGGAGGTCGTGGGCTCGCTGGTGGCCGGCTTCGGGGACCGCGTGTTCGAGACCGTCATCAAGCGGTCCATCAAGTTCGCCGACGCCACGGTGGCGGCCACGCCCATCACCCTGTTCGCCGAGAACCACGACGGCGCCAAGGCCTACCGACAGCTCGCCCGCGAGCTGATCAGCCGCGGCGGCGCGCCGTGACCGCCCGCTGAGCGCCGACGACGCCGGCCCGGTCCCGTCGCGGGACCGGGCCGGTTCTCTGCGCGCTCGCGGCCGGGGGAGCGGTGGCCGGGAGACGCGACGCCGCCGATCTGCGAGAATGGAGCCGGGCGTGTCCGTCTCCGGGCCGTCCCTCACCCCCTGACCCGTCCGCCGCCGGCCCGACCGGCGCCGTTGACGCGCACCCGAAAGGACGCCCTCCCCATGAACTCCCGCAAGCCGCGAGGCTCCGGACGCACCCCCGCCGTCGGTCGACGGGGCGGCCCGTTCCAGGAGCGCGACTACCAGCGACAGATCGGTGCCCGCCGCGGCGCCGCCGGCCCCCGCGAGGAGGCCCCCTTCGACGAGGACGCCGTGCCGCGCACCCGCGGTCGCCGCGGCCGCGGCGCCGGCGCCGCCCGGGCCAAGGCCGCCCACCTCGACCGCATCCACGACGAGTCGGGCCAGCGCCTGCAGAAGGTGCTGGCCGCGGCGGGTGTGGCGTCCCGGCGCGTGAGCGAGGACCTCATCGCCGAGGGCCGCGTGGAGGTGGACGGCGTCGTCGTCACCGAGCCCGGCGTGCGCGTGGACCCGGCCACGGCCGTGATCCGGGTGGACGGCATCTCCGTGCAGACGGACGTGACCAAGCAGTACTTCGTCTTCAACAAGCCCCGCGGCGTGATCTCCACGATGGTGGACCCGGAGGGCCGGCCCTCGATCGCCACCTACCTCAAGCCCGGGCAGGAGCACCTGTTCCACGTGGGCCGTCTGGACAACGAGACCGAGGGCCTGCTCATCCTCACCAACGACGGCGAGCTGGCCAACCGCCTCACCCACCCCAGCTACGAGGTCCCCAAGACCTACGTGGTGCAGACCCGCGGCCCGCTGGCCAAGGGCGTCTCGAACCGGCTGCGCGAGGGCGTGGAGCTGGAGGACGGCGTGGCGCAGGTGGACTCGTTCAAGCTCGTCGACTCGACTCCGGGCCACGTGCTCGTCGAGGTCGTGCTGCACTCGGGCAAGAACCGCATCGTGCGCCGCATGTTCCAGGAGATCGGCCACCCGGTCGAGCGGCTCGTCCGCGTCAAGGTGGGCCCCATCCTGCTGGGCGACCAGAAGCAGGGCACCGTCCGCGCGCTCAACGCGCAGGAGCTGGGCCACCTCAAGGCCCTGGTCGGCCTGTGAGCGCGCCCGCCGAGTCCGCCGCCGCGCTCGGTGACGGCCCGGCCGGGATCCCGCAGCCCGTCCTCGTCCGGGGGACCGGTCTGCTGGGCACCTCGATTGGCATCGGGCTGAGCGCGGCCGGTGTGGACGTGCGCCTGCACGACCCCTCGCCCGCCGCCCTGGCCGTGGCCGCGGACATCCGCGCCGGACGCCCCGCCCGCCTGGACGCCGAGGGCGACGACCTCGACGCCGCCCCGGGCCTCGTCGTCGTGGCCGCGCCGCCGGACGTGACCGCCGACGTCGTGGTGGACTCGCTGCGCCGCTGGCCCGCGGCCGTGGTGGTGGACATCGCCTCGGTGAAGGAGGCGGTCGCCGCGGGCGTGCGCGCCGCCGTCGACGACGGCCGCCTGGCCCCGCAGGACGCCGACCGGTACCTCGGGACGCACCCGATGGCCGGCTCCGAGCGGTCCGGTCCCGTGGCGGCCCGCGGCACCCTGTTCACGCAGGCGCCGTGGGTGCTGTGCCCGACGGACACGACGCACCCGGGCGCCCTCGCGGCCGGTCGGGCGCTCGCGCTGACGCTGCAGGCCACCCCGTACCGGATGGCGGCCCGCGCCCACGACGAATCGGTCGCGCTGATCTCGCACCTGCCGCAGATCGCCGCCTCGCTCGTGGCCTCCCGCCTGCAGGACACCCCGGACCAGGCGCTCGCCCTGGCCGGCAACGGGCTGCGGGACACCACCCGGATCGCAGCGTCGGACCCGCAGCTGTGGGTGCAGATCCTCTCCGGCAACGCCGGGCGGATCGTGCCGGCGCTGCACGGGCTGCGGGCGGACCTGGACCGGCTGATCCGCACCCTGGAGGACCCCTCCGCCCCCGGGGCGCGGCTGGACATGGCGCAGCTGATCGCCGAGGGCAACGCCGGTCGGGCACGGGTGCCCGGCAAGCACGGGGCGCCGCCGCAGGCGTTCGCGGTGGTCACGGTGATTGTGGACGACGCCCCCGGGCAGATCGCGGCCCTCCTCGACGAGGTCGGCCGCACGGACGTGAACGTGGAGGACCTGCGGCTCGAGCACGCCTCGGGCCACCGGGTCGGCATGGTGGAGATCTCCGTGCTGCCCGGCCGCAGGGACGAACTCGTGGCGGCGCTGACCGCCGCCGGATGGAAGGTGGTCTGAGATGACCGAGCACACCCGCGACGACGTCGCACCCGCGCCGCTCGTGGTGGCGGTGGACGGCCCCTCGGGCTCGGGCAAGTCGTCCGTGTCCAAGGCCGTGGCGCGGCGTCTCGGCGCCGCGTACCTGGACACCGGCGCCATGTACCGCGCCGTGGCGTGGCACTGCCTGCACGAGGGCGTCGACCTGGCCGATGCGGAGGCCGTGGCGGCGGCCGCCGTCGCCATGGACCTGGACCAGTCCACCGACCCGGACGTCGAGGCCGTGCGGGTCGGCGGCACGGACGTCACCGAGGCGATCCGCGGCCCCGAGGTCACGGACACGGTCTCCACCGTCGCCGTGGTCATCCCGGTGCGCGAGGAGCTGCATCGTCGCCAGCGGGCGGCGATCGCCGCCGCGGGCCGGATGGTCGCCGAGGGCCGTGACATCACCACGGTGGTGGCCCCGGACGCCCACGCGCGCGTGCTGCTCACGGCCTCCGAGGCCGTGCGCACCGCCCGCCGCTCGGGCCAGCTGGCCGCGGCGGGGGAGACCGGCGTCGATGCCGGCACGCTGCACCGTCAGGTGGCCGGGCGCGACGCCCGCGACGCCACCGTGTCCACGTTCGACCGCCCCGCCGACGGGGTGGCGCTCGTGGACTCCACCGAGCTCGACTTCGAGCAGACCGTGGCGGCCGTCCTGGCCGCCGTCGAGGACCAGGCCGGCATTCCGGCCGTGAAGGGAGGCCGACGATGACCGAGAACCCCCAGCACCGCTCCGGTGAGGACGAGTTCGTCCCCGCCGGCGACGATCAGGTGGCCGAGCGGCTCGCCGCCATGACCGAGGAGGAGGCCGAGGCGCGCGCCGCGTCGCTGCGCGCCGGCCTCGAGGACTACGAGCTCGAGGAGGACGACGCCGCCCTCCTCGACGCGTGGCAGCTCGGGCCCGACGAGGACGTCGACGCGCCCGTGCCGCCCGTGCTGGCCATCGTGGGCCGGCCGAACGTCGGCAAGTCCACGCTCGTCAACCGCATCATCGGCCGCCGTGAGGCCGTGGTGGAGGACGTGCCCGGCGTGACGCGCGACCGCGTCTCCTACGACGCCGAGTGGAACGGCCGCGAGTTCACCGTGGTGGACACCGGCGGCTGGGAGCACGACGCCAAGGGCATCCACCGTCGCGTGGCCGAGCAGGCCGAGCTGGCCGTGGACGTGGCGGACGCCGTCGTGTTCGTGGTGGACGCCACCGTCGGCATGACGGCCACGGACGAGGCCGTGGTCTCGATGCTGCGTCGCAAGGACCGCCCGGTGATCGTGGCCGCCAACAAGGTGGACGACATGGTCCAGGAGGCCGACGCCGCCACCCTGTGGTCGCTCGGCTTCGGCTACCCGTACCCGGTGTCCGCGGTGCACGGCCGCGGCGTCGCGGACCTGTTGGACGCCGCGCTCGAGGCACTGCCGGAGGAGTCCGCCCACGGCGGTCTCGTGCCGCGCGGCGGCCCGCGCCGGATCGCCCTCGTGGGCCGGCCGAACGTGGGCAAGTCCTCGCTGCTGAACAAGCTGGCCGGCTCGGACCGCGTGGTGGTGGACGACCTGGCCGGCACCACGCGCGACCCCGTGGACGAGCTCGTGGAGCTCGGCGGACGGCTGTGGCGCTTCGTGGACACCGCCGGCATCCGTCGACGGCAGCACATGGCCCACGGCGCCGACTACTACGCGTCGCTGCGTACGGCCTCCGCCCTGGACCGCGCGGAGGTGGCCGTGGTGCTGCTCGAGGCGCCGCAGGTGATCTCGGAGCAGGACGTGCGCATCCTCCAGATGGTGCTGGACTCCGGTCGCGCCCTCGTGATCGCGTTCAACAAGTGGGACCAGGTGGATGAGGATCGGCGGCTCCAGCTGGCCAAGGAGATCGAGCGGGACCTGGCGCACGTCGCGTGGGCGCCGCGCGTGAACATCTCCGCGAAGACCGGCTGGCACAAGGACCGTCTCGTCCCCGCGCTGGACCTCGCCCTGGACTCATGGGACACCCGCATCCCCACGGGCAAGCTCAACGCGTTCCTCGGCGAGCTCGTGGCGGCCCACCCGCACCCGCTGCGCGGCGGCAAGCAGCCCCGCATCCTGTTCGCGACCCAGGTCTCGAGCCGGCCGCCCAAGTTCGTGCTGTTCACCACCGGGTTCCTGGACCCCGGGTACCGCCGGTTCATCGTGCGCCGCCTGCGCGAGACCTTCGGGTTCGAGGGCACGCCCCTCGAGATCGGGATGCGCGTGCGCGAGAAGCGCGGTCGCCGCCGCTGATCCGGCCCCGCCCCGACGACGTCCCTCGGCCACCCGCGCCGGGGGACGTCGTCGTCCCGGCAAGCTCCCACCGTTCGTCCACCTTCGCCTCGTAGCCTGAGGGCATGAGCCTCATCCGACGTCGCCCCGCCGCCCTGTCCCTGGCCACCCTGGCCGCGCTCGCGCTGGCCGCATCCGGCTGTGCGGTCGACGACGGCGAGACCCGGGCCGCGCTGCAGAGCGCGGAGGACCGGCTCGCCCAGGCCGAGGACCGGATCAGCGAGCTGGAGGCGGACGCCTCGGACCGCGTGGACCTGGGGCAGCTGCGCCAGGAGGCCGAGGGCGCCCTCGCAGAGGCGGACCAGCGCGCCGCCGAGGTCGTCGAGGACCTGACGCGATCCCTGCCCTCCGGTTCGGACATCGTCGACGTCGAGGCGCTCCGGGAGGACGGAAAGGTGGTCATCGAGTACGGCCAGTCTTTGCTCGATGCCGATCCCCAGGTCCTCGAGGAGACGATGCGGGAGGCGGCGGAGCAGGCACGTGACGCCATCCCGGACCTCAAGGACGTCGAATTCCGCGTGGGGGACCGGACCTTCACGTACTGATCCTGCGGCGGGGCTCCGTGAGCCCCCCGACACGCCTCTTCGACCCGCCCGGAACGGCGGATCGGAGACGCTCGGCGTGTTAGGCTTCTCACGTGCACGACTGCACCCTCAGTCATGAGAGGGTTCGTGCAGACCGCCAGGCCCACCGGTACGCCGGGGCCGCGGTCGCTGGGGGACTCTCGGTCGGGTGGCCCTCGGTCAAGGGATGAGGGGTTCACGTCTGTGAAGAGGACGTGGGCCCCTTGTTCACGTTCCGGGGTGTCGCAGCGTTCGCCCCTGACGACGACGGCCCGGCCGGCCCGCTCCGGATTCGCGTCCGGCGGCGCGGGTGGGGTATGCTCGTCGGGTGCCGAAGCGCGGATGACCGCGATTCGTCACGGGCTATGGCGCAGCTTGGTAGCGCGCTTGACTGGGGGTCAAGAGGTCGTGGGTTCAAATCCCGCTAGCCCGACCACGTTCCCACGGGTCAGAGTCCGCATCTGACGAGGGAAAATGGAATGAGGCCCAGGTACTCCCTCGAGGGGAGCGCCTGGGCCTCTTTCCGTGCCTGACATATTCCTTAGCACAAACTGATCGAGACAGACCCTACGGTTCGGCGTTCGGCTCGACTTATATCCCCGGGAATTCAGAACTTCCTCAGTGGCCGAGCGGCTCGATCCAAAATCGATCTCGTCGGTGACCAGAGCGTAGGCCCTGAAGCGCCCTGGGTCTGATGGAGACTCGCGCTATTTGATTCCGACAACTGTTCGCGGCCGGCCTCGACAGCATAGAACGTGTCCTCGAACTCGGCGGGTGGGACGTCGCCGAGGTAGCCGTGGAGGCGTTGCGTGTTGTGCCAGGACACCCACCCGAGGGTCGCGAGCTCGAGGTCCTCGACCGTCCGCCAGGGACCTGGCCGTGCGGGTCCGCGGACGTGCTCGGCCTTGTAATAGCCGTTCACGGTCTCGGCCAGGGCGTTGTCATAGCTGTCCCCGACGGTCCCGATCGACGGTGTCGCTCCGATCTCGGCGAGGCGTTCGCCGTAGCGAATGGAGGTGAATTGAGACCCCGCGTCGCTGTGTGTAAGCGGCCATGAAAAGCTGCCCATAGGTGGCCAGGGAATGACCCGCTGACGGCCATGAGGACTGCCCAGTGATGGCCACGGGAACTGCCCG
>NZ_JBQPDO010000019.1:0-25609 GCF_052220525.1 Micrococcus sp. TCR-5
AATCGGGCGCATCCCCGAGGGGGGCGGCTGGCGTGCTCACGGCCGGGACTCCGAGAACGCGCGAGCAGCCAAGCGCGGGCCTGGCCGACGGGTCGGGTACACCTACCTGCACTCGGCGATCGACGGGTACACCCGCCTGGCGTACACCGAGGCGTTGGAGGACGAGAAGGCGGTAACCACGATCGGGTTCTTCTGCCGGGCGAGGGCGTTCTTCGCCGCCCACGACATCACCGTGGACCGGGTGATCACGGACAACGGGAACAACTACCGGGCCGTGGACTTCACCGCGAAGGTGGTCTCGCTCGGAGGCCGGCACCACCGGATCCGCCCCTACACCCCGCGCCACAACGGGAAGGTCGAACGGTACAACCGGCTGATGGTCGATGAGGTCCTCTACGCCCGCCCCTACACCTCAGAGCGGGCTCGGCGTGAGGCCCTGGCGGTGTGGGTGAACCACTACAACTACCATCGGCCTCATACCTCCTGCGGAGACGCTCCTCCGGCCTCACTGGCACCGACCCGAGTCAACAACGTCATGCCCTCCTACATCTAGGATCTTGGTGCCCACCAGGCCCGGGAGGATCACGAACACGGCGAGCGAGGGGATGGCGTAGAGCAGGCTGGAGCCGCCCACGATCAGCCTCCGACCCCAGCCGGTGGCGTTGGCCAGGCGGCCCAGGGGCACGGAGATCAGGAGGCTGAGCAGGACCACCGGGGAGGCGAGGGCGATGTGCCGCCAGGTCAGGGACAGGATGAAGTCCAGGTTGGCGCTGATCCAGGTCACGGCTGCACCAGCGTCCCGGCGACGCGGCCGGAGGCGTCCACCACGATGGGGGTGCCGGTGCGGTCCTCCACGTGGAGCTCGCGGCGGGCGCCGCCCACGAAGGAGCGGACGAAGTCGTCGGCGGGGCGCAGCAGGATGTCCTCGCCGGTGCCGTGCTGGGCCACGCGGGCGCCCTCGCGGAGGACCAGGACCTCGTCTCCGAGGAGGACGGCCTCGTCCACATCGTGGGTGACGAACAGGACGGTCTTGGACAGCTCGCGCTGGATGCGCAGCATCTCGGCCTGCAGGTCCGCGCGGACCACCGGGTCCACGGCGGAGAACGGCTCGTCCATGAGCAGGACGTCCGGGTCCGGGGCGAGGGCGCGGGCCACGCCCACACGCTGGCGCTGGCCGCCGGAGAGCTGGGAGGGGTATCGGGAGGCGACGGCCGCGGGCAGGCCGACGAGCTCGAGCAGCTCGTGCGCGTGGTCCCGGTCCTGGCGGGAGATCCGGCCGGTCAGGCGCGGCACGGTGAGCACGTTGTCCAGCACGGTGCGGTGCGGCAGCAGGCCGGCGTTCTGCATGACGTAGCCGATGCCGCGGCGCAGCTTCACGGGGTCCAGGGAGGCGACGTCACGGCCCTCGATGAGCACGCGGCCACCGGTGGGGTCTACCATCCGGTTCACCATCTGCAGGAGCGTGGTCTTGCCGCAGCCGGAGGAGCCCAGCAGCACGGTGGTGGTGTGCGGGGGGACCTCGAGGGAGAAGTCCTCCACGGCACGGGTGCCGTCCGGGAAGGTCTTCTCCACATGCTCGAAGCGGATCATGCGGTGGTGCTCCCTGAGGACTCGACAGGCGTGGACGCAGACGCCGCGCTCTTCGGGTGCGAGGCCTGATCGGCCAGCGTAGACCCCAGGTCAGGCCGGGTCGAGGGGCCGGGGCCGCAGAGGTGCGGAAAAGGTCATGGAGCCGGTGCGGAGGGTCGTCGGCATCGGGGTTTCCCGACGACGGCACTCGCCTCCGCATGTCAGGCCGTCGGGTCGAGGACGGAGATGTCAACAAGAACTCATCCGCACTCACACCTGGACAACGGTTTCGGCGACGGCACTCCCACTTCGACGTATGCACCGAGCGCGAGCCGCCGGGCCACACCGAGCCCACTGCGCTCCCGAGGCCGGGACGGACCGGACGCCGTAGAAGCGCAGCGCCTTCGCGCTCAGTCCGGTGGCGAGGGCGAATTCGCCGACGGTCATCAGGGGGCTCATGGGACGACCTTTCCCTCCGGTGTTCCCAGCGTGGGCGTTCCCCCAAGGGGAGGGTCAACCGTCGCCCAGCCTGCTCGAGACCGGCGGCCTCAGACCTCCAGCAGCACCTTGATCTCGCGGCGCTCGTCCATGGCCCGGTAGGCCTCCGCGGCGTCGTCGAGCGGCATGCGCGCGGTGAACACGCGGCCGGGCTGGATCTCGCCGGACTGGATGCGCTCGATCAGCTCGGGCAGGAAGCGGCGGACGGGGGCGGGCCCGCCCTCGAGGTGGATCTGCCGGCCGAAGAGGTCGGAGCCGTCGAGGGTCTGGTCGTGGGAGACGCCCACGAACCCGACGTACCCGCCGGGGCGCACCGAGGCCAGAGCTTGGTCCATGGAGCCCTGCGTGCCGACGGCCTCGCACACCCCGTGCGCGCCGTAGCCGCCGGTGAGCTCGCGCACCTGGGCGGCGCCCTCCTCGCCGCGCTCGGCGATCACGACGTCGGCACCGAACTCACGGGCGAGCGCGGCCCGATCCTCATGGCGGGAGAACACGATGACCTTCTCCGCGCCGAGGGTCTTGGCGGCCAGGACGGCGCACAGGCCGACGGCGCCGTCGCCGACCACGGCGATGGTCTTGCCGGGGCCGGCCTGCGCGGCGACGGCGGCGTACCAGCCGGTGCCGAGCACGTCCGAGGCGGCGAGGTAGTCGGTCAGGCGGTCCGGGTCCGAGGGTTCACCCCCGGGCACCTTCACGAGGGAGCCGTCGGCGAGCTCGACGCGCATGTACTGCGCCTGGCTGCCCGTGTACTCGCCGGCGTTGACGCAGCGGGACTGGTAGCCGGCCTGGCAGATCTCGCACGTGTTGTCCGAGAGCATGAAGGAGCCGATCACGAAGTCGCCGACCTCGAGGGTGGCGACGTCCTCGCCCTTCTCCACGATCGTGCCGACGTACTCGTGGCCCATGCGCCGGTGGTCGACGTCGTTGTGGCCGCGGTAGGGCCACAGGTCAGAGCCGCACACGCATGCGGCGGCCAGCTTCAGGACCACGTCCGTGGGCTGGGCGACGCGCGGGGTGTCCACCTCTTCGACGACGACGTCGCCCGGCGCGCGCATGACGACCGCCTTCATCGTCTCGGGGATGGCCGGGGTGGCGGGGGTCTGTGCGGTCATGGTCTGTCCTCCGGTCTGGCCCGGCGGCCCGGGCGGCGGTGTGCGGGGACCAGTCTTGCGCCCCTGAGCCGTGGAGACGACACATCGGCGTCGCAGGCGGGGCCGGTGGATGACCGCGCGCCAGCGACATCACCGCCGGGCAGAACCGCGGTGATGTCGCTGGCGTGAGGTCGGCCGACACACCCCGCTCGGCTCATAGCGAACGAGCGCCGCCGGACGTTACGCTGTGGTTCCCATCACATCCGACTCCCCTCGGAGGCCCGTCGTGACCCTCACCCTGCCCGCCCGCCTCGAGCGCACCGCCGCCGAGCACCCGAACTCCACCGCCCTGATCCTCGGTGAGAACCGCATGACATACGCCGAGCTGCAGGACCAGTCCCAGCGTCTGGCCGGGCTCATGCGGCAGGAGGGCATCGGCCCCGGGGACCGCGTGGCGCTCATGGTGCCGAACATCCCGGCGTTCCCGGTGGTGTTCTTCGCGGCCCTGCAGCTGGGCGCCGTCGTCGTCCCGATGAACCCGCTGTTCAAGCGCCGCGAGATCGAGTACTACCTGGAGGACTCGGGCGCGTCGATGCTGTGGTCCGTGCCGTCCGAGGAAGCCGTGGAGGGCGCCCGCGAGCGCGGTGTGCCGCTGCGCACCCTCGGCGAGGACGGCCTCGCCCCGCACCTCGCGGAGAGCCCCGGCCCGGTGACCGAGACCGTCGAGCGGGACCTCGAGGACGACGCCGTCATCCTCTACACCTCCGGCACCACCGGCCGCCCCAAGGGCGCCCAGCTGACCCACCGGAACATGGGCACCAACGCGGACACCGTGGCGGAGACGTTGATCCAGCTCCAGCACGGGGAGACCGTGCTCGGCTGCCTGCCGCTGTTCCACGTCTTCGGCCTCACGTGCGCGCTCATGGCGCCCGTGACGACGGGCGCCAGCCTGGCGTTGATCCCCCGCTTCGATCCCGCCGTGGCCGCGCAGACCGTCCGGGAGTGCGCGGTGGACGTGTTCATCGGCGTGCCCACCATGTACGGGGCCGTGCTGGCCGCGGCCAAGGACCATCCGGAGGACCTGGCCAGCCTGCGCCTGGGCGTCTCCGGCGGATCGGCCCTGCCCGTGGAGCTGCTGCGCCGCTTCGAGGCCACCTTCGACTGCGAGATCCTGGAGGGCTACGGCCTGTCCGAGACCTCCCCGGTCGCGTGCTTCAACCATCCGGGTGAGGCGCATCAGCCGGGCTCGATCGGACGCGCCGTCCGCGGGTGCGAACTGCAGCTGGTGACGCCGGACGGGGCCGTCGTGCCCGAGGGCGACGAGGAGACCCTGGGCGAGGTGTGGATCCGCGGGGAGAACGTGATGAAGGGCTACTGGGGCAAGCCGGAAGCCACTGCCCAGGCCATCACCGAGGACGGCTGGTTCCGCTCCGGCGACCTCGCCCGGCGCGATGCCGCGGGCAACTACTACATCGTGGACCGCACGAAGGACATGATCCTGCGCGGCGGGCTCAACGTGTACCCGCGCGAGATCGAGGAGGTGCTCTACGAGCACCCGGCCGTCGCGGAGGCCGCCGTGGTGGGGGTGCCCCACCCGGAGCTCGGCCAGGAGGTCGCCGCGCACGTGGTGCTCGCCCCCGGTGCGCACGCCACGGAGGAGGAGCTGATCCAGCACGTCAAGTCCCAGGTGGCGCCCTACAAGTACCCGCGCACCGTGACCGTGCGGGACGGGCTGCCCAAGACCGCCACCGGCAAGATCCTCAAGCGGGAACTGACGCCGACGGAGTGAGCTCGGGATGACCGCCCGGGCCCGCGTGTGGGCCGAGGTGCTCGCGGAGGCGGGCGCCGCGGTCGCCCCGGACCCGGTGCGTGGCATCCCGTTCGACGAGGCCGGGCGCGCAGACCTGGCGGTCCCCGTGGACCGGGCGCTGCGGGTGGCGCCGCCGGCCGACGTCGAGGGCGCCTCCCCCTAGAACAGTGCCGCCACCCCCCGAGCGGCGAGCGGGACGAGCCGCACGGCCCGCACCACGGTGAACGCGGTGACCACCGAGACGAGCGCCCACTCCCGCCAGGACCCGGTCCGGCCGAGCAGGGGAAGCCGGAACCGTCCGGAGGACTGCCACCACCACAGGCGCGCGGGAGGCTCCGGGCTGAGCGGCCAGAGCAGGGCCACCCCGTTGTTGGTGAGGGCGTCGCCGAGGATGTGCACGCTCACGCCGACGGCCACGGAGGCGGGGATCCACCACAGCCCGTCGCTGAGGACGGTCGCCGACACCGCGACCAGGATGCCGAGTGCCCACGCGGCCCTCCATCCCCGGTTCGGGAGCAGTCGGAGGGCCTTGGCGGCCACGGCCGCCAGGAACGCGGCGATGACCCCCTGACCCGGCGTGTAGACGTGCCCCGCGATCGGCACCTGGATGGAGGCGGCCGCCGTCGCGATGGCGGTGAACGCCGCGACCCCCACCAGCGAGTGTGTGCCGCGCCGATGCCCGCCGGCCACGTGGCGGATGCCGCGGCTCAGCCACTCGGTCAGGGGCGGCAGGGCGTGGACGACGGTGGCGCGGGGGTGGTCCCAGTCGCTGATCATGGCCGCGCCGGCGGTGGTCGCGGCGCCGAGCAGCTGGAGTTCGGCGGGCAGGTGCAGCACGGCGATCGGCGACTGCCAGTGCGTGAGCGCCAGCCAGGCCGCGGCGCCGGTGGCCGCGTGGGACGGGCCCATCATGGGTGAGGTCCTCTCGTTCGCAGGACCGGGCCGCGTCACTGCGCCTGCGAGGGCCGGCGGGCGGCCCGCGGGGAAGGAAGAGGACCAGGGTGGCAGGCGGGGCGGACACGGTAAGGAGGCCGCCGCGGCCGGAGCGGGTCGAGGCGGCTGCCCGGCCGGGGGCGGCCGCCCGGCCCCTCACCCCGTCATCGCCAGCACCAGCGGGGCCAGCAGGGCGGTGAGCACGCCGGAGCAGGCCATGGCGAGGGCGGAGAACGCGCCGGTCTTCGGCCCCTCGGCGAGGGCGCGGGCGGTGCCGATGCCGTGGGAGCTCACGCCGATGGCCAGGCCGCGCACGCGGGGGTCGCGCACGCGCAGCAGGTCGAGCACCCAGGGGGCGAGCACGGCGCCGAGCACGCCGGTGAGCACGGGGAGCACGGCGGCGAGGGAGACGATCCCGCCGCCGGCGTCGGCCACCGCCATGGCGATCGGCGTCGTCGCGGACTTGGGGGCGAACGTGGCGGCCAGCGCGGCGTCCCCGCCCATCATCCGCACGATCAGCACGGCGCTCACCATGGCGGTCAGCGAGCCGACGGTGACCCCGACGGCGACCGGCAGCAGCAGCTTCCGGATGTCAGGGCCGGCCCGGTACAGGGGGACGGCGAGGGCCACGGTGGCGGGGCCGAGCAGGAAGGTGAGGTAGCTGCCGCCGATCATGTAGGTCTCGTAGTCGATGCCGGTCAGGGCCAGGAACGCGGCCACCAGCACGATCGTCACGAGCACGGGCGTGAGCAGGGCGGTCTGCCGGGCGGCGAGCCACAGGCGGCGGGCGAGCACGGCGACGGCGAGGGTCAGCGCGATGCCGAACAGCGGTGTGTGCAGGAGCGCGTCCCAGGCCTCGGCAAGGGAGTCGGTCAGTTCGGCGGCGTTCACTGTGCGTCCTCCTTGTCCGTGAGGCGGCGGGCGAGCGGGGCGGCGACGCCGGCGGTGACCACCAGCCCCAGCAGCCAGGGCACCACGAAGCCGACCAGCATCAGCGCCCGGTGTTCCCCGATGAGGCCCAGCACCGCGACGACGCCGACGCCCGCCGGGACGAACAGCAGCGGCAGGTGCTGGAGCAGGTGATGGCTCGCCGTCATCACCGGCGCGTCCTCGGCCGGCCGGCGCCACGCGAGCAGGCCGAGCAGCAGGAGCATGCCCAGCACGGCCCCGGGGATCGGCAGGTGCAGCGTGTCGGCCACGAGCGTGCCCGCCAGCTGGCAGAGCAGCAGGATCAGCAGGCCCTCGATCATCGGGGTTCACCTGCCTCGGACGGGCCCACGGGCGGCAGGCCGGGGACGACGCCGCTCCCCGCGGCGTCGAGGTGCGCCTGCAGGGCGCGCTGGGCGTCTGCGGCGCGCCCGGCGGCCAGCTGGGCGCAGATCTCGGCGTGCCCATCGAGGAGGCGGCGGGCGGCGTCGACGGATCCGCCGGTGGCGGCGTGGATCAGGCGTGCCAGGCGGGGGGCGAAGGTGCGCACGACCTCGTCGAAGGCGGCGTTGCCGCACGTGGCGATCACGTCCCGGTGGAAGCGCACGTCCAGCGCGGAGAAGGCAGCGAGGTCGCCGGCGTCCAGGGCGGCGCGCTGCTGCTCCAGGTTGGCGGTGAGCGTGGCGACGAGGGGCCCGACGGCGTCGGGCCGCGCGGCGACCGTGGCGAGGGCGGTGGACTCGAGGAGGCCGCGCAGGGCCGTGAGGTCGGCCACGCTCTGCGGCGTGAGGGCCTGCACGGCCGCGCCCTTCTTGGGGAGGAGCCGCACCAGGCCCCAGCGCTCGAGCTGGAGGAGGGCCTCCCGGGCCGGCGTCCGGGAGATGCCGGCCTCCGTGGAGAGCTGGACCTCGGTGAGCATCTCCCCCGCGGCGATCTCACCGCGGACGATGCGCCAGGCGACGTCGTGGGCCAGGCGGCCGGCAGCCGTGGCACGACTGCCCCATAAGGGGTCGGAGAGTGGAGTCATGCGGGCCAGAGTAATCGGATGCATGCATGGATGTATGCATTGTGTCGGACTCGGAAGGGGTCCGGGTGGGGAGGGGCACAAGGTGCCGGCGCCTGTCGAAGCGGGCCTGCGGAGCGGCTGTCAGCCGAGTTCTGTGCCGGTCAGGGGTGCGCGGGGAGGGCGCGGTTGCGGGCGGCCCCGCCCCTGACTGGCCGTTGCGCACCGCGCGGCTGACGCTGCGCCCGTACCGGGAGGACGGCCTCGCCGGCCCTGCCGGATCGGTGTCCCAGCTGGACCTGGGGTTCGAGACGTACGGCCTGCACCGGGTGGTGGCGCAGATGGACGCCCGCAACCCGACGCCCGCCCGGATGGCCGGGACACTACACGCGGCATGAGGCTGGTCAGCCCGGTAGACCACCCCCGTCAACCCCGCCGGCCCGCACGCGCGGCGAACTCGTCCAGACAGGCGAGCACCTCGGTGGCCAGCCACACCCGGTTCCGACGCTGAGCGGACGCGGCCTGCAGAGCGCCGGCCTCGACAAGCTGGTCCACGGCCCGCTGGGCGGCCGGGCGCGAGACACCCAGCGCCTGGGCCAGATGGTCCACGGTCACGGCGGGTTGCGCGATGATCACCGCGAGCGCCCGCCAGACCGCCGCGTCCCGCCGGGCGGTGAGCCGCTCGCGCCAGCCGGTCAGGGCCTCGTCCAGGTCCGCGACGAGCTCTCGGCCGTTGCCGACGGCGGCCAGGGCGGCCTGCGCGAAGCGGCGCACGATGGGCGCGGGGTCGCCGTCGCGGTAGGCGGCGAGGGCGTCGAAGTATCCGGCCGTGTCCGTGAGGAGTCCCGCGGAGAGGGGCACCCCCATACGGGTGATCGCGCCGGCCCGATGCAACACGGCGTGCACGAGGACGCGCCCGCTGCGGCCGTTGCCGTCCGCGAACGGGTGGATGGTCTCGAACTGGGCGTGCGCGATGGCGGCCTGCACGAGGGCGGGTACGTCCGTGCGTCGCAGATAGGCGAAGAGATCGTCCATCCCGGCACGCAGGCGCTCCGGGTGGGGCGGGACGAACTGCGCCGTGTGCGGCGTGGGCGCCCCGCCCCCGATCCACCCCCGCGCATCGCGGTAGGCGCCCGGCCGGGCATGCTCCTGACCGTCCATGAGGGCACGATGGGCGGCCAGCAGGGCGGGCTCGTCCAGGTCGGCGGCCAGCCGGGAAGCAGCGCCCATGGCCCTCACGTTCGCCGCCACGAGCGCTGCGTTCGGGCGGGTGCGTTCGCCGAGAGTCGCCAGGGCGAGGGCTCGCGCGCCCGCGGTGATGTGCTCGATCTGCGAGGAGGACGCGGACTCAGTGCGCAGGAGCACCGCGTCGATCGGGGCGATCTCGCCGGTGAACCCCGGGAGGGCGTGGCTGATCTCGGCGTCGAAGCGCACGACGGCGGCCGTCGCCTCCTCGACCTCGGTCGCCAGATCGGAGGGCAGGTCGAACCCGAGTCGGGCGATACGGGCCGGGAGCGCGGCTCGATATGGGCCTGCTGCACGCACGCGAGCGCTGCGGGAGCGCAGGCCGGCGTCATCCGGGCCCGCGGCCCAGGGGCGCTCTTCCCAGCCGACGGCCCACGGGGTCGGGCGCGGATCGTTGCTCATGCCGCCACCTTACGCAACGTTATGTCTAGAGAGTTGCGTACTTCTGGGCGTCGTGAGGTGGAAAGCCGTCAGCCCCGGGCCCGATGCTCCGAGGCGAGCATCGCGTAAGTGACGCCGTCCACCCAGCCGCGGGTGCGGTGCAGTGCCTCCTCCTTGAAGGTGCCCTCGTGGCGCAGGCCGACCTTCTCCATCACGCGCTGGATGGGCGCGTTGTCCGCGAAGGCGTGAGCCTCCACGGGTCGGACGCCGAGGCCTGCGAAGGCGAGATCCAGCAGGGCACAGGCCAGCTCGGTGGCGTGGCCCCGGCCGGCGTGGGCCTGGGCTATGGTCCAGCCGATCTCGGCCTGCGCGTCCCGGGCTTCCTCGCGCGGCGCGCCGCGAGGTCGAGGAGGGGCGTGGCCATGGGGTCACGACAACGGGCGGCGGTGACGTCCCCTCCCCTACTCTCGGCCCCATGGACGTCACCTTCACTCCGCTCGACCCGGCAGGCGCCGACCGGGACGCGCTCGTCGCCCTGCTCACCGAGAACGCGTGGCCGTTCCACACGCGCCCGCGCGTCACCCAGCCGGAGGCGGAGAAGGCCGTCGATGGCGGCGCCTGGGAGGATGAGGACCACCGCACCTTCTGGATCGACCACGCCGAGCACGGCCGCGTCGGCGTGGTGCGCCTGGAGGACCTCACGGACCCCACCCCCTTGTTCGACCTGCGCGTGGCGGAGCGGTTCCGCGGGCGCGGGCTCGGCGCGCAGATCCTCACCGCGCTCACCCGGCACGTCTTCGAGACGATGCCTGCGGTGGACCGCTTCGAGGGCCAGACCCGCGAGGACAACGTCCCCATGCTGCGCACCTTCCGCCGGGCCGGCTGAGTCAAGGAGGCGCACTACCGGCGCGGCTGGCCCGTGGACGGCGGCGAGCCGCTCGCGTCCGTGGCCTACGCAATGTTGCGCCAGGACTGGGCGTCCGGCACGACGACGCCGGTCCCCGCCGACGTCGTCGTGCCGCCTCCGGCGGGTCGCAAGGAGGGCGCGGCTGAGGGCGGACGCGCCCCTGACTGGCCGTTGCCCACCGCGCGGCTGACGCTGCGGCCGCACCGGGAGGACGACCTCGGCTGGTTGCAGGAGATGTACACGCAGCCCGAGGTGGTGCGCCACCTGCTGGACGAGCCCTGGGACGAGGCGACCGCGCGGGCGAAGCTGGCCAAGCGGATCACGTGGGACGACCTCGGCGGCCCATCCGGGGCGGTGTCCCTGGTGGTGGAGCACGCGGGCGCCCCCGTGGGTGACGTGATCCTGTGGCTGACGGACCGCGAGCGCGGTGTCGCGGAGATCGGCTGGGCACTGGATCCGCGGCATGCCGGTCAAGGCTTCGCCCGGGAGGCCGCGGCTGCGCTGCTGGACCTGGGGTTCGAGACGTCTGGCCTGCACCGGGTAGTGGCACAGATGGATGCCCGCAACACGGCGTCCGCCCGACTGGCCGAGACGCTCGGGATGCGTCGAGAGGCACACCACCGGCAGGACCTGTGGAGCAAGGGCGAGTGGACGGACACCCTCGTCTACGCGATGCTCGCGAGCGACCGGGGGGAGGGGCCATCTATGACGACGAAGGCAACGTCAGCTCCGGAAGAACCGCCTCGGGCCCCGTGGCGAAAGAGAAATCCCCCACGTGCGCATCGTGGAGAGGCGTGGGGGATGCGGTGATGTGAACGTTCGCATCCATGCGCACCGAGGTCGGCGTGTCGGGCGCAATCCGTGCCGCCGAACGGACTTCTACGCTCACCCCGTGTAGCTCGAGACCGTGAGGGGATGGACTCGTGAGGCTCACCAGGTGTGCGGACCGAGGTCCTCGAGGATCTCCAGGTCGAGAAGCCACTCGTCAGGGCGGGGAGTCTCGGGGAGCACCGGCTCGTAGGCGCCGACGTAGACGACCTCCCCCAAGCCGAGGCCGGTGGCCTCCTCCGGATCAAGGACCGTCAGGTCAGCGTGGCCGGGGACGCGATCGATCTCGGCGAGCCGCCCCGAGGGCCACACCTCGTGTGCCGCCCTCACCACGGCCCGCACACGACGCAACGGGATCGACCCGGCGGGGCTGCCGTCGTCGTGATGGGTGACGACCCAGCCTGCAGAGGCCAGGGGCCCAGCCTGACTCACTCCCCGGGAGGGCAGCAGGATCAGCTCGTGGACTTCCCCCACGGCGATCGGGTCACCGCAGCATTCCTGTTCCCAGTCCGAGAGCGAGGCGCGGCCGACGGCGCCGACGGTGATGTCCATGGTCGGAGTGTAGGGGCGGGGCCTCACCCGAGGGCACGCGTCACCCGGGGCGCTCCGCCCTCGTTCCAGCGGAACAGGGTGAGGTGCCACAGCCCGAGGAGCGTGTGGGACGAGCCACCTCCACGCGCGCCGACGTGCCGCTGTTCGAGCGGCTCGGGTTCCGCGAGACCGGACCCGACGCCTGCATACCCGCGACCCGGGAGTGACATCATGGACCTCGGCTCGTGCTGATACCGGATCTCGTGACGTGACACCGGGTATCGTGAGCCACGCCACTACACTGTGCCTCCACTGATAAAGGAGCAACCCCCCATGCCGACCCTGCGAACCGTCTCCCTCTCCGCCGCCACGCGGGAGGATCACCTCGCCCGCCTCCGGGCCACCAGCCCGGAGGCCCCCCTCGACATCCTGATCGTGGGCGGCGGCTCCACCGGCGTGGGCGCCGCGTTCGACGCGGCCACCCGCGGCCTCGACGTGGGCATCGTCGAGGCCCGCGACTGGGCCTCCGGGACGTCGTCCCGCTCCTCCCGCCTCATGCACGGTGGCCTGCGCTACCTCGAGATGCTGGACGTCAAGCTGGTGTATGAGGCGCTGCGGGAGCGCGACCTGCTGCTCACCCAGACCGCGCCCCACCTGGTGCGCCCCCTGCGCTTCGTCTTCCCGTTCTTCCACAAGGTGATCGACCGCGGCTTCATCGGCGCCGGCGTCACCATGTACGACGCCATGCAGTCGCTCGGCCGCCGCCGCGCGATGGGCGCGCACCGCCATCTCAGCCGCCGCTCCATGGCCGCGACCTTCCCCTCCCTCGACGACGAGAAGATCGTCGGCGCGGTCGAGTACGCCGACGCCCAGTTCGACGACGCCCGCCTGGCCATGATGCTCGTGCGCTCCGCCGTGGACCACGGCGCCGTGGCCGCCAACTACACCGCCGTCACCGACTACCTGCGCGGCGACGACGGCCGTGTGCAGGGCGTGCGTGTCCGCGAGGAGACCTCCGGCGAGGAGTTCGACGTGCACGCGCGCGCCGTCATCCTGGCCGGGGGCGTGTGGACCCAGGAGCAGCAGGAGCTGGCCGAGGCCGACGGCGGCCTCGAGGTGCTCGCCTCCAAGGGCGCCCACATCACCGTGCCGCGCGACCGCATCCGCGCCGACGCCGCCACCGGCGTGATCACCAAGACGGAGAAGTCCGTGCTGTTCCTCATCCCGTGGGACGAGTACTGGGTGATCGGCACCACGGACACCCCGTGGGCGGAGGACGTGGCCCATCCGGCCACCACCGCGGACGACATCGACTACATCCTCGAGCACGCCAACGCGGTGCTGAAGGAGGACCTCACGCGTGACGACGTGGTCGCCACGTACGCCGGGCTGCGGCCGCTGCTGCAGCCGGTCACCGGGTCCGACGGCGGCTCCACCAAGATCTCCCGTGAGCACACCGTCACCGAGGTGGCCCCCGGCCTCACCGCCGTGGCCGGCGGCAAGTGGACCACGTACCGGGCCATGGCCGAGGACGTCGTGGACTTCGTGGTGCGCGAGACCCACCCGACCCGTCCCAGCCTCACCGAGCGCATCCCCGTGCTCGGCGGCCTCGGCTACTCGGAGATCGAGGCGGAGGCGGACCGCATCGCCGCCGACTACGGCCTGGACGAGGCCCGCGTTGACCGGCTCCTGTTCCGCTACGGCACCGTGCTGCGCCACGTGCTCGACCTGATCGACGCCGACCCGTCCCTGAGCGTCCCTCTCGCCGAGGCGCCGCGCTACCTGCGCGCCGAGATCGTCTACGCGGCCCGAGCCGAGGGCGTCGTCCACCTGGACGACGTCATCGAGCGCCGCACGCGCCTGTCCACCGAGGTCCGCGACCGCGGCGTCGCGGCGGCCGAGGAGATCGCGTCCCTCGTGGCCCCCGAGCTGGGCTGGGATGAAGAGCGCATCGCCGGTGAGATCCGGGCGTACAAGAACCTCGTCGCCGCACGCCTCCGCGGCGAGACCGCCCACGACGACGTCACCGCCGCCGCCGCGCTCGCGGCCGCCGACGCCGACGCCGCCCCCACCCCCTGAAAGGAGCCCGTCCATGGGCACGATCTTCCTGTATGAGATCGCCGGCACGGCGATCCTCCTCCTGCTGGGCGTCGGCGTCGTCGCCAACGTCGTCCTCTCGAAGACCAAGGGCAACGGCGGAGGCTGGCTGCTCATCAGCTTCGGCTGGGGGCTGGGCGTCTTCGCGGGCGTCTACGTCGCTGCCGCGACCGGTGCGCACCTGAACCCCGCCGTGACCGTCGGCCTGCTCGTCAGCGGCGCCGAGGAGTACGCCCCCGGCATCGCCGTGACCCTCGGCACCACGCTCGCGTACTTCGCGGCGCAGCTGATCGGCGCCTTCCTCGGCGCGGCCCTGGCCTGGCTGGCCTACCGCGACCACTACCAGACGGAGACGGACCAGGGTGCGATCCTGGGCACGTTCGCCACAGGTCCCGAGATCCGCAATCCGCTGTGGAACATGGTCACCGAGCTGATCGCCACGTTCGTCCTGGTGTTCGTGGTCCTGCTCTTCGGCTCCACCCCCTCCGGGCTCGGCCCGCTCGCGGTGGCCCTGCTCGTCGTCGCGATCGGCGCGAGCCTGGGCGGCCCCACGGGGTACGCCATCAACCCGGCGCGCGACCTGGGCCCCCGCCTGTTCCACGCCGTCGCGCCGATCCGGCACAAGGGCGGCTCGGACTGGGGCTACGCCTGGGTGCCGATCGTCGGCCCGCTCGTCGGCGCCGTCCTGGCCGGCCTCGCCGCGCCTCTGTTCGTCTGAGCGGTCTGCCCGTCCAACCCCGGCGGGCACGTTCCCCTGCGGGAACGTGCCCGCCACCCCCACACCCCCGTGACCACCTCCGAAGGAGTAGGACATGACCACCCCCCGCTACGTGATGGCCATCGACCAGGGCACCACGTCCACGCGCGCGATCCTCTTCGACCACAGTGGGGCCATCGTGTCCACTGGTCAGCGCGAACACGAGCAGATCTTCCCGCGCGCCGGCTGGGTGGAGCACGACCCGGTGGAGATCTGGACGAACACCCGCGAGGTCATCGGCGAGGCCCTGGCCCGCGCCGAGGTGACCCGACACGACGTCGCCGCCGTGGGCATCACGAACCAGCGTGAGACCACCGTGGTGTGGGACCGCAACACCGGCAAGCCGGTGTACAACGCCATCGTGTGGCAGGACACCCGCACCGACCGCCTCTGCGAGCGCCTGGCCGGCGACGTCGGCGCGGACCGCTACAAGGAGCGCGTCGGGCTGCCCCTGGCCACGTACTTCTCCGGGCCCAAGGTGGCCTGGATTCTGGAGAACGTGGACGGTGCCCGGGAGGCCGCCGAGAACGGCGACCTCATCTTCGGCACCACGGACTCGTGGCTCGTGTGGAATCTCACCGGCGGCGGCGAGGGCGGCCGGCACGTCACCGACGTCACCAACGCCTCCCGCACCATGCTGATGAACCTGGACACCCTCGACTGGAACGAGGAGATCTGCGCGGACATGGGCATCCCGATGTCCATGCTTCCGGAGATCGTCAGCTCCTCCGCCGAGGTGGGCACCGTATCCGGCCAGCAGCTGCTGCGCGAGACGCCGATCACCGGCATCCTGGGCGACCAGCACGCGGCGACCTTCGGCCAGGCGTGCTTCGAGGTCGGCCAGGCCAAGAACACGTACGGCACCGGCAACTTCATGCTGATCAACACCGGCGAGGAGCCGGTGCACTCGGACAACGGCCTGCTCACCACGGTGGCGTACCGCATTGGCGACCAGAAGCCGGTGTACGCGCTGGAGGGCTCGATCGCCGTCACCGGCTCGCTGATCCAGTGGCTGCGGGACAACCTCGGGATGATCGCCAGCGCCCCGGAGGTCGAGACCCTGGCCGCCGGCGTGGAGGACAACGGCGGCGTGTACTTCGTCCCCGCGTTCTCCGGCCTCTTCGCCCCGCACTGGGACGCCGCGGCCCGCGGCGTCATGGTGGGCATGACCCGTTACGTCAACAAGGGGCACATCGCCCGCGCGGCGCTCGAGGCCACCGCCTTCCAGAGCCGCGAGGTCCTGGACGCCATGAACGCGGACTCCGGCGTGGACCTCACCGAACTGAAGGTCGACGGTGGCATGGTCGCCAACGAGCTGCTGATGCAGTTCCAGGCGGACCTGCTGCGCGTGCCCGTCGTGCGCCCCAAGGTCATCGAGACCACCGCTCTCGGCGCCGCCTACGCCGCAGGCCTGGCGGTGGGGTTCTGGGCGTCCCAGGACGAGCTCGTGGCCAACTGGGAAGAGGACAAGCGCTGGGAGCCCACCACGGACGAGGAGGAGGTTGAGCGCACCCTGCGGCTGTGGAAGAAGGCCGTGGAACGCTCCCGCGACTGGGTCGACGAGGACGTCGAGTCGGCCCAGGGCTGAGCCGTCCGGTCCGTAGGTCGGTCCGGCCGGCCCCGTGCGCCCCGGGCCGGTCCGGGCCGGTCCGGGCCCTCCAGAAGGACCCCGAGCAGCACTACCCCCTCGTCGGCCGCCTGCGCGCGGAGCGGGGCGGGGGTCGGTGCCGTTGCCATCGGTGCAGCGGCCAGGCCCGAGGTGCCCGGCTGCTCCGACGTCAAGCTGTCCTCATCCAGGGCGTCCTCTTCCCCCGCCGCTTCCGCCCAAGGCGGCGGTGGACAGGCAGGCGAAGTAGTCCGCATCCACGTTCCGGCTGTCCTTGATGGCGCTCCGCTGTGGAATCTCCTCGGAGATGCTCTCCCCGGCCGCGTTGTTCGCCGAGGCCACCACCATTTCGAAGCCGGCCACCTCAGGCCGGAGTTCGCGCGCCCGTCGTCGCATCCTGCCCTCGCCGGTCCACTCATGGGTGCGTTCGGTGAGGGCGTCGAATGGGTTCTCACACGCCGACAATCGGCGTGCTCGTTCGACGACGTTGGACGCCAGGATGTCCCGGAGCGTTGTCGTCTTGCCGGTTCCGGGGAGGCCGTTCACACCCATCAGACCTGGCCCGCCCGCCTCGACGACGTCGGCCCGCGCGACGACATCAATGCGGGCGGCTTGCAGATGCCCCGTGTGCTCGTGGGCAGTCACATTCGAGGAACTCAGCGATGGCTACAGTGCCGGGATGGCGCGCTTGTCCTCCTCCCCGAGGCTCGGCGGGGGCAATCCATCCCCCCTCCCGTCTGACCTTCGCCCTCTCCCCCAGGACAACGGAGTCCGTTCAGTTCCGGTTCAGCCCGAACCGGCGCGTCATCAGAGCCTCCTTGTAGTGCTTCTCCGCGGCGTCGATCTGGGCTTGCGGGGTATTGGAGCCGAACACGCGCAACAGGCTGAACGTGTACCGCTCCGGTTGGGCGGGGTCGAGCTCAAGGGCATCCCGGAGGGCGACGTTCCCGCCATGCCCGTCACGGGCGTAGGCCTCCCACCGTCCGAGCACACCACGCTCGCCGTCGGCCTTGCCCACGTAGCACTGGCCCGCGGTCTCGTCGGCGATCAGGTAGATCCCGCGTACGGCCTGCAGGGCGGTGCGCCAGCCTGCGTAGCGGGTCTCGGTCACCATTGACTGCAAGCCCCCGTAGCTGAGCAGCACATGGTCGAAGCCGGGGAACGCCTCGGTGGTGGGGTCGGCGATCTCCAGGACGGGGAACCGCGCCGCCAGGGGGCCGCGCTTGGCCCAGTTCACGGGGTCTGCGGACCACTCCACCACCAGGCGCTCCTCGAGGGAGGCCAGCAGCGGCACGGGCGCAACGTCGTAGTACCGGTACCGCTCCGTGCGCTCAGCCACGGCTTCCCCGCGGTTCTCGTACACGGCGGTGAGGCGAGAACGACGCCCGCCCTCCCCCATGAAGATCAGCCAGTGGCGGGCAGGCTCCTTCGGGAACTTCCCCAGGTGGTGCTGCTCCCGCGTGTAAGCGAGCACCCGCTCCGGCGTGGCTGCCGCCCGCGATGGCAGCCCCGACTCCTTGTAGGTGTGGCGGATGGCAAGAACCTCGTGCGGGTCCAGGCCAGCGGCGTCAAGCACCGACCCAAGAGTCAGGACGAACGGCTCGGGAACCGGATCAGAGTGCGGCATAGGACCTCATTCTGCTCATGGGACGGATCCACATCGACAGATTGACACTTCAGACTCACAGTCGACCACCAAGGGGGGCTCTCAAGAGCGGCAGTGTCAGTCTCCCGCCCCTCTGGCCGACACCAGTCGGTACCGGGTGTCCTTGTGGCCCTGACCGCCGGTCATCTCCACCAGCCCGTCGAGCAGCGGCTGGCGGAGCGCGTAGCGGATCTGCCGCGCGGTCAGCATGGTGGCCTCCTCCAGGTCGCGGATGCCCACCGCCTCCCCCGCGGCCAGGGCACCGAGGACGCGCCCCTCGTGGCGGGTGGGCGCGGAGCTGGGCGGCACGGCCGATGACGGCGCATCCGCCTTCACGTCGGGCACCTCCTCCACGGGGGGTGTCCGCGCAACCTCCACGGCAGGCTCCCGCCGACTCGGCCGAGCCCCCTCGGGCCGCGGCCGCCAGAGCAGAGCCTTGAACTGGACGCCCGTGTCGATGAGCTGAGGCCGGCCCAGCCCCCACTGACGAGCGGACCGGAACACCTCGTGGATGCCGCCGCCCTCGCCCTCGATGACGGAGGCGCCGTCCGGCGTCGTGAGCTTCTTGGCGATCTGGTACAGCCGCTGATTGACGGCGGCCTGGGCATGTTCGTCACTTTCGAGCTGGGTGAGTGACACTCCGCGGAGGCCGCCCGGGCTCTGAATGAACAGGGCCCGGTCCGTGAGCCGCACCTGGATGGCCTTGCCCGCGCCGAGGGTGTCGGGGCCGAGGTCGCGGTGCACGAGGGCGTTGCCGAGGAGTTCACGGACGGCGGCGAGCGGGAGCTCGGGGCGGCGCTCGAGCTGACCGTCGGGGCGGTACACGTGCTCGGTCCCGAGGTTCTGGCGCACCCAGGCCATCACCTCGTCGAGCAGCACGGGGACGGGGCCGGTGAAGTCCGTGAGGTTGCGGCTGCGCGCCTGCCCCTCTCCCCCGCGCACCTGGACGGCGGCGGTGACGGTGAGCCCCGGATAGCGGCCCTGCGGGTAGTCGCCGAGGGCGTAGAGGCCGGCCAGGGTGGGCTCCCCGGCGGCGGTGAGGACGTTGGTCTGGCGGAGGATCTCCTGGTGCGTGCGGTCACGGAGGCGGCGGTCCCGCTCGCGCACGGCCGCCACGTAGTCGGTCACGAGCTCGGGGACCAGGTCCTCCTCGCTCATCCCGGTGACGGGCTTGACGTCGTAGTCCACGCGCTCGTCGGCGTGGAGCTTGGCGACCTCCACCATGCGCAGCTCGTGCGCGTGCATCACGTAGTCGCCGTCGGACTGGCGGAGATAGGCCTGCCCTCGCACCGTTGCGGGCCGGTCCGTGAGGCGCAGGGGCACCACGTGGGCGACGAGCACGTCCTTGCCCTCCAGGCGGAAGACCTGGGGCAGGAGGGTCGGACTGGGCGTGACGGCCTCGCGCGCCTGGGCCACGAGCCCCGCCTCCAGCACGGCGACGTCGGGCACGCCCACCACGCGGAACTCGCCGTGCGCCTCGTCGACGCCGCAGACGACGGTTCCACCGTCGGGCATGTTGGCGAAGGCGCAAAGCGTCTCCGGCATGGAAGGGACGCCGCCCGTGGCCCGCTTGACCTCGACCGAGGTGGTGTCGCCACGACGCGCGCGGAGGGCGTCGAGGGTGGCCGTCAGATCATCAGAGGACCAGTTCACAGTGACAACTGTAAGTCATGGTGTCAGTGTCATGGGGTGGCGCTTTCTTCGAGGGCCGCTCAACCTGGACCCCGGCGACGTCGAAAACCTGGACGAGGTGCGCCTCCGCGGCGGCATGAACGTGTACCCGCAGGAGATCGAGGAGGTCCTCTACGAGCACCCGGCGCTGGCGGAGGCCGCCGTGGTGGGCGTGCCGCACCCGGAGCTCGGCGAGGAGGTGGCCGCCTACGTGACGCTGGCGCCCGGCGCGACCGCGACCGAAGAGGAGCTCGTCGCGCACGTGAAGTCCCAAGTGGCGCCGTACAAGTACCCGCGCAGCGTGGTGGCGATGGACGGCCTGCCGAAGACGGCGACCGGGAAGATCCTCAAGCGGGAGCTGAAGGCGGCCAGATGAGCCCGGCCCGGCGCCGTCGGACGCGCCGGGCCCGGCCCCTCAGACCTCCAGCAGCACCTTGATCTCGCGGCGCTCGTCCATGGCCTGGTAGGCCTCGGCGGCGTCGTCGATCGGCCTGCGCGCGGTGAACACGCGGCCGGGCTGGATCTCGCCGGACTGGATGCGCTCGATCAGCTCGGGCAGGAAACGGCGGACGGGGGCGGGGCCGCCCTCGAGGTGGATCTCGCGGCCGAAGAGGTCGGAGCCGTCGAGGGTCTGGTCGTGGGAGACGCCCACGAACCCGACGTACCCGCCGGGGCGCACCGAGGCCAGGGCCTGGTCCATGGAGCCCTGCGTGCCGACGGCCTCGCACACCCCGTGCGCGCCGTAGCCGCCGGTGAGCTCGCGCACCTGGGCGGCGCCCTCCTCGCCGCGCTCGGCGATCACGACGTCGGCGCCGAACTCACGGGCGAGCGCGGCCCGATCCTCGTGGCGGGAGAACACGATGACCTTCTCCGCGCCGAGGGTCTTGGCGGCCAGGACGGCGCACAGGCCGACGGCGCCGTCGCCGACCACGGCGATGGTCTTGCCGGGGCCGGCCTGCGCGGCGACGGCGGCGTACCAGCCGGTGCCGAGCACGTCCGAGGCGGCGAGGTAGTCGGTCAGGCGGTCCGGGTCCGAGGGTTCACCCCCGGGCACCTTCACGAGGGAGCCGTCGGCGAGCTCGACGCGCATGTACTGCGCCTGGCTGCCCGTGTACTCGCCGGCGTTGACGCAGCGGGACTGGTAGCCGGCCTGGCAGATCTCGCACGTGTTGTCCGAGAGCATGAAGGAGCCGATCACGAAGTCGCCGACCTCGAGGGTGGCGACGTCCTCGCCCTTCTCCACGATCGTGCCGACGTACTCGTGGCCCATGCGCCGGTGGTCGACGTCGTTGTGGCCGCGGTAGGGCCACAGGTCCGAGCCGCACACGCACGCGGCGGCCAGCTTCAGGACCACGTCCGTGGGCTGGGCGACGCGCGGAGTGTCCACCTCTTCGACGACGACGTCGCCCGGCGCGCGCATGACGACGGCCTTCATGGTGGCGGGAATCTCGGGGGCGGCGAGGGTGGGGGTCTCGGTGGTCATGGGGTGTCCTCTCGTCAGGTCCAGGGAATGTCGCGGAGAAGTCTCCCCCGCGCCGGGGCACGGGGGCGACGGCTGAGAGGCGGGGCGGGAGTGGGGTGCGAACCCCCGGGGCCACTGCACGGGAGTCTGTGACCGCACCCCTGCCGTCCCGGGATGGACGTGACGTGGGGCTTTCCGATGCGGAGGCTTCCCTCGCCGGCGGGAGAAGAGCATGGCCCAAGGCCGGGGTCGGAGGACCCTGCGACTAGCATCACAGACAGCCCCGACCACCTTCCCCGAGAGGATGCGGCCGCCGTGTCGACCTTCCAGACGCCTCAGTACACCATTGTCGAGCTGCTGCAGAAGGCCCGCAGTGGGGAGCTCCAACTGCCCGACTTCCAGCGTCCGTACCGCTGGGACGATGAGCGCATTCGCTCCCTCCTCGTGACCATCCTCCGCGGCCATCCGATGGGGGTAATCATGACTCTCAGGACCGGGGGGCAGAACGTGCGCTTCAAGCCCCGGCCTATCACGGGCGTGCCCGCGGAGGGGCTCAAGGATCCCGAGCTGCTCCTCCTCGATGGTCAGCAGCGCACCACGTCCATGGTCCAGGCGCTCACGGGAGACGGGATTGTCGACACCGAGGACGTCCGCCATCACAAGCTCCGGCGCCGCTATTTCGTCGACGTGGTCAAGGCTTTGGGGGATGTACGGGAGCAGGAGGACGCCGTCGTCTCCCTGCCAGACACCGGGATCGTCACGGAGAACATCGGCCGCGACGTCGTTTTGGACGTGACGACCGAGGAGAAGCAATGGGAACTGGGTCTCATGCCCGTGACCGTGCTGTTCGACAGCGCGGACTGCTTCGCGTGGATGATGAAGTACCAGCAGGCTTTGCCCGAGCGCATGGAGATCACGCAGCGATTCCTCTCCTCCGTGGCCCAGGCCGTCCAGACCTACAAGATCCCTGCCATCGAGCTGGACAAGGACATCTCCAAAGACGCCGTGGCCACCGTGTTCGAGAAGGTCAACACCGGCGGCCTTCGCCTCGATGTCTTCGAGCTGCTCACTGCCACCTTCGCCGGTGACCGCGCGTATTACGAGGAGACCGGCGAGGACTTCCGGTTGGCGGAGGACTGGGCTCTCACGGAGGAGGTGCTCCGCACTTACCCGGTTCTCACGGACATGAAGAGCACGGACTTCCTCATGGCGGTCTCCGTGCTCGCCACGTTGGCGAAGCGACGCGAGGCCCTTGCGGCCGGCAAGACCGGACAGCAGGTCCCCCAGACCAGCGCCCGTCGAGAGGACATCCTCGGCATGAGCCTGGAGGACTATCGCGTCTGGGCACCACGTCTCCGCAAAGCCCTCCCCACCGTGGCTCGCCACCTGCGCGACCTGCACATCCATGACAGCCGCGGAGCCCCCTACAGCTCTCAGGTGGTGTCGCTACTGATCATCACCACGCTCCTGGGGGATCGAGCCGAGGAGCATGCCGTGCGGGCACGGCTCAATCAGTGGTTCTGGTGCGGCGTACTGGGCGAACTCTACGGCTCCACGATCACGACCCAGTTGGCCAAGGATGCGGAACAGATCCCCGAATGGTCGCTGGGCAAGTCCGCAGAGACCCCGGAGGCGATCATTCGTGCGAGCTTCTCAGAGTCTCGTCTCGGATCGCTGCGGACCCGCCTCTCGGCCGCGTACAAGGGCGTCTACGCCCTGATCATGGCGCAGCAACCGCCAGCAAAGGACTGGATGCTGGACCAGACGCTGGACTTCCAGTCCTACGACGACCTCCAGGTGGACATCCACCATGTCTTCCCGCGGAAGTGGTGCGACGAGAACGGGATTGAACCCTGGCGGCGGGAGAGCATCATCAACAAGACCCCCCTTGCCAAGAAGACCAACATCCGCCTTCGGGGCGACTCTCCGGCGGTATACACGGAGCGACTCGACGACAAGGGCCTGACGCCCCAGCAGGTAGACGCCCAGATCTCGACCCACGCGATCGACCCGGCTCTCCTCCGCGCCGGAGACTTCGACGCGTTCTTTAACGACCGGCGCCGACGCCTCGTCTCCATGATCGAAAACGCCATGTGCAAGCCCGTGGTGCGCGACTGGGAGGTGGATTCGGAAAGTACTGACGCCCCGGAAAATTTCAACGACCCAGCGGAGATGGAAGCCGATGAGCCCGCGGGTGACGAGGAGGCGGCGAACGTGGCCGACTAGGGCGTGTCTGACAATAGTTTCGACCACGCGGTCACCGCGTTCAAGAGAACGGCAGCCCGGTAGACGATCGCGTACTTGTCATACCGGGTCGCCAGGCCCCGCCACTGCTTCAGGTGCGCGTACTGGCGCTCGATGACGTTGCGGCCCTTGTAGGCGGCCGCGTCGAGGCCGACGGGGCGCCCGCCGCGGGCACCGCGCCGTCTGCGGTGGCCCTGCTGGTCGGCCGGTTCGGGGATGACCGCTTTGATCCCACGGGCACGTAGGTGGGTGCGGATCGCCCGGGAGGAGTACGCCTTGTCGCCCAGCACGGCCTCGGGGCGGGTCCGGGGCCGCCCTACTGGCCGGGTCACGCGCAGCTGCTCCAGAAGAGGAAGCAGCATCGGGGAGTCCCCTGCCTGGCCGGGGGTGATCAGGCTGACCAGCGGCAGCCCGGTCCCATCGACGAGCTGATGGATCTTCGTGCTCAGCCCGCCACGGGAGCGCCCGATGCCGTGATCGGCCGGCTCCTCACGCGGATTCTTGTAGTTCGATCCATCCCCCTGTGTGGCGGGTGATGTTCGTCGCGTGCTGGTGGGCGCGGGCGATCGTGGAGTCCACCGACACCGACCAGTCCACCAAGCCCTGCGCGTCAGTGGCGGCGGTTAGCTTTGTCAGCACCGTGTCCCAGGTGCCCTCGGCCGCCATCCGGCGGTGCCAGGTCCACACGGTCTGCCAGGGCCCGTAGACCTCGGGCAGATCCCTCCAGGGAATCGAAGCACCGGTACCGGTACCGGTAGATGATCGCCTCCACCATGGTGCGGGCGTCGGCGAACGGCCTGCCGGCGCGGCCGGTCCGGGTCGGGAGCATCGGGGCGATCAACTCCCACTGGGCGCGGGAGAGCATCTGGAACCGGGACATGCCGTCCAGGGTGTCAGCTGACCCTTGGCTTCATCGTCAGACACGCCTTAGATCTCGTCGATACCGGGCATTCACCACCTTGTTGAATGCTCGACCAGGAAATTGATTAAATCCTCCGCCGCGGCAGTGATAGTGAAATTATCGAGTTCAGAATCCCACCGAAACTCGATTGGCATACCCGCAACCTCCACACCAACGGATATTTCATCCGGAATTGACGACTCCAATGGGCGGGGAAAGCTCGGAAGGAACGGTTTCTCCGCGTTGGGGCTTGTATCTCTGCGGCTAACAAATATGGATGGGAAAGGCCGCACGGAGGGCGCCGAGAGGCATCGTCTATATTCGTCAGACTGGTAACCGAACCAAAGCAGCCACTCATCCCTGCCGTCACTTGGACCCACGGTGCAGAACCAAGAGTTGCCGCTTGAATCCCTGTCCCCCAGAAGTGAGAAGTTCTGAATATTGGACATGCCGCTCAATTCGAATGTCCAATTAACACGACCACACTCTTCCGCCAGCCGGTCCCGAAATTTTGATATTACAGCATCCCACATCGAGTAACGAGCTGTATTGTCGGAAAGGAATTTGTCCTCAATAATATCTCGGACATAGTTCGGCTTCCTCATGAGACGAGCCTGATTCCGAATGTTGCGCGTGAATAGATCATACAGGGGCAATATATCCCCTTGATCACTGGCCGCAAGCGCCTCGTAATACTCTTTCCGGTCGGCGGATGGGCGAATAATTAGAGGCGGGTATCCGTGGCGAGCCAGCTCCAAATTTGCCAACACTCGGGCTGTTCGACCATTCCCGTCGTCGAACGGGTGAATGTGGGCTATCCAGGCATGGACAACAGTTGCAGTAAGAATGGGATCTCCACTGCCTTGTTGCCACCAATCCGACAACTCCAACATGACGCGGGCCACGTCGAAGGGTTCCGCCGGCTTGTGATCTGTGCCGGAAATTCTGTTGGAGTGCTCCTTAAAGGAACCCGCCCCATAAACGTCCCCAACAATTACTTTCTGCAGCTGTCGAATCTCATGAACCATCGGGGCACGATCACTCTTCTCGCGCCATTCATGGGCTATCTCATGGGCCTTGTAAAGACCCAGAACCTCATAGACCTTTGGATCTGACTCAATACTTCGAGTCAGAGTATGAATAGGCCCATCCAACAGCTCTCGGTGCTTCGCAACGATTTCGCGAGTAGCAGCCAGAGGCCATTCCATATGCTCCATCTCATTACTCTCCGTAACGAGGTCAGTCACGCTTGCCTGTATAAATGGCCTCAGCATCTCCTGAGCATCGCGCGCAATTTGTTGCATTGCTAGTGCGGCAATCCTCCGAGCACTCTTAGAGTTATCTAGCCGCTCATAAAAGACGGCACGAGATGCCGCATCCTCTGGGATTAAGTAGGGCGTTCCCTCAAGAGAATCCTCGGGTGACAATGAATCAATGTCGTCATGCAGTTTCAAAGCACAGCCCCCAATACACTTCAAGCTCCAAACCGGCCTTGGAGCTAGA
>NZ_JBQPDO010000002.1:0-209713 GCF_052220525.1 Micrococcus sp. TCR-5
CCAGGCCCCGGAGGAGTTCCTGGACGAGGACGGCGACGGCCGGGTGGACGGCCTGCGGATGCGCCGGATGGAGTTGGACGGTTCCGGTGGGGTCCGTCCGACGGGGGAGACCGTGGACTACCCGGTGCAGGCGGTGTACCGGGCGGTGGGGTATTTCGGTTCGCCCGTGGAGGGGGTGGAGTTCGATGAGGTGCGCGGTGTGATCCCGAACGCGCAGGGCCGCGTGCTCGACGCGGACGGCGCCCCCGTCCCCGGCCTGTATGCCTCCGGCTGGATCAAGCGCGGCCCCGTGGGGTTGATCGGGCACACCAAGGGTGACTCCCTGGAGACGATCAAGCATCTGATCGAGGACGAGCCGGGGCTGTGGACGGCCCAGGAGCCCTCCGAGGAGTCGGTGATCGAGCTGCTCGAGTCCCGTGAGGTGCCGTACACGACGTGGGCCGGTTGGCATGCTCTGGATGACCATGAGAAGTCCCTGGGTGCGCGGGCCACGGAGGCCGGTCCGGTGGCGCGGGAGCGGGTGAAGGTCGTGGACCGGGAGGAGATGACCCGCATCTCCCGCGACGGGGCCTCCGTCCCGACCGTCTGATCCGGGGCGGGCCCTGGCCGCCCCGGCGCTAGGCTTCCGGGGTGGCCCGCCTCCTCGTCGACATCACCCCGCTGCGGGTCTCACCCGCCTACCGGCGGCTGTGGCTCGGCAACACGCTCGCGTACGTGGGCACGCAGCTCACGCTCGTGGCGGTGTCCCTCGAGGTGTTCGCCCTGACCGGCTCCTCGTTCGCGGTGGGCCTGCTCGGCCTCGCCGCGCTCGTGCCGCTCGTGGTCGCGGGCCTGTACGGCGGCGCGATCGCGGACCGGCACGACCGCCGCCGCGTCGCACTGACCTCGTCGGCCGTCATGTGGCTGACCACGGTCGGCATCGCCGCGCAGGCCTGGGCCGGGCTCGAGTCGGTGCCGGTGCTGTACGCCCTCGTGGCCCTGCACTCCGGCGCGTCCGGCATCAACCAGCCCACCCGCGGCGCGATCATCCCCGCGCTCGTGGGCCTGCCGCTCGTGCCGGCGGCGAACGCGCTGAACATGATGACGTTCTCCGTGGCCCTGATGGTCGGCCCCGTGCTGGGCGGCGTGCTCGTGGCGGCGGTCGGCTACGCGTGGACCTACTCGATCGACGTCGTCACCTTCCTCGCCGCCCTGTACGCCGTGTGGCGGCTGCCGTCCCTGCCGCCGCAGCGGGGCGAGGCCGCGCCCGCCTCGGGGGCGCGCTGGGGCCTGGCCTCGGTGGTCGAGGGCCTGCGCTTCCTCGGCTCGCGACCGAACCTGCGGATGACCTTCCTGGCGGACATCGTGGCCATGACGACGGCGTTCCCGCGCGCCCTGCTGCCCGCCATCGGCGCCGTGGTGCTCGGCGGCGGTGAGGCCGCCGTCGGGGTGCTGCTGGCCGCGATGGCGGCGGGCGCGTTCCTCGCGGGGCTGTTCTCCGCGCCGTTCACACGCCTGCATGCGCAGGGCTGGGGCGTGTACGTCTCGATCCTCGTGTGGGGCGCGGCGGTGGCCGCGTTCGGCGGCGTGGTGTGGTGGGCGCAGTCCCTGCCCGACGGCGATCCCCGCCTCACGCTCGCGTTCGCCCTCGCCGCGCTGTGCATGGCGGTGGGCGGGGCCGCGGACTCGCTCTCCGGCGTCTTCCGCGGCTCGATCCTGCAGTCCGCGACCCCGGACCACCTGCGCGGCCGGCTGCAGGGCGTGTTCGTCGTCGTGGCGGCGGGCGGGCCGCGCCTGGGCGAGCTGCTCACCGGCGGCGCCTCCGTGGGCCTGGGGGAGGGGCCGACCCTGCTGGCCGGCGGTGTGCTGTGCATGCTCGGCGTGACCGCGCTGATGCGGTGGGAGCCCGGCTTCCTGCGCTACGACGCGCGGAACCCCACACCCTGAGCGGGCGCGGGGTTCCGTGGCGGGAGGCTGCGAGCCCGCGACCGCCGAGGAGCGCCGAGCCAGACGTTTCTGCCCGTGAGCCAGATGATTCTGCTGCAGATCGGGCCGCGAAACCGCCGAAACGTCTGGCTCGCGGCAGCCTGAGCCGCCGTCCACGGGAGCCACCACGACGACGGCGGCCGGCGGGTCAGCGGTCGCGGTCGGCCTGGAGCGTGGCCGGCACCGCGCCGCCCAGGCGCGTCCAGTGGCGGACGAGGTCCTCGTCCGGGGCCGCCTGGAGCGTCTCGCGGGCCGCCTCCTCCGCCTTCTTGATGCGGCGCTCCAGATCCTGGTCCGCGCCCTCGTAGGCGGCCGCGTGCCGGTGGGAGCGCAGCGATCCGACGTCCTCCGTGCGACGCTCCACCACCGCGAGCTGCTCGGCGATCGCGTCCTGGTTGGCGCGCTGGGCCTTCAGGTTCGCGGGGGCGAGCACCTGGGCCACGAACCCGTGGTCGAGGAGGAGGCCGCGCGGGGCGGCGATGCCGTGACGCAGCGCGAGGTCCACATGGTCCTCGAAGGTCAGGAGCATGGCGGCCTTGGTGAACTTCAGGTCGTCGACCGGGCGGCCGTCCACGCGGGCCCGGGCCCGCGCCCGGCCGATCGTGGTGTCGGCGGACCACACGGCCCCGCGAGGGTCGATCAGGTACAGCATGGGGACTCCTGGTGGGCTCGGAGGGGAGACGGCGTGCGGATCAGCGGAAGTTCACGAACTGCAGGTCCGCGTCCTCGAAGTCCTTGAGCATCGCGATGACCGACTGCAGGTCGTCGCGGGACTTGGAGGACACGCGCAGCTCGTCCCCCTGGATCTGGGCCTTGACGGACTTGGGGCCCTCGTCGCGGATCAGCTTGGTGATCTTCTTCGCGGTGGGCTGGTCGATGCCCTCCTTCATGGTCGCCTCGATGCGGTACTCCTTGCCGGAGGCGAACGGGGCGCCGGCGTCGAGGGACTTGAGGGAGATGCCGCGCTTGACGAGCTTGGACTCGAACACGTCCTTGACGGCCTTGACGCGCTCCTCGGAGGAGGCCTTCATGAGGATCTTCTCGCCGGAGAAGTCGATCTCGGCGCCGACGCCCTTGAAGTCGTAGCGCTGGGCGATCTCCTTCTGCGCCTGGTTCAGGGCGTTGGACACCTCCTGGCTGTCCACCTTGCTGACGACGTCGAACGTGGAATCGCTGGCCACGGGTGCTCTCCTTCAGGGTCTGCGGACGGGGCGCGCCCGTCGTCGACGGCCACTGCGGGGCCGCGCGGAGCGCTCTGCGGGCCAGCCTACCGGGGACGACGGACGCGGTCCCGGGCCGATTGGCGGCGTGGCGCGGAGATGCTGTACAGTGGACTCTCGCCCGACCGGTGCGGTCGTCCTCGAGACGTCCGGCAGCCGCCGGGTGGCAGGGCAGATTTCCCGAGCGGCCAAAGGGGGCTGACTGTAAATCAGCTGGCACTGCCTTCACTGGTTCGAATCCAGTATCTGCCACCGGAACGAAGACCCCGGGACCGTACGGTCCCGGGGTCTTCTGCCGTCCGGGGCCGTGGCACACCCCGCGTCCCCGCCCCGGGAGGTGGCGGCCTCCCGCCAGGCGACGTAGCCTGCCTGTGGTCCGTGTCACACCCGATGCCCTCCGCGGTCCGGCGGCGGCACGGCCGTGCATCGTGACGCCGTGCGGCGTCGCCCGACCGTCCGCGAGGAGCGCCCGATGACCGAGTCCACCGCCCCCGAGTCCTTCACCCAGGGACCGACCGACGTCGAGCTGCTCGAGCAGACCCTGGCCCAGAACCTCGACGACACCGCCCGCCGGTTCGCCGACCGCGCTGCCCTCCTGGAGTGTGGACCGGACGGGGACCCTGCCACCGGACGCACCTGGACCTACGGGCAGCTGCGGGAGGAGTCCGTGACGGTGGCCAAGGCGCTCATGGCTGCGGGCTACGAGGCGGGGGACCGGATCGGGATGTGGAGCCCCAACGTCGCCGAGTGGGTCTCGCTGCTCTACGGCGCGGCACGCGCCGGCGTCATCCTCGTGAACCTCAACCCGGCGTACCGCGCCCACGAGCTGACGTACGTGGTCGAGCAGTGCGACATGCGCGGGCTGGTGGTGGCCTGCGCGGACGCACGCATGGACCCGCCCGCCACCGCGCGGGCCGTGACCCGTGAGTCGGCGCCGCACCTGCGGCAGCTGATCATGCTGCCGGCCGGGAGCGGCGAGGACGCCTACGCCCACGTGCAGGACGGTGACGTGGCCGGCCGGCACGCCGCCGATCCCGTGGCCGAGGGCACGTGGGCCGCCTTCCTGGCCGGGGCCGCGCGGGTCTCGGACGAGGACCTGGCCGCGCGCGAGGCCGCCACCCGGCCGGCGGACCCCGTGAACCTGCAGTACACCTCGGGCACCACCGGCTTCCCCAAGGGCGTCACGCTGACGCATCGCAACGTGCTGAACAACGGCTTCCACATCGGCGAGCTGCTGGGCTACACGGAGGAGGACACCGTGGTGATCCCGGTGCCGTTCTTCCACTGCTTCGGCATGGTGATCGGCGTGATCGCCACCGTCTCCCATGGCTCGCTCGCCGTCATCCCGGCGCGCAGCTTCGAGCCGGTCTCGGCGCTGCGGGCCGTGGCCGCCACCGGCGCGACGAGCCTGTACGGCGTGCCGGCGATGTTCATCGCCATGCTCGCCCGGCCCGAGGCGGACGAGCTGGACCTGACGACGCTGCGCACCGGCGTGATGGCCGGCTCCACGTGCCCCGTCGAGGTGATGAAGAAGGTCATCGACCGGTTCCACATGTCCGAGGTCGCCATCTGCTACGGCATGACGGAGACCGCGCCCGTGTCCACCATGACCCGCCGCGACGACTCCCTGGAGGTGCGCACCCAGACCGTCGGCCGCACCATGCCCCACGTGGAGACGAAGATCGTGGACCCCGCCACCGGTGAGGTCGTCCCGCGCGGGGCCACGGGCGAGCTGTGCACCCGCGGCTACTCCGTGATGCTCGGCTACTGGGACGCCCCCGAGAAGACCGCCGAGGTGCTGGACGCCGACGGCTGGATGCACTCCGGCGACCTCGCCTCCATGGACGAGGACGGCTCCGTGCGCATCGAGGGCCGCATCAAGGACCTCGTGATCCGCGGCGGCGAGAACATCTCCCCGCGCGAGGTGGAGGAGTTCCTCTACACCCACCCGGACATCCAGGACGTCCAGGTGGTGGGCGTGCCGGACGAGAAGTACGGCGAGCAGCTCATGGCCTGCGTGATCATGAAGGACGGCGTCGAGCCGCTCACCGTGGACGCCGTCCGCGAGTTCGCCACGGGCCGGATCGCGCACTTCAAGATCCCGGCCTACGTCCGCGTGCTCGACGCCTTCCCCATGACCGTCTCCGGCAAGGTCCGCAAGGTCGAGCTGCGCGAAGAGGGCGCGAAGGTCGTCCAGGCCGAGGCCCAGGCCCAGGCCCAGAGCGTGGGCTGACGGCGGCCGTCACCCTCAGGCGGCGGGCAGCGGGAACACGTCCCAGATGGTGCAGACCGCCTCGGGGGCGGCGCCCAGGATGGCGGCACGGTACGTGGTCGACCACGCCCGCGGGTCGGCGTCGCGCAGGCGCCACGTGCCGTCCGTGAGCACCGCGTCCACGAACGCGGAGGTGTCGGCGGGGCTGCCGTCCTCGTGGACCAGGGGGCCGCGACGCAGGGCCTCACCCAGGTCGCCCGCTCGGCCGACGGCGTAGAGCGCGGTCTCGTCCGTGTCCAGCACGAGGCCGCAGTCCTCCTCGAAGGCGGTGATCCAGGCCATCGCGTGCCGCATGGCCTCGTCCGGGTCGGGGTGGCGGGTCACGATGAGCACGGAGCCGCGCTCGCCCGGACGCAGGGAGCCGGGCGTGCCGGGGCCGTGCGGGTCGGGCTCGCGCGGGGCGGCGGCGGTGTGCGGGCGGGGCTCGAAGGCGGTGGTCATGGCGGTCTCCTCCCGGGTGGGGACTCATCAGGGTCCCGGCGGCGCCGCACCGGTCGGGGCGGCATCGCCCACGCTAGGAACCCGGGGCGGGCGGCCGGTCGGGCCCGGCCGGGGCTGGGGAGGACACGCCGGGAGCAGCGGCCTGTGCAGGAGCGGAGGGGTCGCGCGCACGCGCCGGCACGGCCCCGGCCGACCCGGCGTCGCGTCAGTGGGTGCGGTGGTCGGCCGGGGCGAGCTTGGGCCCGAACGCCTGCTTGCGCTCTCCGGAGAGCCCGATCATCCGCACCACCCGCTGCCGGTGCCCGGCCCACGGCGCGAGCAGGCGGAGCATCCCGGCGTCGTCGGTTCGGCGTCCCGTGAGGACCTGCCCCACGTACTGCGCCAGGTGGTAGTCGCCCACGGAGACGAGGTCCGCCGCCCCGTGGCTGCGCTGCAGCGCCTCGGCCGTGGTCCACGGCCCGATCCCGGGCACCGATTCCAGGCGCCGGGCCAGCGCGGCCACCCCGGCCGTGTCCCCGGGGGCGACCGCGTCGCCGAGCCGGTCGATGCTCGCGGCCCGCCGGGCGACCTCCAGCATGGTCCGTGACTGGGAGGGCTGCACCCAGGCCCGCGCATGCCAGTCCCACGAGGGGATCCGCAGGACGGCGGCCGGGGTCGGCGGCGGCAGCATCCCCGGCGGCACCGGGCCGGGGGCGGGCCCGTCTCCGTCGATCCGGGCGGCCAGCCGCACGAGGGTGCGCCAGCCGTGCCGCGCCTGGTCATGGGTGACCTTCTGCTCGAGCACGGCGGTGAGCAGCTGCCGGGACAGCGCGCCCGCCGCCGGCAGCCGCAGCCCGGCCCGCGTCCGCCGCGCCTCGCGCACGTGCCGCGGCAGCGCGGGCGCGCCGGAGTCCGCCCGCAGCAGGGCATCGAAGGCGCCCCAGCCGTCGTCGTGCAGGCCGAGCAGGCGCTCCACGCCGGCGACGGCGGCGCTCGCGCCCGCGCCCCACGCGCGGGCCGTCACGGCGGTGCCACCCCCTGCGGCCTCCCGGACGCCGGAGACCAGCAACGACGTCGGCCGGCCCGGCCCGCCCGACGCCGCGTCCGGGGCGGGGGAGCGCAGAGTGAGCCAGACGCCCTGCGGTGTGGCGCGGACCGTGGGGTCGGCCGCACCGCGCTGCAGGGGGCGCAGGGTGAGCGCGACGTCCACGGGGACGGGCACGCGTACGCGGCGCTCGGCGTCCGGGGCGGTCATGCCCGCACCGTACACCCGGGCCCGGACATGACGACGTCGGCCGTGACGGCGCGCACGCCGGGCGTTGCCCCGCGTGTCCGGAGCCCTCCTTCGGCGTCCGGCCCCTGGCGTAGCGTGGGGTGCGTGACTGAACAGACCCCCGCGCCCACCCCTGCGCAGCCCATGCAGTACGCCGAGAACGTCCTCGAGCTGATCGGGCACACCCCGCTCGTGAAGCTGCACTCCGTGACGGAGGGCATCGAGGCCACCGTCCTGGTGAAGGTCGAGTACCTGAACCCCGGCGGCTCCGTGAAGGACCGCATCGCGCTGAAGATGATCGAGGAGGCCGAGCGCGAGGGCCTGCTCGGCCCGGGCGGCACCGTCGTGGAGCCCACCTCGGGCAACACGGGCGTGGGGCTGGCCCTGGTCTCGCAGCTCAAGGGCTACCGCACCGTGTTCGTCACCCCGGACAAGGTGGGTCAGGAGAAGCGGGACGTGCTCAGCGCGTACGGCGCCGAGCTCGTCGTCACGCCCACCGCCGTGGACCCGACGTCCGAGGAGTCCTACTACGGGGTCGCCGACCGCCTTGTGCGGGAGATCCCCGGGGCCTATCAGCCCAACCAGTTCTTCAACCCCGCCGCCCCGGCCTCCCACTACGAGACTACCGGCCCCGAGATCTGGGAGGACACGGCCGGCCGCGTCACCCACGTCGTGATGGGCGCCGGCACGGGCGGCACCATCACGGGCACCGGCCGCTATCTCAAGGAGGTCTCGGCGGACCGCCCGTCCGGGCCCGTCCGCGTGATCGGTGCGGACCCCAGCGGCTCGGTGTACTCCGGCGGCGCCGGCCGGCCCTACTTCGTCGAGGGTGTCGGCGAGGACATGTGGGTGGACAACTACGACCCCGCGGTCCCGGACGAGGTCATCGCCGTCGAGGACGCCGAGGCCCTGGCCATGACCCGCCGCCTCGCCGCCGAGGAGGGCCTGCTCGTGGGCGGCTCCTCCGGTCTGGCCGTCGTCGCCGGCCTGCGCGCCGCGCGCGAGCTCGGCCCGGAGGACGTCATGGTGATCGTGCTGCCCGACTCGGGCCGCGGCTACCTCGCCAAGATCTTCAACGACCCGTGGATGGACGAGCGCGGCTTCGACTACGACGTCCGCGAGACCGTGCTGCCGGCGTGGGCGCGCGGGCGCACCCGCTCGGCGGTCCCGCAGACGGACGACGACGGCGCCACGGGGGCCGCCGGCGGGGCCGGCACGCCCGTCGAGGTGCTCGAGCACGCCGACGCCGAGCCGGCGACCCGCGCGGGCGCCCCCGCCGAGACCGACCGCTGGTCCGCGACGGCGGGGGAGCTGCTGACCGAGAAGGCCGACCTGTTCCCGGGATCCGTGCCCACCCTCGTCACCGCGGCCCCGACCACCTCGGTGGCGGACGCCGTCGCGACCATGAACCGGTACGGCGTGGACGCGCTGCCCGTGATCCTCGAGCCCCGGCACGACCTGCGGATCGGCGAGGTCCGCGGCACCGTCTCCACCGCCGCGCTCGCGGACGCCCTCGCTGAGGGGCGGGCCACCGCGCAGACCCCCGTGGCCGACGTCATGGGCCCCGTGCTGCCCTGCCTGGGGGCGCGCACCCCGCTGCGCGCCGTGGCCCGGCGCCTCGCCCAGGACCCCGTGCTGCTGGTGCTCGAGGCCGGCCGCGTCCAGGGCGTCGTCACCCTGCACGACGTCCTCGCCCACGTCACCGCCTGAGGCCGGCCGCACCGGCCGCGCCCGCCCCACCCGACCCGATCTCTCCGAGGAGGCTCCCGAGATGACCGAGCAGAACGTCCACGAGGACCCGCACGCCACCAGCCCCGACACCGGCGCCGAAGACGCCGCCCACCCCCGGGGGGGAGGCTTCGGCACGCGCGCCGTGCACGCGGGCCAGCACCTGGATGAGGTGTTCGGCGCCGTCGTCCCGCCGATCCACCTCTCGAGCACGTACGCGCCCACGGCTGTCGGCGAGCTGCGGCGCGGCTACGACTACGGCCGCGGCACCAACCCCACCCGGGACGCGCTGCAGGAGCAGCTGGCCGCGCTCGAGGCCGGCGTCGACGAGTCCGGCGCCCCCCGGGCCACCGGCCTCACGTTCGCCTCCGGCCTGGCCGCGGAGACCGCGCTGATCATGGGCGCGGGCCGGCCGGGCATGACGATCGTGCTCGGCAACGACGTGTACGGCGGCTCCTACCGCCTCATCTCCCGCGTGCTCGCCCCGTGGGGTGTGGAGCACGTCGTCGTGGACATGGGGGACGCCGAGCAGGTCGCCGCCGCCGTCGAGCGCGCCGCCGCCGCGGGGCCGGTCATGGTGTGGCTGGAGACCCCGTCCAACCCGATGATGAAGATCTCCGACGTCGCCGCGGTCGCCGAGGCGGCCCACGCGCACGGCGCCCTGCTCGTGGTGGACAACACCTTCGCGACGCCGTACCTGCAGTCCCCGATCGCCCTGGGCGCGGACGTGGTGGTGCACTCCACCACGAAGTACATCGGCGGCCACTCGGACGTGATCGGCGGGGCGCTCGTGATCCCGGACGCCGCACTCGCCGAGCAGGTGAAGTTCCAGCAGTTCGCGGCGGGCGCCGTGAACGGGCCCCTGGACGCGTACCTGACCACGCGCGGCCTCAAGACGCTCGGCGTGCGCATGGACCGCCACCAGGCCAACGCCCAGGCCGTCGCCGAGTGGCTCACCGGCCGCGCCGAGGTCTCCCAGGTGCTGTACCCGGGGCTGCCGGACCACCCCGGCCACGAGCTCGCGCAGCGGCAGATGCGCGGTTTCGGCGGCATGGTCTCGCTGCGCCTGTCCGGCGGCGCCGCGGCGGCCCGCCGCGTGGCCGAGTCGACCCGCCTGTTCCAGCTCGCCGAGTCCCTGGGCGGCATCGAGTCGCTGATGAACTACCCGGCGGAGATGACCCACGCCTCCGTGGCCGGCACCGAGCTGGCCGTGCCGGACGACCTGCTGCGCCTGTCGGTGGGCATCGAGGACGCCGAGGACCTCGTGGCGGACCTGGAGCGGGCTCTGGGCAGCCTCTGACCCGCCGACGTCCGTGTCAGAGGTTTGGGGGCGGTTTCGGGTGGTATCCGACGCGGATACCGCCCGAAACCGCCCCCAAAGCGCACGGGTGGGGAGCACGGGGCGGCGTAGTGTGACGGGCATGACCCTCACCGCCTTCGTCAACGCCCATGTCGTCCCCGTCGCCGCCGAGCCGTTCGACGGCGCCCTGCTCGTCGAGGACGGCCGGATCACCGCGCTCGGCCCCGACGTCCAGGCACCCGACGGCGCCGACGTCGTGGACTGCGAGGGCCGCTAGCTGCTGCCCGGCTTCGTGGACGCCCACGTCCACCTCGGCATGCACGCCGAGGGCGAGGTCGGGGCGACCGCGGACGTCAACGAGATGACGGACCCAGTGATGGCCGGGGTGCGGGCGATCGACGCCGTCGACCCGAACGAGCCGGGCTGGAAGGACGCCCTGGCCGGCGGGGTGACCACCGTGAACGTCAACCCCGGCTCGGGCAACCCGATCGGCGGCCAGGCGGTGGCGCTGCACACCCACGGACGCACCGTGGACGAGATGGTGCTGCGCAGCCCCTCGGGCGTGAAGTCCGCCCTCGGCGAGAACCCCAAGAACGTCTACAAGGAGAAGGGCCGCACGCCGTCCACGCGGCTGGGCACCGCCCTCGTGATCCGCGAGGCGTTCCTGCGGGCGCAGGGCTACATGGCCCGCCGTGCGGAGGCCGAACGCGAGGACAAGCCCTTCACCCGCGACCCCCACCTCGACGCCCTCGCCCTCGTCCTGGAGCGCACGATCCCCTGGCGCCAGCACTGCCACCGCACCGACGACGTCGCCACCGCCCTGCGCCTGGCCGACGAGTTCGGCTACGACCTCGTCCTGGACCACGGCACCGAGGCGCACCCGCTGGCCGACCAGCTCGCGGCCCGCGGCGTGCCGGTGCTGATCGGCCCGCTGTTCACCACCAAGTCCAAGCCGGAGCTGCGGGGCCGCTCGATGCGCAATCCGGGGCGTCTGGCGCGGGCCGGCGTCGAGATCAGCATCATCACCGACCACCCGGTGGTGCCCATTGACTTCCTCGTCTACAAGGCCGCGCTGTCGGTGAAGGAGGGCCTGGACCGGGAGACCGCCCTGCGCGCCATCACCCTGCATCCCGCGCGCGTGCTCGGGCTGGACGACCGCATCGGCTCCCTCGAGGTGGGCAAGGACGCCGACCTGGTGCTCTGGTCCGGCGATCCACTCGATGTCATGCAGCGGGCCCTGCGCGTGTGGATCGGCGGCCGTCAGGTCATGGAGTACGACGTCGCCACGGCCCGGCCCGTCGTCGCCTCCGCCCGTCCCGTAGAGGACTGAGCGGCGCCGCCGCCCGGCGACGGGGGCCGGACGCGCGGGCTCAGCGCCGCACGCGCGAGCGCACGGGCGGCAGCCAGACGAGCGCGGCGCCCAGGAGCATCACGCCGGCGAGGATGATCAGCAGGCCGTTGGCCCGCAGGAACGCGGGGGCGGCCAGCAGGACGGCGATGAACGTCAGGGTCCCGATCGCCGAACGACGGCGGCGCAGCAGACCGATCCAGCCCCACAGGGACGCCGCGGCCAGGAGGGCGACGGCGGTGCCCATCGTGAACTGCCCCGTCGCGCCGCCCAGCACGCCCACCGACTCCATGCCGGTGAGCGGATCGATGACGGGCTCGCCGCTGTCCTGTGCGCGGGCCCCGTTCCAGATGAACGCGCCCGCGATGCCGACCAGCACCACGGTGACCGCGAGCCAGTAGAGGCGCGCGACCTTCAGGAGCGGGTGGACGAGGCCGGCGTCGGACTCGGCCGCGTCCCGCGCGGCCAGGTCGCGCTCGCGGTCCGCGCGGCGCCGTTCCAGGCGCTCCTCGTCCTCGGCGGTGAGGCGGGCGCGCTCGGCGCGCAGCCGTGCGTCGTCGGCCCGCTGACTCTCCCGGAAGGACTGGGCGGCGCGGCCGGCGGCCCGGCCGAGCCCGCGGGCGAGGGGGCGGTCTTCGCTGTTCTGGGGCACGTGCCGAGCCTATCGTCCCGGCCGGTGAGCGACCGGGGTGTCCGAGGGCACAGCCCACCCCGCAGCCCGGTGGCGTAGACTGATCAGACCGGATCCGGTCTTTCCCCTGTGATGAGTGAGCGTGGACGCGTGTGCCACGCCGGACTGCAGATGTCTGTGCAGATGTGTGTGCGGGCCACGAACGTCGTGGCCCTCGGGGGCTGCCGGGTGGACGGAATCATCTGACCCAGCTGGCCCCTGCGCCCCACGACGTCGACCCGCGACCGACGTCCTCCGGCGTGCGCCCGCGCATCCCCACAGGAGGACCCATGTCCGACATCCTCGATCCCCAGACCACCGCCGAGGCCGCCCCCGAGCTCGTCGAAGCCGAGCAGGAGGCCACCGGGACCGTCTCGCAGGTCGACGCCGCCGAGCCCGAGGCCCCGGCCGAGCCCGCCGGCCCCACCTTCCTGGACCTCGGCCTGGACGCCCGCGTGCTGGCCGCCGTCGAAGACCTGGGCTACACCCGCCCCTCGCCGATCCAGGAGGCGACCATCCCGCTGCTGCTGGACGGCCGCGACGTCGTGGGCCTGGCCCAGACCGGCACCGGCAAGACCGGTGCGTTCGCGCTGCCGGCCCTGTCCCGCCTCGCCGAGACCACGGACGTGACCGGGCGCGCGGACACCCCGCAGGTGCTCGCGCTCGCCCCGACCCGCGAGCTCGCCCTCCAGGTGGCCGACGCCTTCGACAGCTACGCCAAGCACCTCGACGACGTCTCCGTGCTCGCCATCTACGGCGGCTCCCCGTACGGCCCGCAGCTGGCCGGACTGCGTCGGGGTGCGCAGGTCGTCGTCGGCACGCCGGGACGCGTGATCGACCATCTCGAGCGCGGCTCGCTGGACCTCTCCGATCTGCAGACCCTCGTGCTGGACGAGGCGGACGAGATGCTGCGCATGGGCTTCGCGGAGGAGGTGGACCGCATCCTCGCCTCCACGCCGGACACGAAGCAGACCGCGCTGTTCTCCGCCACCATGCCCCCGGCCATCCGCCGCATCTCCGCCCAGTACCTGAACGCCCCGGAGGAGATGGCCGTCGCCCGTCAGTCGACGACGTCCGCCACGATCCGCCAGCGCTACCTGCAGGTGGGTCACCAGTGGAAGTTCGAGGCCCTGAGCCGGATCCTCGAGACCGAGGAGCACGACGGCGTCATCGCCTTCGTGCGCACCCGTGCCGGCACCGAGGAGCTCGCCCAGAAGCTCACGCGCGCCGGGTTCAAGGCCGTGGCCATCTCCGGCGACATCGCCCAGAAGCAGCGCGAGAAGACCGTCGAGGACCTGAAGGCCGGCCGCGTGGACATCCTCGTGGCCACCGACGTCGCCGCCCGCGGCCTGGACGTCGAGCGCATCTCGCACGTGGTCAACTACGACATCCCGCAGGACGCCGAGTCCTACGTGCACCGCATCGGCCGCACCGGCCGCGCCGGCCGACAGGGCGACGCCGTACTCTTCATGACCCCGCGTGAGCGCTTCCTGCTCAAGCAGATCGAGCGGACCACCCGCCAGCAGGTCGAGGAGATGGCCGTGCCCTCCGTCGCCGACGTCAACGCGGCCCGCAAGCGCCGCTTCGCCGACGGCATCACCCGCACCCTCGAGCGCGCCTCGGAGGAGGAGCTGGCGGTGTTCGGCGAGATCGTCGCCGCGTACGTCGACGAGCACGAGGCCGAGCCGGCGCGCGTGGCCGCCGCACTGGGCATGATGGCCCAGGGCGGCCGCCCGCTGCTGGCCCGCGAGCAGGAGATCCCGTCCGGCGGCGCCCGCGGCCGCAAGGACCGCGACGGCGGCCGCGAGGGTGGGCGCGACGGCGGCCGTGAGCGCGGCACGAGTGACGGCCGCGGCTCGCGTGGCCCGGCCCGGGAGCCCGCGGCCGGCAACGCGACGTACTGGATCGCCGTCGGCCACCAGGACCGCGTGCGGCCGGGCAACATCGTGGGCGCGCTGGCGAACGAGGTGGGCCTGCCCGCCTCGGCCATCGGCGCGATCGACCTGCGCGGCAACCACTCGCTCGTCGAGCTGCCGGCGGACCTGACCTCGGCCCAGCTCGAGGCCGCGGCCAACGCGGAGATCAACGGCCGTCGCCTCGGCCTGCGCAAGGACACCGGTCGCCCGACCCGCGCCGAGCGCGACGGCGAGGACCGCGGTGAGCGCCGCGGCGGCTTCCGCAAGGACCGCGGCGAGCGCGGCGGCTTCCGCGGGGACCGCGACGGCGGCCAGCGCGGCGGGTACCGCAAGGACCGGGACGACCGCGGCTCCCGCGAGGATCGTGGCGGCTTCCGCAAGGACCGGGACGACCGCGGCTTCCGTGGCGACCGCGGGGGACGCCCCGGCGGCCGCAAGCCCCGCTGGGGCGCCCAGGAGCGCTCGGATCGGGGCGCCCGCCGCTGATCCGGCCGGGGTGCGGACCCCGCCGGAGGCCGTGCCCGGGGCCGATTTTGCATCGGCCCCGGGGCCCTGGTAGAGTCTCACCTCGTTGCCCCGATAGCTCAGTGGTAGAGCGCCATCTTGGTAAGATGGAGGTCCCGGGATCGATTCCCGGTCGGGGCTCTGACATGAGAGCCCGCCCTCGCGGCGTGAAAACCGTGAGTGCGGGCGTTCTCGTGTCGTGGCGGCGTAGCTCAGCTGGTTAGAGCGCACGACTCATAATCGTGAGGTCGGGGGATCGAGTCCCCCCGCCGCTACGGAATCGGACGGACCCGGTCACCTCCTCGGAGGGGCCGGGTCCTTTCGCGTTCCGGGCCCCGTCCGTCGCCCCGGTAGCCTGGCGGGCATGTCCACGCGTCGCCCCGCCCACCAGCCCACCCGCGGCACCGCCGCGCCCCGCGGCTTCGTCTCCCCGTGGGAGCACGGCTCCCGGCTGTACCGGACCCTCGTGCTGACCGGCTCCGCGCTGTTCCTCGTGGGCATCGTGCTGGCGGTCGTCGGCGGCACCACCGGACGCCTCGCCGTCTCCGGGACCGCCCTGGGCGTGCTCGGCGCGGGCGTCGCCGTGCACCTGTCCGCCCAGCTCGTGCGCTTCCGCCAGGCCGCCCGCCGGCAGGGGGAGCGGCGCCCCGGCCGTTAGGCTGGACGGCAGTCGAGAACCGTCCCGCAGGAGGCCCGAGTTGAGCGTGAACCCCGACGTCGCCGGGCGGAGCTATCCGCCCGCGCCCCCCTTCCAGGTCGGCCGGGAGGCGGTCCGCGCCTTCGCCGAGGCCGTGCAGGCCCAGCATCCCGCGCACCACGACGTCGCGGCCGCCCGGGCCCTGGGGTACGCCGACCTGGTCGCCCCGCCGACCTTCGCCGTCGTCATCGCGCAGCGCGCCGAGGCCGCCGTCGTCGCCGATCCTGAGCTGGGGATCGACTTCTCGCGTGTGGTCCACGCGGACGAGCGCTTCGTCCACCACCGCCCGCTGGTGGCCGGGGACGAGGTCGTGGCGACCGTGCGGGTCGAGGCCGTGAAGTCCCTCGGCGGCAACCGCATGGTCACCACCGTCACCGAGATCGCAGATCTGGACGGCGCGGCCGTCTCCACCGTCACGTCCACCCTGCTGGTCCGGGGAGAGGAGTCCTGATGAGCACCGCCCCCCGCCTGTCCGACCTCGCCCGGGGCGAGGTGGTCGGCACGCGCACCGTCACGTTCACCCGCGCCGACCTCGTCGCCTACGCGGGTGCCTCCGGCGACCGCAACCCGATCCACTGGTCCCCGTCGTTCGCCGAGCACGTCGGCCTGCCCGGCGTCATCGCCCACGGGATGCTCACCATGGGCGCGGCCGTGCAGCTCGTCTCGGACTGGGCGGGCGACCCGGGCGCCGTCGTCGACTACCAGACCCGCTTCACTGGCATGGTGCCCGTCGCGGACACCACGGGGCGCACGGACGACGACGGCGCGCCCGTCCCCGGCGCCACGCTCGAGGTCGTCGGCACGGTCGGCGCCGTGGACGAGGCCGCCGGGACCGTGCGGATCGACCTGAACGTCACCAACCCGGACGCGGCGAAGCCGCGCGTGCTGACCAAGGCGCAGGCCGTGGTCCGTCTGGCCGACCCCGCGGGGGAGAGCGCGTGAGCGAGCGGCTGGCGGACCACACCACCACCCGCGTCGGCGGGCCTGCGCGCGCGTGGGTCACCGCGCGCACCGAGGCCGAGGCGATCGAGGCCGTGCGCGCCGCCGACGCGGCGGGCGAGCCCCTGTTCGTCCTCGGCGGCGGTTCCAACACCCTCATGGCGGACGCCGGCTTCCCCGGCACCGTCGTGCGGCTGGCCTTCGAGGGCATCCACGTGCTGGACGGGCCGCTGCCCGGCGAGGGCGAGACGCCGCCCGCCGGCGACGGGGCCCGGTCCGCGGACCACGAGGGGGAGGCCGTCGTCGTGCGGATCGCGGCGGGCCACCCGTGGGACGACGCCGTCGCATGGACCGTGGCGCACGGGCTCGGCGGGATCGAGGCGCTCTCGGGCATCCCGGGCTCGGCCGGCGCGACGCCCGTGCAGAACGTCGGCGCGTACGGCGCGGACGTCTCGCAGGTGCTCGTCGCCCTGCGCGCGTGGGACCGGGAGGCGGGCGACGTCGTCGAGCTGACGCCCGCGGACCTGCGCTTCGGCTACCGCGACTCCGTGATCAAGCGCTCCATGCTGGAGACCGGCGCGCCGAGTCCCCGGTGGATCGTGCTCTCGATCGACCTGCGGCTGCGTCGCGCCTCCTCCGACGCCGAGCCGACGGTGCCGGTCCGCTACGGGCAGCTGGCGGCCGCGCTCGACGTCGAGGAGGGCGCCCATGCCCCGCTCGCGGTGGTCCGCCGCGAGGTGCTGGCCCTGCGCGCCGCCAAGGGGATGGTGTCCGATCCGGCGGACCCGGACACGTGGTCCACGGGCAGCTACTTCACAAACCCGATCGTGCCCGCGTCCGTGCGGGCCTCCCTGCCCGACGGCGCCCCGGCGTTCGCCGCCGGCCAGGCCGAGGACGGGACGCCGCTCGTGAAGCTCTCGGCGGCCTGGCTGATCGATCGCGCGGGCTTCGCGAAGGGCTTCGGGCTGCCCGAGGTCGCCCCCCGCGAGGGCGGGCCGGACGGCCGCGGAGCCGACGGCACCGGCCTGGCCGGGGGCCGCGCGTCGGTGTCCACGAAGCACACCCTCGCCATGACCAACCGCGGCGACGCGACCACCGAGGACGTCCTGACGGTCGCGCGCACCGTGCGCGACGGCGTGCGCGAACGCTTCGGCGTCGAGCTGCACCCCGAGCCGATGATCATCGGCACCAGCCTCTGACCCCTCACTTTCGTTCGGGAAACGGCTCCCCCAGGAGCGTTTTCGTTCGGGAAACGGCGCCCCGAGGCGGCGCGGGCGCCGTTTCCCGAACGACAACGCCCGAGCACCCGCCGTTTCCCGAACGAAAACGGGGGCCGGAGCGGGGCCGGGTGCGCGCCGCCGCGCCGGCGCCGCGACTCAGAGGTTGCCGGTGGCGATCATCAGCATGCGACGCACGGGCTCGGCCGCACCCCACAGCAGCTGGTCGCCGACGGTGAAGGCCGAGAGGTACTCGGGACCCATGTTGAGCTTGCGCAGCCGGCCGACGGGGATCTGCAGGGTGCCGGTCGCGGCGATCGGGGTCAGGTCGGTGACCGTGGCCTCCTTGGTGTTCGGCACCACCTGCACCCACTCGTTGTCCGCGGCGATGATCTGCTCGACCTCGTCCAGCGGCACGTCCTGGGTGAGCTTGAGGGTGAGGGCCTGCGAGTGGGAGCGCATGGCGCCGATCCGCACGCACAGCGAGTCGAACGGGATCCGGTCCGCCCCGGTCAGCCCGAGCACCTTGTTGGTCTCGTCGTAGGCCTTGCGCTCCTCGCGGGAGACGCCGTCGCCCAGGTCGGAGTCGATCCAGGGGATCAGCGAGCCGCCCAGCGGCACGCCGAACTGCGTCGAGTCCAGGCCGCCGCGCTGCAGCTCGATCACCTTGCGGTCGATCTCGAGGATCGCCGACGCCGGATCGGCCAGCTCGGCCCGCACCGCGCCGCCCAGCTCGGCGTACTGGGTGAGCAGCTCGCGCATGTGCCGGGCGCCGCCGCCGGAGGCCGCCTGGTAGGTCATGGCGGTGCCCCACTCGACCAGGCCCGCCTTGAACAGGCCCCCCAGGCCCATGAGCATGCAGGAGACGGTGCAGTTGCCGCCGATGAAGTCCTTCGTCCCGTTCGCCAGGGCGGCGTCGATGACGCCGCGGTTCACGGGGTCCAGCGCGATCACGGAGGTGTCCGCCATGCGCAGGGTGGAGGCGGCGTCGATCCAGATGCCGTCCCAGCCGGCGGCGCGCAGCTTCGGGTACACGGCCTGCGTGTAGTCCCCGCCCTGCGCGGTGAGGATCACGGGCAGGGCCGTGAGCGCGTCCACGTCGTACGCGTCCTGGAGCACGCCCGGGTCACCGGCCATGCCCTCGAGCACGGGCGCGGGACCGCCGGCGTTGGACGTGGAGAAGAAGACGGGATGGATACGGGCGAAGTCGCCCTCCTCGGCCATGCGCTGCAGGAGGACGGACCCCACCATGCCGCGCCAGCCGACCAGGCCCACGGTGGGCACGGCGGCCGCGTCGGGGGCGTTCACAGATGCGGGGGCAGCGGAAGTCATGCCCTCCAGGCTAGCGGCCCTGCTGCGCGCGCTTCCGCTTGTTCCACGCGATGAGACCGCCCACGGCGAACACCTGGGTCAGCACGAGCAGGAACACCAGCCCGGCGAGGGTCTTGCCCTGCAGCACGAGGATCAGCCCGAACACGGCGCACACGAACGCCAGCACGGGCAGGGCGACGAGCGCGAGGAACGAGACCGCCTGCGGGGAGAGCAGACGCTGGTCGGAGTCGGTCGAGGCCATGTCAGTCGCGTTCCCATCGTTCGAAGCGGTGGCGCGGGCCGGAGGCGGAGTCCAGCCACGCGTCGGGGGCGGGGTCGACGGCGGTGCGCCGCCAGCGGGCGTCGAGCGGCGGGGCGTGCGTGTCGCCGTCGACGTCGGCGTCGATCACGGTCACCTCGGCGCGCGAGGCCACGTCGAGGGCCTGCTCGTAGAGGGTCGCCCCGCCGATCACCCACACGGTGTCACAGCCGTCGGCCTCGGCCGCGGCGGCCAGGGCCGCCCCGAAGCCCGGCACGACGACGGCGCCCGCGGCCCGCAGCTCCGCGCCGGCCTCCTCGGTGGCCGTCAGGGTGCGGGAGACCACGATGTTCGTGCGCCCGGGCAGCGGGCGGAAGCGCGCCGGGAACGACTCCCACGTGCGCCGGCCCATGATCACGGGGTGGCCGTGCGTGTGGGCCCGGAAGTGGGCGAGGTCCTCGGGGACGTGCCACGGCATGGTGCCGTCGCGGCCGATGACGCGCTCGGGGGTCTGGGCCCAGATCATGGCGATCACGGGCTCGGTGGGACGGGTGGCCCGGCTCATGGGGTCGCTGCGCATCCTCGGCTCAGACGGCGATCGGCGCCGTGATGGTGGGGTGGTGACGGTAGTCGAGGACCTCGAAGTCGTCGTAGTCGTAGTCGAAGATCGACGCGGGGGTGCGCCGCAGCCGCAGCCGCGGGTACGGGTACGGCTCGCGGGAGAGCTGCTCGCGCACCTGCTCCTCGTGGTTCGCGTAGATGTGCACGTCCCCGCCGGTCCACACGAACTCGCCGGGCGTCAACCCGGTCTGCTGCGCGACCATCACCGTGAGCAGCGCGTACGAGGCGATGTTGAACGGCACGCCGAGGAACAGGTCCGCCGAGCGCTGGTAGAGCTGGCACGAGAGCCGCCCGGGGGCGCCGTCCTGACCGGGGGAGACGTAGAACTGGAACAGCGCGTGGCACGGCGGCAGCGCCATCTCGTCCACCTCGGCGGGGTTCCACGCGGTGACGATGTGCCGGCGCGAGTCGGGGTTCGTCCGGATCTGCTCCACGACCTTGGCGATCTGGTCGATGTGGCCCCCGTCCGGGGTGGGCCACGAGCGCCACTGCACGCCGTAGACGGGGCCGAGCTCGCCGTCCTCGTCCGCCCACTCGTTCCAGATCCGCACGCCGCGCTCCTGGAGCCACCGCACGTTCGAGTCCCCGCGCAGGAACCACAGCAGCTCGAGCGCGACCGACTTGAAGTGCACGCGCTTGGTGGTGATCAGCGGGAAGGACTCGGCCAGGTCGAAGCGCAGCTGGCGGCCGAACACGCTGCGCGTGCCCGTGCCGGTCCGGTCCGTCTTGACGGCCCCGTGGGCCATCACGTCGGCGAGGAGGTCCTCGTAGGGGGTCGGGATGCTCACCCGGTCCACTCTAGCGATCCGAGCGGACGCGCTGAGCGTCGTCGACGGCCCGGCGGAGGCGGGCTTCATCCCAGCCCGCGGCCCGGGCCAGGGCCACGGCGCGCTCGACGGCGGCGCCCACCGCGGCGTCGTCCGGGGCGGGTGGGGTGTCCGCCACGACGGTGCCCCTGCCGCGCGCCGTGCGCACGACGCCGGCCGCCTCAAGCTCGCGGTAGGCGCGCACCACGGTGTTGGGGGCGATGCCGAGGTCGCCTGCGAGGGCCCGGACGGAGGGGAGGCGGGTGCCGGCAGGGCAGGGCCCCGCCCCCGGTCAGCCGTTGAGCACCATGTCCTGGTACTCGGGGTAGCGGCGCAGGTAGTCCTCCACGTAGGAGCACTCGGGCACGATCCGGTCACCCTCCGCGCGCAGCCGGTCCAGGACCATGGTCACGAGGGCGCGGGCAAAGCCGCGGCGGCCGAACTGCTCGTCGACGATGGTGTGCTGCAGGCGCAGGACCACGGTGTCCTCGCCGTCCGCGCCGCGCACGGTCTCCTGGTCGTAGCCGAGGAACCCGATGAAGGTCCCGTCCTGGCGCAGCTCGAAGCGCTGACGGTCCGGGTCCCGGGTCACCGTGAGGCGCTCGTGGACGATCTTCTCGGGCTGGCTCTGGGCGGCGGTGTTCTCCATGACCCGAGCCTAGGGCCGGGGGCGGGCCCGCTCAACGGTGGCCCGGTCGCGCGGGCGGCTCAGTCGTCCCAGGGGTCGTAGACCTCGACGGCCACCACGTCGCCGTCGAGGTCGAGCGCGCGGTGCGCCACGAGCACAGCGCCGGGCCGCAGCCACGGGTCCTCGGTCGGCAGGGCCCGCAGCACGCGGTCCGCCTGGCCGGCGGCCGCGTCCTCGACCACCTCGAACAGCGTCGGCAGCACCGGCCGGTGCGTGCACACGACCAGGGGCCGGGAGCGGCCCATGAGCTCGGCCATCACCTTGCGGGTCTTCTTGGGCTTCTCCCGGGCCGTGGTCTCCGTGAACGCGCCCTTGGTCTTCAGCGGCAGCCGGCTGGACTTCACGAGCGGGGCCAGCGTCTCCACGCAGCGGCGCCACGGGGAGGAGACCAGCCGCTCCGGTCGCCAGGCCGCCACGAGGCCCTCGACGGCGAGCGCCTGCCGCCGGCCCGTCGCCGCCAGCGGGCGCTCCTGCTCGGCGCGGGACCACGAGGAGCGGGGCTTGGCCTTGGCGTGGCGCAGCACCAGCAGCGGCACGGTCCGCAGGCGCCCCCGGGAGGCGGCACGCAGCAGCAGGTCGAGCGGTTCGCGATCCGAGTCGTTCGTCAGCAGCCGCCGGGCCTCGTCCGGCCCGACCCAGCGGACCTCGTCCACCTCGTCGCCGTCGGGGAGGGCACGCTGGCCGTCGACCTCGGCGGCCCAGTACCAGACCTCCTTGCTCTGACGGGCGCCCCGCTTGCCGGGCACCTCGTACGCGGTCACGCACAGCGGGATGCCCGGCCGCAGCTCGAGGCCGACCTCCTCGCGCAGCTCGCGCACCGCGCACTCCGGCAGCGTCTCACCCGGATCGAGCTTGCCCTTGGGCCACGACCAGTCGTCGTAGCGCGGCCGGTGGATCACCAACACCTCGAGGCCGCCGGGCACGCGGCGCCACGGCAGCATGCCGGCGGCCAGCACCTCGGCGCGGGGGCCTTCCGAGACACGGTCCTCCGTGGACCAGCGGGCGACGCGGTCGGCGTGGGACGAGGGCATGGGGCGGGTTCCTCTCGGGTGCGGCGGCCGCGACGACTGCTGGGGCAGGGCACGGGGCGTGGCCGACCCCGCGGGGGCCGGCCCCACCAGGATACGAGGCCCCCGGGATGTGCCCGGCCGGCCCCCGCCCGAGGGTCTCAGGGGCGGCGGTACTGGGCGTCGGCGGCGAACAGCTCGAAGCCGAGGGACGCGTAGAGCGCGACGGCGGCCGTGTTGTCCGCGTCCACGTACAGGTCCACGACGTCGACCCCCTGCTCCGCCATCCGGTGCAGCCCCGCCAGGGTGAGGGCCCGACCGAGGCCGAGGCCCTGGGCGTCGGGGGAGACGCCCACGGCGTACACCTCCCCGACGCGCGGGCCGTCGGCTCCGGCATCCGGCTCCACCTTCGTCCAGTGGAAGCCGAGCAGCCGCCCGTCCGCCTCGCGGGCGGCGAGCAGGAGGCCGTCGGCGTCGAACCAGTCCTCCGCCATGCGGTCGTCGAGGTCGGCGCGGGTCAGGCTGCCCTGTTCGGGGTGGTCCGCGAAGGCGGCGGCGTTCACGTCCAGCCACGCCTGCTCGTCCTGGCCGGGGACGAAGCCGCGCAGGGTGACCCCGTCGGCGAGCCGCACCTCCGGCAGGGCGGCGAGCGCCGCGTGCGACAGGCGCATCCGGCGCAGCTCGCGGACGGGCTCGAGGCCGTGCCGCCGGGCGAGCCGGACCGCCCCCGGGAGCATGCCGTGGGCCCAGACGCTCGTGGTGTCCTCCCGCGCCAGGTCTCGGACCGCGGCGGCCGCGGCGTCGGCCAGGGCCGTCCCCCGGCCGATGCGGCGTGCCGCCGGGTCGACGACGAGCTCGAGCACGGCCGCCGTGCCCTCGGGCACGAGCACGGCCGCCCCGTCGATCGCCCCGTCCGTGCCCCGGGTGGCCCCCCACCAGAGCTGCCCGCCGCGGGCGAGCAGCACGCGCGTCTGGTCCGAGAGCGGGGGATGACCGTCCGCCGCCCCGGCGCGGTCGGCCAGGTCCAGGACGGCGCTCGCCTCCTCCGGGCGCGGGGTGACGACGCGCGGCGTTTCGTCGGCGTCGGAGGTCGTGGGGGTGGGGTGTTCGGCCATGCTGGCCACCCTACGGAAGGAGGGCGGTGGCCCGCGAGGTGCGCCCCGCCGTCGCCCGCCCAGGGCCCAGCCGGTGCGCACCTGGCAGGATGGGGCAGGTGATGCGCTTGTCCATGGCCCTGAGTGCGGCCGTCGCCGCCCTCGTCCTGGGCGGTGCCGCGTTGCTGGGCCCGGTCCCCGCCGCCCTCGCCGCCGCCGTCGTGATCCTGGTCATCGCCTGGGGCTGGCCGCGGCAGATGGGCGCGCCCGCGCGCCTCTCGCTCAGCCTCACCCTGGCCGTCGCCGGGGGCGCCGCGGTGCTGCTCATGCTGCTGTGGCCGCCGCTCGAGGACGGCCACAGCGGGGCCTGGACGCTCTTCGAGCCGCTCGCCGTCGTCGTCGCCTGGAGCACCATGGCCTCGTTCGTCGTCCAGCTGGTGCGCGGGACCGGCCGGCCGCTGCGCCTCGAGTCCACCGTCGCCACGATGGGCGGGGCGTTCATGGCCGTCGTGACGGCGTGCTGGGTGGCCGTCTCACGCTGGGCCGACACCCCTGCGGTCGCCGGGCTGGTCATCACGCTGGCGGTCACGGTGGCCGCGGTCTCCCTCGTCGGCCTCACCCCGTGGATGCAGGGCCGGCCGGGAGTCCTGGCGCTCGTCGTCATCCCCCTCGGCACGGTGCTCGCCTGGCCCGTCTCGGCGCTGGCCGGCGTGGGCGCCCGGGACCGGCCGGCCGTCACGGCCGCGGCGCTCGCGGTGGCCGTGCTGGTGTCCCTGACCGCCGCCACGGCGCCGTCGTCGCGGCCGCGACCCGAGGACCGGCCGGTGGGCACCACCCTGCGCCCGCGCCGGGCGGGTTACGCCCTCGCGTTGGCGCCCGTGGGCGCGGCCGGCGTGGTGGCGCACGTCATGGTGGGCTTCCTGGCCTGACAGGTCGGGCCCGCTCGGTAGGATGTCCCGCATGGATACCCTTCTTGCGCTCGAGATCTTCTACCTGGCCCTCGTGGTCCTGGCCGGCCTGGGGATGGCCGCCGTCGCCGCGGTCGTCATCAGCGGCCTCTTCAAGGGCCAGCGCTGAGGACGCGCGGCCCGCTGTCGGGCCGCGCCGTGATCTGCCATGGCGACTGAACTCCCGTACGACCTCACCCCCGAGCTCGCGCCCCTGTCCTGGCTCATCGGCAGCTGGGAGGGCCAGGGCCGCCTCGGCGACGGCTCCGCCGGCACCGAGATCTTCTACCAGCGAGTGGACTTCACCGAGCACGGTCTGCCGTTCGTTGAGTACCGCGCGGAGTCGTGGCTGTGCGAGGCGGACGGCACGCTGCTGCGTCCGCTGACCGTGGAGTCCGGCTTCTGGCAGGTGGACCGGGCGCGGCGCGACGGCGACGTCGGCCCCGGCATGCGCCCGGCGGACATCGTCCCCGCGTTCCGCTCCGCCGAGGACGTCGAGCGGCTGCGCGCCGGCGACGAGGGCTTCGGCCTGACCGCCACCATCACGCATCCGGGCTCGCTGTCCGAGCTGTACTACGGCCGCATCAAGGGCCCGCAGCTTCAGCTGGCCACGGACGCGGTCCTGCGCGGCTCCGCCGCCGGCCCGTACCACCGGGCCACCCGCATGGCCGGTCTCGTGAACGGGCAGCTGTTCTGGCGCTGGGACGTCGCGGACGCCGCGGGCGCCGAGCTCGAGGCGCACGCCTCCGCCATCCTGGACCGCATGCCGAGCGCGGCCGAGGGTCGGCTCGCCCCGGGGGCCGAGCGTCCTCGCGGGGCTCGCGGGGAGCAGTCGTGACGGCCTCCCGCAGCCCGCTGCTGGACCTGGCCGTGGCCGAGCCGCAGGGGCCGGCCGGCGGCGCCGTCGAGGGCCGCGGCCCGGACGCCGGCGTCGCCGCGCACTACGGTCGCCCCCTGCCCGAGCAGCGCGCCCTCGCCCGGGGCCGCGCCCTGGTCGACCTCTCCCACCGGGCCGTGCTCTCCGTGTCCGGCCCGGACCGGCTGAGCTGGCTGCACACGCTCGGCACGCAGCACGTCGAGACGCTGCCCCCCGGCACGAGCACCGAGATCCTCTTCCTCGACGTGCAGGGGCGGATCGAGCACGCCGCCCACCTGCTCGAGGACGGCGCCGCGGCCTGGCTCGTCACGGACCGCGAGGACGGCCCGGGCCTGGCCGCGTGGCTCACCTCAATGCGCTTCTCCCACGACGTCACGCTGCGGGACCACACCGGGGCGGTCGCCGTCGTGGGCGCCACCGCGCCCGTGCCCGGCTGGGAGGACCGCACCGTGTGGCTGGACCCGTGGCCGCGCGTCGGGGCGGGCGGCTGGGCCTACACGGCCGATCCGGATCCGGCGACCCACCCGGGTGCGGACTGGTCCTGGCGCGAGTACCTCGTCACCCGGGCCGACCTCGAGGCCACCGTCCGCGCGCTCGGCACGGGCGTGCTCGCGGGCTGGTCCCTGGCGGGCACGACGGCGGCCGAGGCGCTGCGCATCGAGGCCGGCCGCCCCCGCCGGGCCCTCGACGTGGACGACCGCGCGATCCCGCACGAGCTGGACCTGCTGCGCACCGCCGTGCACCTCGAGAAGGGCTGCTACCGCGGTCAGGAGACCGTGGCGCGCGTGCACAACCTGGGCCGCCCGCCCCGCCGCCTCACCCGCCTGCTCCTGGACGGCTCCGTCCACGCGCTCCCCGAGCACGGTGCCCCCGTGATCCTCCGGCCGGCCGAGGACACGCCCGAGGCCCGCGCCGCCGCCCGTCCGGTGGGGACGGTCACCGCCGCGGCCCAGCACCATGAGGCGGGCGCCGTCGCCCTGGCGCTGCTCAAGCGCACCGTGCCCGTGGACGCCGAGCTGCTGGTCCGCGAGGACGCTCCCGGCGAGGACGGTGTTGCCGAGGGCGGCTGGATCGCCGCGAGCCAGGAGCCGCTCGTGTCCCCGGACGCCGGGCAGGTCGTCGGCCGACCGCGTGGCGTGGGCCGCCTGCGCTGACCGACCCGCCCGCTCACTCCAGCGCGAGCACGGTCCGCGTGCCCGCCGCCTCCAGCCCGACGGCGATCGCCACGTGGTGCGCGGCCGTGTGGCCCGCCGGCACCTCGGCGAACGGCAGCAGCCCCTCCAGCGCCGCCCGGTCCATCGCCACGGCCACCGCGTAGCGGCCGAGCCCACGACCGCGCAGTGACGGTGGGGTGAGGGTGCCCAGCGAGGCCAGCACGCCGCCCGTCACGCGATACCCCGCGGCCGCCACCGGGGCCTCGATCGCCCGTCCCGCGCCGTCGTCGGGAACGAGCGCGGCCAAGGACTCCCAGGAGAGGACACCCGCCTCGGCCACGTCGTCCGCGGGGGCCCGCGCGGCCACGGCGTGGACGTGGGCGGGGTCGTGGGACACGGCGACGGTGCGCGAGGGGTCGACCGGCGGCGGTTCCTCGGCCGCGTAGAGCGTGAACTCGCCGCGCGAGCGCACCGCCTCCCCGGCGGCGGCCCGCACCGCCGTCCGCAGCAGGGCCGACTCCACGCCCAGCGCCTCGGCGGGCACGCCGCGGCAGGCACGCGTGAACCACGCCGGCCCCGCCACGACGGTGGCCCAGGGCAGGGCCAGCACCTCCGCCTCGGCCCCATCCGGCCGGACCACCTCGATGCGGCGCGGCTCGGCGCCCGCCGCCGGGGCGTCGCCGGGCAGCAGCGCGGTGTCGGGCAGGCCGAGCCGACGCGCCAGCCCGAGGGCCAGCACGCCGACGGCGGGGTGGTCGGGTCTCACCGGCCGAACAGGATCTTCGCCTCGTCGTAGCGCGAGACCGGCACCTTCTTGAGGCCCTTGAGGGCGGCGCTCATGGGGATGGAGATGATCTCCGTGCCGTTGGCCGCCACCATCTGTCCCCAGCGGCGCTGCGCGACGAGGTCGACGGCGCCCATGCCGAAGCGCGTGGAGAGCACGCGGTCCGTGGCGGTGGGGGCGCCGCCGCGCTGGATGTGGCCCAGGATGGTGCTGCGCGTCTCGATGCCCGTCATCTCCTCGATCTCGCGGGTCACCCACTCGCCGATGCCGCCCAGACGCGGCCGGCCGGACGCCTCGACGCCGGCCTCGGCCAGCGGATCGTCGTGGCCCTCGGGGACGAAGCCCTCCGCCACCACGACCAGCGGGGAGCGACCGCGGTCGTGGACCTGCTGCACCCACTCGGCGACCTGGGACATCGGGGTGCGGACCTCGGGGATGAGGATCGCGTGGGCGCCGGCGGCCATGCCCGAGTGCAGGGCGATCCAGCCGACGTGGCGGCCCATGACCTCGGCGACCATGCAGCGGTGGTGGGACTCGCCCGTGGTGCGCAGCCGGTCCATGGCGTCCGTGGCGATCTGCACGGCCGTGTCGAAGCCGAACGTGTAGTCGGTGCCCTGCAGGTCGTTGTCGATCGTCTTGGGCACGCCCACGATCGGCAGCCCGTCCGCGGCCAGGCGGTTCGCGCCGGCCAGGGTGCCCTCGCCGCCGATGGCGATGACGGCGTCGATGTCCAGCTCGCGCAGGTTGCGGAGCATGTTCTCCGGGCCGCCGCCCTCCGCGTTGTAGGGGTGCGTGCGGGAGGTGCCGAGGATGGTGCCGCCGGTGCGGGCCAGGCCGCGCACGCGGGAGCGGGGCAGGTCCTCGACGTCCTTCTCGATCAGGCCGGACCACCCGTTGCGGATGCCCACCATCTCCATGTCGTACGACTTGATGCCGTGCAGGACGGCGGAGCGGATGACGGCGTTGAGGCCGGGGCAGTCGCCTCCGGAGGTGAGCATTCCGACGCGCATGGGGGTCCTCTCGGGCGTTCTCGTGGGGGTCGGCACCACCCTAGGCGTGCCCGCCGCGTCGCGTCAGGGGACGGGCGACGGGCGGCGGGTCAGCCGAGGGCCACGAGGACGGCGACCTGGAGGGCCGTCGCACCCACGAGGATGCCGCTCGCCGGGCCGAGGGTGCCGGGACGACGGCCGCTGAGCAGAGCGCCCAGCAGGACGGGGGCGATCACCGCGAGCGCGGCGACGAGCATGGGCACCGCCAGCAGCGTGGGGGTCGGACCGACGCCGAGCAGCAGGCTGATCCCGAGGGCGGCGAGCGCGGCGAGGACGGCCCCGGCGTAGGTGGCGGCCTGCGCGATCGGCCCGAGGCGCGGCTTCGCGGCCGTGGCTGCGGACCCCGAGCCGGTCGGGGCGGTGGCCGCCCGGGGGGCCTCCTCGGCCAGGCGCGCCGCGGCTCGCCGCTCGCGGGAGTGGACGTGGTCGCGCCAGGTGCCGGTCGCGGGGTCGATCCATTCGGGGCGGAAGCCGTGCGGGTCGGTGACCTCGGCCGCCCGCTCGCGCGGACCTCCGCCGACGTACCAGGCCGGGCGCGGCACGGCGTGGGCGGGCTGGTCGGCGTCGGGGACCCGGCCCGGGGCCACGCGGGCCTGCGCCCGGCCGTCCCAGCGGGTCACGAGCCACCAGACGAGCACGGCCAGCGCGCCCAGGCCCACGAGGGAGCCGGGGCCGCCCACGGCCGGGGCGATGAGGGTGAACCCGGCGCCGAGCAGCAGGTTGAGGGCGCCGATCGCCCCGATCACGCCGATGGCCATGGTGGCGTCCTGCCACTCCCCGCGGCGCAGGCGGCCGAACTGCACGCGTCCGTCGGCGTCGGGGAGCACGGCCCAGGCGGCCGCGTAGGCCAGCAGGCCCAGACCCGCGGAGATCATGCACACGGCGACGAACACGCCGCGGGCGAGCAGCGGGTCGATGCGGTAGCGCTCGGCCACCCCGCCGAGCACCCCGCCGACCCACGAGGCCGGCGAGCGGCGCACGCCCCAGCTCAGGACGGCGCGGCGCAGCCAGCCCGGCAGAGCGTCCAGTCCGTCGGGGCCGGTCTCGCCCGCGGCGGCTCCGTCGGGGGCGACGTGGGGGCCGGGGCCGGTGAACGGGTCGTGTGTGCTCGTCATGTCTCCATCCTCGTCCGCCTGCGGCCCCCGCCCATCCGGGAACTCCCGGAATCCTCCCCGGATGTGCCGCCCCGTCCGACGCGGCAGGATGGGGGCATGCCCACCCCGTCCGTGCCCGCGCCGGCCCCGCGTCCGCCGTTGATGCGGCACGGGGCCGACCGCCCGGTGTCCGGCGTCGCCGCGGGGCTCGCCCGGCACCTCGGGATGCCCGCCGGCCGCGTCCGCGCGGCCCTGGCGCTGCTGAGCCTGCTGGGCGGCGCGGGCCTGGCCCTGTACGTGTGGCTCTGGCTGCTCATGCCGGAGGAGGGTCCGGACGGCGCCCCCGCCGCCGACGCCCCCACCCTGCGTGGTCGCGCCCCCGAGGTGCTCGAGCGGGTGCGCGAGGGCGGCTGGCCGGTGCTGCTGGCCGCCGTGGTGCTCGGCGTGGGCATGCTGACCGTCGCGGACGGCCTCGGCCTCGCCGTCGACTGGGCGCTCGTGGGCCCGGTGGCCGTCCTCGTGATCGGCCTCGGCCTGGCCTGGATGCAGCTCGACCTGGCGGGCGGGCCCCGGGCCGGGCGGAGCGGACGACTGGTCCGCCTCGTGCTCGGCACGGCCCTCGTGCTGCTGGCGGTGCTGGCCATCGTCCTGGGCGCCGTGCGCTCGGGCGAGCTGTGGCGGGCGCTGCTGGCCGCCGTCGCGATGCTCGCCGGCGCGGCGCTGGTGGCCATGCCCTACGTCCTGGCCTGGCTGCGCCGACGCGACGCGGAGCGGACCGCGTTCGCGGTGCAGGCCCAGCGCGCCGAGATCGCGGCGCACCTGCACGACTCGGTGCTGCAGTCCCTCGCCCTCATCCAGCGGCGCGCCCAGGACGCGGACGCGGTGGCCCGGGTGGCCCGCGCCCAGGAGCGTGAGCTGCGTCAGTTCCTCGCCCTGGACTCCCGTGGCGGCCCGCACTCCCTGGCGGAGGCCCTCGAAGAGCACGCCGCCGCCGTCGAGGACGCGCACGGGTCCCGGGTGGAGGTCGTGGCCGTGGGGCGGGCCGCGGGGGCGTGGCTCGAGCCGCTCGCGGCCGCGGCGCGCGAGGCCATGCAGAACGCGGCCCGGCACGCCGGCGACGCGCAGGTCTTCGCGGAGGCCGGTGAGGACGACCGCGGCCGCACCGTCGCGGAGGTGTTCGTCCGGGACCGCGGCCCCGGCTTCGACCTGCCCACGGCCCCGGCCGACCGGCTCGGCGTGCGGGAGTCGATCCTCGGCCGCATGAAGCGTGCCGGCGGGACCGCCCGCATCCGGTCCGGCCCGGGCGGCACCGAGGTCCACCTGACCCTGACCGAGCCCGAGGGTGCGCGAGCGCGCACCGGACAGGAGCATCCATGACCGACCCCGCCCTGCGCACGGCCGTCATCGTGGACGACCACGCGATCTTCCGCTCCGGCCTGCGCGCCGACCTGGACCCGGACCGACTGGCCATCGTCGGCGAGGCTGGGGACGTGGACGAGGCCGTCCGCACCGTGCTGGACCTGGCGCCGGATGTGGTGCTGCTGGACGTGCACCTGCCCGGCGGGGCCGGCGGCGGGGGAGCGGAGGTGGCCGAGCGTGTCCTCGCGCGCCGACCCGCGCAGCGGTTCCTGGCCCTGTCCGTCTCGGACGCGGCCGAGGACGTCGTCGCCGTGATCCGTGCGGGGGCCTGCGGCTACATCACCAAGACGGCCTCCGGCGCCGAGGTGGCGGACGCGGCGGTCCGCGTGGCCGACGGCGACGCGGTGTTCTCGCCCCGGCTGGCCGGGTTCGTCCTCGACGCCTTCCGCGGCACGGCGCCCGCGTCCCCGCCCGTCCCAGCCGCGGCGACGAGCGGTGCTGCGGCCCCCGACGAGGATCTCGACCGGCTCTCGGCACGGGAGCGGGAGGTCATGCGGCTGATCGCCCGCGGATACACCTACCGCGAGGCCGGGGCGGAGCTGTTCATCTCGGACCGCACGGTCGAGACCCACGTGTCCTCCGTGCTGCGCAAGCTCCAGCTCTCCAACCGCCACGAGCTGACCCGCTGGGCCGCGCGCCGCGGATACGCCTGAGCCCCGTGGCGCGCGGCGTCGCGGGGCTCAGGGACGGGGTGGGCGGCTCAGGCGCTGAGCAGGGCACGGATGCGCTCGACGCCCTCCGCGAGGTCCGCATCGCCCAACGCGTAGGACAGTCGCAGGTAGCCGGACGGGCCGAACGCCTCGCCCGGGACTACGGCGACCTCCGCCTCGTCGAGGATGAAGGCGGCCAGCTCGGCCGACGTCGTGGGGGTGACGCCCCCGCGGTAGGTCTTCCCGAGCGCCTCCCGCACGTCCACGTACGCGTAGAACGCGCCCTGCGGGGTGGGGCAGTGGAAGCCCGGCACGGCGTCCATGGCCTCGACCATGGCCCGGCGCCGGCGGTCGAACGCCGTCTTCATCTCCGCCACGGCGTCCAACGGGCCGGCGACGGCGGCCAGCGCGGCCCGCTGCGACACGTTGGCCACGTTCGAGGTGGCGTGGGACTGCAGGTTCGTGGCGGCCTTGACCACGTCCAGCGGACCGGCCATCCAGCCGACGCGCCAGCCCGTCATGGCGTAGGTCTTGGCGACGCCGTTGAGGATCACGGACTGCTCCGCCAGCTCGGGCACGGCGCGGACGATCGAGGTGAACGGCATGCCGTCGTAGGTCAGGTGCTCGTAGATCTCGTCGGTGACCACCCACAGCCCCCGCTCCCGTGCCCACCGGCCGATCGCCGCCGTCTCCTCGGGGGAGTACACGGCGCCGGTGGGGTTGGAGGGGGAGACGAACAGGAGCACCTTGGTGCGGTCCGTGACGGCCTCGTCGAGCTGGTCCACGGTGACCTTGTAGCCCTGCTCGGGGCCGGCGAACACCTCCACCGGCACGCCGCCGGCCAGGCGGATCGCCTCCGGGTAGGTGGTCCAGTAGGGGGCGGGGACGAGCACCTCGTCCTGCGGGTCCAGCAGGGCGGCGAAGGCGTTGTACACGGCCTGCTTCCCGCCGTTGGTCACGAGCACCTGGGCGGCCTCGAGGGACACGCCGGAGTCGCGCAGCGTCTTGGCCGCGATCGCCTCGCGCAGCTCGGGCAGGCCGGCGGCGGGGGAGTAGCGGTGGTTCTTCGGGTCCCGGGCCGCGGCGACGGCGGCCTCCACGATGTAGTCCGGGGTGGGGAAGTCGGGCTCGCCGGCGCCGAAGCCGATCACCGGGCGCCCGGCGGCCTTGAGCTCCTTGGCGCGGGCGTCGACGGCGAGGGTGGCGGAGGGCGCGATGGCGGACAGACGGGCGGAGACGCGGCGGGCGGGCGCGGCCATGGGGACCTTCTTCGAGCTCGACGGGGAGGGCGGGGCGGAGCGGGGCTCCGTCCTGCCAGGGTACTGACTGCCCGGGGCCCGTTCGACTCCCGCCGCCCGATGGCGTATCCTGGATCTCCGGTACCGCGTTCACGGTCGATCCCGCGAGGGTTCGGCCGGCTCCGTCGGTCCGAAGGGTAGTGGCGCAATTGGTAGCGCAGCGGTCTCCAAAACCGCAGGTTGCAGGTTCGAGTCCTGTCTGCCCTGCTCGATGCCGGGCCTCGTGCTCGGCATCGGACGTGTAGAAAGCGATTCGGCGATCCGACGAGTGAGGCCACGTGACTGAGATGGCGGCGAACGGCGGGGGGCCCACCCCCACGCCGAGCAGGCAGCGTCGCGGGCTGTTCGCGCGGATCGCGCTGTTCCTGCGCCAGGTGGTGGACGAGCTCCGCAAGGTCGTCACCCCCACGAGCGAGGAGCTGCTGCGCACGACCGGAGTGGTGCTCGCCTTCGTGGCGTTCATGATCCTGCTGGTCATGGGGCTGGACTGGGTGTTCGGCACCGTGGCGGGTCTCCTGTTCGGCGCCGGCGGCCTCTGAGCCCGGCGCGGACGGTCCCGACGTCGCAGGACGCGTCCCCCGCACGCCCGTGAGGGCCCTCCCCGACGGCAGGGCCCGCCGTCCGTCAGCAGAAAGCAGGAACCGTGTCCGAGCAGGAACTGGATCGTCAGCCCGCCGAGGAGTCCGTCCCGATGTCGGAGGACGCTGTGGCCGCCGAGACCGCGCAGGACGCCGGGACGCCCGTCGAGGCCGCCCTGGACGAGCCCGTCGGCAGCGGTGACGAGACCGCCGAGGCCACCGTGCAGGAGGCAGACCTGGCCGTCGCCGAGGGCGAGGACGCGCCGACCCCCGTCGAGGAGCAGGCCGACGACGAGCCCGCCGTGGACCCCGCCGAGGAGCTGCGCACCCGCCTGCGCCGCCAGCCCGGCGACTGGTACGTCGTCCACACCTACGCCGGCTACGAGAAGCGCGTGAAGACCAACCTCGAGGCCCGCATCCTGACCCAGGACATGGAGGACTCGATCTACGAGATCGAGGTCCCCATGGAGGAGGTCGTGGAGATCAAGAACACCACGCGCAAGATCGTCTCGCGCGTGCGCATCCCGGGCTACGTGCTCGTCCGCATGGACCTCGACGACGCCTCGTGGGGCGTCGTACGGCACACCCCGGGCGTCACGGGCTTCGTGGGCAACGACGCCCACCACCCGCAGCCGCTCAGCCTGGACGAGGTGTACGACATGCTCGCCCCGTCCGTGATCCAGGAGGCCGCCCGCGCCGCCGAAAAGGCCGGCCTGGCCGTCCCCGCCGCGGCCGAGTCCGGCGCGCCCGCCGCCCCCGCGATCCACGTGGACTTCGAGGTCGGCGAGTCGGTCACCGTCAACGACGGCCCGTTCGAGACCCTCCCGGCCACGATCTCCGAGATCAAGCCGGAGGCCCAGCAGCTCGTGGTGCTCGTCTCGATCTTCGAGCGCGAGACCCCCGTGACGCTGTCCTTCAACCAGGTGACCAAGGCCATCTGAGGACACCCGACGCTTCCGCACCGGGCCGGCCGCCTGCCGGCCCGGACGCGGCACCGGCCGCCGCGCCACGGCGGCCACCGCCCCCGGTGCGCTCCTGCGCCGAGGTTCCCCCAGTGAGAGAAGGATCCACTCATGGCTCCCAAGAAGAAGGTTACCGGTCTGATCAAGCTTCAGATCCAGGCCGGCGCCGCCAACCCGGCCCCGCCCATCGGCCCCGCCCTGGGCCAGCACGGCGTGAACATCATGGAGTTCTGCAAGGCGTACAACGCCGCCACCGAGTCGCAGCGCGGCAACGTGGTCCCGGTCGAGATCACCGTGTACGAGGACCGCTCGTTCACCTTCGTGACCAAGACCCCGCCGGCCGCCGAGCTCATCAAGAAGGCCGCCGGCGTCGCCAAGGGCTCCGCCACCCCGCACACGGCCAAGGTCGGCACGCTGACCCAGGCCCAGTGCGAGGAGATCGCCCAGACCAAGATGGAGGACCTGAACGCCAACGACGTCCAGGCCGCCGCCAAGATCATCGCGGGCACCGCCCGCTCGATGGGCATCACCGTCGAGGGCTGACGCCCACCCCCACCCCCTTCCAGTGGCAGGGCCGAGCGCGGCCCGCAGACCACGACTGCACAAGGAGAAGAACGCAGATGGCACAGCGCAGCAAGGCATACAAGGCGGCCAAGGCCGCGATCGGCGAGGACCTGTACTCGCCGGTGGAGGCGATCCGCCTCGCCAAGGAGACCAACCCCTCCAAGACCGACGCCACCGTGGAGGTGGCCCTCCGCCTCTCGGTCGACCCCCGCAAGGCCGACCAGATGGTCCGCGGCTCCGTGAGCCTGCCCCACGGCACCGGCAAGACCGCCCGCGTCGTCGTGTTCGCCACCGGTGACCGCGCCGAGGCCGCCCGCGCCGCCGGCGCGGACGTCGTGGGCGACGACGACCTGATCGCCCGGATCTCCGAGGGCTGGGTGGACTTCGACGCCGCCGTGGCCTCCCCGGAGCTCATGGGCAAGGTCGGCCGCCTGGGCAAGGTGCTCGGCCCCCGCAACCTGATGCCGAACCCCAAGACCGGCACCGTGACCCCGGACGTGGCCAAGGCCGTGGCCGACATCAAGGGCGGCAAGATCGACTTCCGCGTCGACAAGCACTCCAACCTGCACTTCATCATCGGCAAGACCTCCTTCGAGGCCAAGGCCCTGGTGGAGAACTACGCCGCAGCCCTCGAGGAGGTCCTGCGTCTGAAGCCGTCCTCCTCCAAGGGCCGCTACATCTCCAAGGCCACCGTGGCCACCACCTTCGGCCCGGGCGTGCCCATGGACCCGAACGTGACCTCGGTGGACTCCTCGGAGCTCTGAGCCACGCGGCCCCGGTGATCGGGGCCCACGACGCCGGCCGGTCGTCCCCGCAGCGGGGCGACCGGCCGTCGCCGTCGCGGGTCGATTTTGCGGACCCGTCCCGGACGTGTACGCTGGTGCCTACCGAAGACCGCCGGTCGTGGTGCCCTGCCTCCGGGCAGAGCCCACCGAAGGATCTCCCTGACGGAGACGGCCCGCGCAGGTGAACGTGAGCCACGCTCGCATCCGCACGTCGACCCTCCGGGTCCGGCCGCGTCGATGCTCCTGCTGCGCCCCGTGCATCTGCACGGGGCGTTTTCTCGTCTCGGGGTGGCGGTTCCCACGCATCATCGAGAGGAGTGCCATGGCGACGTCCGCGAAGGAGTCGGCGGTGGCTGAGCTCACGGACCTGTTCCGTGAGTCCAGCGCCGCTGTTCTGACGGAATACCGTGGCCTGACGGTGACGGAGCTCAAGCAGCTGCGTGACTCCATCCGTCAGGACGCGACCTACGCCGTGGCGAAGAACACGCTGGCCGAGATCGCGGCCAAGGACGCCGGTCTGGAGGGCCTCGAGGCTCACCTGTCCGGTCCCACCGCGATCGCGTTCGTGACCGGGGACCCGGTCAACGTCGCCAAGGCCCTGCGTGACTTTGCCAAGGATCACGAGAAGCTCGTGCTCAAGGGCGGCTACATGGATGGCCAGCCCCTGGACGAGGCCGGCATCAAGAAGCTCGCGGACCTCGAGTCCCGCGAGGTGCTGCTGGCCAAGTTCGCCGGCGCGATGAAGGGCAGCATGTCCAAGGCTGCCGCCCTGTTCCAGGCGCCGCTGTCCAAGACCGTCCGCACGGTCGAGGCGCTGCGCGCCGCGCAGGGCGAGGCTGCCTGAGCAGTCCGCCCCGGGCTGCACGGCCCACCACTTCACACGTAGTCAAGACGTACCCGTAAAGGAGCCATCATGGCCAAGCTGACCACCGAAGAGCTGCTCGCCGCGTTCGAGGAGCTGACCCTCATCGAGCTGTCCGAGTTCATCAAGGCGTTCGAGGAGAAGTTCGACGTCACCGCCGCCGCCCCCGTGGCCGTGGCCGCCGCCGGCGGTGCCGCCGGTGGTGCCGAGGCCGCCGCCGCCGAGGAGAAGGACGAGTTCGACGTCATCCTCGAGGCCGCCGGCGACAAGAAGATCGGCGTCATCAAGGAGGTGCGCGCCCTCACCTCCCTCGGCCTGAAGGAGGCCAAGGACCTGGTGGACGGCGCTCCCAAGCCCATCCTCGAGGGCGTCAACAAGGAGACCGCCGAGAAGGCCAAGGAGCAGCTCGAGGGCGCCGGCGCCACCGTCACCCTCAAGTGATGATCGCGGCTTGAGCCGCATCACGCCTCCTCACGAGGCCCCCGGACCCGCACTGCGGACCGGGGGCCTCGTGGCGTCCCAGGTCACGCACCCGCGGCTGGACAGGGGCGACGGGCGCGGATAGGATGGATATTTGCATCTCCCCTGTTCCGTGCCGCCCGCAGGACCTCGCGTCCCGCCGTGGCCCGCACGGTTCCGCACGGCCTTCATATAGCGGTGGGCCGGCGCCGCCGTCTCGCGGCAGGGGAGCGAACGGAACCCCAGAAGGCCTGTGGAAGGATCCTACGTGGTCGCCTCGAGCACCTCCAACGAAACCGCTACCGTCTCCCCGCGATCCGGCGCCTCCGCCGGACGCGTCTCCTTCGCCAAGATCTCCGAGCCGCTGGACGTGCCGGACCTGCTGGCGCTGCAGACCGAGTCGTTCGACCGCCTGATCGGCAATGAGCGGTGGACCGCGCGCGTGGACGCCGCCCTGGCCGCCGACGACCACTCCGTGCCCGTCACCTCGGGACTGACGGACATCTTCGAGGAGATCTCCCCGATCGAGGACTTCCAGGGCACCATGTCCCTGTCCTTCGCCGAGCCCGAGTTCGCCGACGCGAAGATGACGGAGGAGGAGTGCAAGGATCGCGACGCGACCTTCTCCGCCCCGCTGTACGTCAAGGCCGAGTTCATGAACAACACGACCGGCGAGATCAAGCAGCAGACCGTCTTCATGGGCGACTTCCCGCTGATGACCCGCAACGGCACGTTCATCATCAACGGCACCGAGCGCGTCGTCGTCTCCCAGCTGGTCCGCTCCCCGGGCGCCTACTTCGAGCGCACCCCGGACAAGACCTCGGACAAGGAGATCTTCTCCGCGAAGATCATCCCCTCGCGCGGCGCCTGGTTCGAGCTCGAGGTGGACAAGCGTGACCAGGTCGGCGTCCGCCTCGACCGCAAGCGCAAGCAGCCCGTGACGGTGCTGCTCAAGGCCATGGGCTGGACCGAGTCCCGCATCCTGGAGGAGTTCGGCCACTACGACTCCATCCGCGCCACCCTCGAGAAGGACGGCACCGCGGACCAGGACGAGGCCCTGCTCGACATCTACCGCAAGCTGCGCCCGGGCGAGCCGGCCGCCGTCGACGCCGCGCAGACGCTGCTGAACAACCTGTACTTCACCCCGAAGCGCTACGACCTCGCCAAGGTGGGCCGCTACAAGCTCAACCGCAAGCTCGGCGTGGACGTGCACCTCGGCGACCCCAACGCGTCTGTGCTCACCGAGGACGACATCGTCCAGATGGTGCACTTCATCGCCGCGCTGCACGCCGGCGAGACCGTCATCAAGGGCACGCGCGACGGCGAGCCGGTGGATGTGCGCGTGGAGATCGACGACATCGACCACTTCGGCAACCGTCGCATCCGTGCGGTGGGCGAGCTGATCGAGAACCAGATCCGCACCGGCCTGTCCCGCATGGAGCGCGTCGTGCGCGAGCGCATGACCACCCAGGACGTCGAGGCGATCACCCCGCAGACCCTGATCAACATCCGCCCCGTGGTGGCGGCGATCAAGGAGTTCTTCGGCACCTCGCAGCTGTCCCAGTTCATGGACCAGAACAACCCGCTGGCCGGCCTGACGCACAAGCGTCGCCTGTCCGCGCTCGGCCCGGGCGGCCTGTCCCGCGACCGTGCCGGCATGGAGGTCCGTGACGTCCACCCGTCGCACTACGGCCGCATGTGCCCCATCGAGACCCCGGAAGGCCCGAACATCGGCCTCATCGGCTCGCTGGCGACCTTCGGCCGGATCAACTCCTTCGGCTTCATCGAGACCCCGTACCGCCGCGTGGTCGACGGCCGGGTCACGGACACCGTGGACTACCTGACCGCCGACGACGAGCTGGCCTTCCAGATCGCCCAGGCGAACGCCCCGGTGGATGAGGACGGCCGGTTCGAGGAGGAGCTCGTGCTCTGCCGCCAGCGCGGCGGCGACGGCGAGCCCGTGCTCTCGACCGTGGACGAGATCGACTACATGGACGTGTCCCCGCGCCAGATGGTGTCGGCGGCCACCGCCCTGATCCCGTTCCTCGAGCATGACGACGCCAACCGCGCGCTCATGGGCGCGAACATGCAGCGTCAGGCCGTGCCGCTGCTCCGCTCCGAGGCCCCCTACGTGGGCACCGGCATGGAGAAGTACGTGGCCGTGGACGCGGGTGACTCCGTGACGGCCACCCAGGGCGGCGTCGTGACCGAGGTGGCCGCGGACCTGGTGACCGTCATGAACGACGACGGCACCACCACGCACTACCCGATCATGAAGTTCGCGCGCTCGAACCAGGGCAACGCCTACAACCAGCGCGTGCGCGTGTCCGAGGGCGAGCGGGTGGAGCCGCTGAGCATCATCGCCGACGGTCCCGCCACGGACAACGGCGAGCTCGCGCTCGGCAAGAACCTCCTCGTCGCGTTCATGCCCTGGGAGGGCCTGAACTACGAGGACGCGATCATCCTGTCCCAGCGCATGGTCTCGGAGGACGTCCTCACCTCGATCCACATCGAGGAGCACGAGGTCGACGCCCGAGACACCAAGCTGGGCGCCGAGGAGATCACCCGCGACATCCCCAACGTGTCCGAGGAGGTGCTGTCGCAGCTCGACGAGCGCGGCATCATCCACATCGGCGCGGAGGTGGAGGCCGGCGACATCCTGGTCGGCCGCGTGACCCCGAAGGGCGAGACCGAGCTGACCCCGGAGGAGCGCCTGCTGCGCGCGATCTTCGGCGAGAAGTCCCGCGAGGTCCGCGACACCTCCCTGAAGGTGCCGCACGGCGAGTCCGGCACCGTCATCGGCGTGCGCATCTTCGACCGCGACGAGGACGACGACCTGCCCCCGGGCGTGAACCAGCTGGTGCGCGTCTACGTGGCGCAGAAGCGCAAGATCACCGACGGCGACAAGATGGCCGGCCGCCACGGCAACAAGGGCGTCATCTCGAAGATCCTGCCGCTCGAGGACATGCCGTTCCTGGCGGACGGCACCCCGGTGGACATCGTGCTGAACCCGCTCGGCGTCCCCGGCCGCATGAACCTCGGCCAGGTCATGGAGCTGCACCTGGGCTGGGCCGCCTCGCGCGGCTGGGACATCCAGGGCGAGCCGGAGTGGATCAAGGACCTGCCGAACTTCCCGCGGCAGTCCGGTCCGGTCAACGTGGCCACCCCGGTGTTCGACGGCGCCGAGGCGTACGAGATCACGGGCCTGCTCGGCCACGTGAACGTGACCCGCGACGGCGACCGTCTCATGAGCGACAGCGGCAAGGCGCAGCTGTTCGACGGCCGCACCGGCGAGCCGTTCCCGGACCCGGTGTCCGTGGGCTACATGTACATGCTCAAGCTGCACCACCTGGTGGACGACAAGATCCACGCCCGTTCCACGGGCCCGTACTCGATGATCACGCAGCAGCCGCTGGGCGGTAAGGCCCAGTTCGGCGGCCAGCGCTTCGGCGAGATGGAGGTGTGGGCGCTCGAGGCGTACGGCGCGGCGTTCACCCTCCAGGAGCTGCTGACCATCAAGTCCGACGACATCCACGGCCGCGTGAAGGTCTACGAGGCCATCGTCAAGGGCGAGAACATCCCGGAGCCGGGTGTTCCCGAGTCCTTCAAGGTGCTCATCAAGGAGATGCAGTCCCTCTGCCTGAACGTGGAGGTCCTCTCCGCCGACGGCCAGGCCATCGAGATGCGCGACGCGGAGGACGAGGTCTACCGCGCCGCCGAGGAGCTGGGCATCGACCTCTCCCACGCCGAGCCGAGCTCGGTGGAGGAAGTCTGAGCCGGGCCCGATCCCGCATCCACAAGACGTCACCTGAGAACCACTGAACCAAGGGAGTTCACCGGAGCATGAGCGTGAACAGCATGTCCACTGACAACTCTTTCGGCCTGATGCGCATCGGCCTGGCCACGGCGGAGGACATCCGCCGCTGGTCCTACGGCGAGGTCAAGAAGCCGGAGACCATCAACTACCGCACCCTGAAGCCGGAGAAGGACGGACTCTTCTGCGAGAAGATCTTCGGCCCCACCCGTGACTGGGAGTGCGCGTGCGGCAAGTACAAGCGCGTGCGCTTCAAGGGCATCATCTGCGAGCGCTGCGGCGTCGAGGTGACCCGCTCGAAGGTGCGCCGCGACCGCATGGGCCACATCGAGCTGGCTGCGCCGGTCACCCACATCTGGTACTTCAAGGGCGTGCCCTCGCGCCTGGGCTACCTGCTGGACCTGGCGCCGAAGGACCTCGAGAAGGTCATCTACTTCGCGGCGTACATGATCACCTCGGTGGACGAGGAGGCCCGGCACCGCGACCTGGCCAACCTCCAGGCCGAGTACGACCAGGAGACCCGTGTCCTGGCCGACCAGCGTGACTCCGACATCGCCGCGGTGGCCGCCGACCTCGAGAAGGACCTGGCCAAGCTGGAGTCCGAGGGCGCCAAGGCCGCCGAGAAGAAGAAGGCCCGCGACGCCGCGGACAAGACCATGGCGCAGATCCGCAAGCGCGCGGACGCGGAGCTGGACCGCAAGGAGCAGGTCTGGGACCGCTTCAAGAACCTCAAGGTCGCCGACCTCGAGGGTGACGAGGGCCTGTACCGGGCCATGCGGGACAAGTACGGCCAGTACTTCGAGGGCTCGATGGGCGCGGAGGCGATCCAGCGTCGCCTGCAGACCTTCGACCTCGAGGCCGAGTCCGAGATGCTGCGTGAGACCATCAAGACGGGCAAGGGCCAGCGCAAGACCCGTGCCCTGAAGCGCCTGAAGGTCGTCAACGCGTTCATGACCACGGACAACTCGCCCGAGGGCATGGTCCTGGACGCCGTCCCGGTGATCCCGCCGGAGCTGCGTCCGATGGTGCAGCTGGACGGCGGCCGCTTCGCGACCTCCGACCTCAACGACCTGTACCGTCGCGTGATCAACCGTAACAACCGCCTGAAGCGGCTGCTCGACCTCGGCGCGCCCGAGATCATCGTCAACAACGAGAAGCGCATGCTGCAGGAGGCCGTGGACTCGCTGTTCGACAACGGCCGCCGCGGCCGGCCGGTGACCGGCCCGGGCAACCGCCCGCTCAAGTCGCTCTCCGACATGCTCAAGGGCAAGCAGGGCCGGTTCCGTCAGAACCTGCTCGGCAAGCGCGTGGACTACTCGGGCCGCTCGGTCATCGTGGTGGGTCCCCAGCTCAAGCTGCACCAGTGCGGCCTGCCGAAGCAGATGGCGCTGGAGCTGTTCAAGCCGTTCGTGATGAAGCGTCTCGTGGACCTGAACCACGCGCAGAACATCAAGTCCGCCAAGCGCATGGTGGAGCGCTTCCGTCCGCAGGTCTGGGACGTGCTCGAGGAGGTCATCACCGAGCACCCGGTCCTGCTGAACCGCGCCCCCACCCTGCACCGTCTGGGCATCCAGGCCTTCGAGCCGCAGCTCGTGGAAGGCAAGGCCCTGCAGCTGCACCCGCTGGTCTGCTCCGCGTTCAACGCGGACTTCGACGGCGACCAGATGGCGGTCCACCTGCCCCTGTCGCCGGAGGCCCAGGCCGAGGCGCGCCTGCTCATGCTCTCGAGCCACAACATCCTGAAGCCCTCGGACGGCCGCGCGGTCGCCGTGCCGGCCCAGGACATGATCATCGGACTGAACCACCTCACCACGGTGCGTCCGGACGAGGTCGGCGCGGGCAACCTGTACGCGACCGTCGGCGAGGCCATCATGGCGTTCGACGGCGGCGACCTGCATCTGAACGCGCCCGCACGGATCGGCGTCGAGGGCTTCGTGCCGTCGGCGGACGTGCCGGCCCCCGAGGGCTGGTCCGAGGGCGAGATCGCCCTCATCGAGACCACCCTGGGCAAGGTGCTGTTCAACGAGCTGCTGCCGGACGACTACCCGTGGCTGGACAAGCAGGCGACCAAGGGCACCCTCGGTCAGCTGGTCAACGACCTGGCCGAGCGCTACCCGATGGTCGTCACCGCGCAGACGCTGGACAACCTCAAGGACGCCGGCTTCCACTGGGGCACCTGGTCGGGTGTGACCGTGGCGATCTCGGACATCACCTCCGACTTCGACAAGGCCGCCATCATGGAGGGCTACGAGGAGCAGGCCCAGCGCGTGCAGCAGCAGTACGACAAGGGCCTGATCGCGGACGACGAGCGTCGCTCCGAGCTGATCGACATCTGGAACAAGGCCACCGACGAGGTCGCCGCGGCCATGAAGGACGGCCTGCCGGAGCTCAACACCATCAACCGCATGGTGTCCTCCGGTGCGCGAGGCAACTGGCTCCAGGTGCGCCAGATCGCGGGCATCCGCGGCCTCGTGGCCAACCCGAAGGGTGAGATCATCCCGCGTCCGATCAAGTCCTCGTACCGCGAGGGCCTGTCCGTGCTCGAGTACTTCTCCGCCACCCACGGCGCCCGCAAGGGCCTCGCGGACACCGCGCTGAAGACCGCGAACTCGGGCTACCTGACCCGTCGTCTCGTCGATGTGTCCCAGGACGTCATCGTCCGCGAGGACGACTGCGGCACCGAGCGCGGCCTGTCCGTCACGATCGCCGCCCCGAACGCCGACGGCGAGCTGGTGGCCCACGAGCAGGTCGAGAACTCGGCCTTCGCCCGCACGCTGGCCCAGGACGTCACGGGCGAGGACGGCACGGTGCTGGCCTCGGCCGGTGCGGACGTGGGCGACGTGCTGATCGGCGAGCTGGTGGCCGCCGGCGTCACGGAGATCAAGGTCCGCTCGGTCCTGACCTGCGAGTCCGCCGTGGGCACCTGCGCGAAGTGCTACGGCCGCTCCATGGCCACCGGCCAGCTGGTGGACATCGGCGAGGCCGTCGGCATCATCGCGGCCCAGTCGATCGGTGAGCCGGGCACCCAGCTCACCATGCGCACGTTCCACACCGGCGGTGTGGCCTCGGCCGACGACATCACGCAGGGTCTGCCCCGCATCCAGGAGCTCTTCGAGGCCCGCACCCCGAAGGGCGTGGCCCCGATCTCCGAGGTCGCCGGCCGCGTGACCATCGAGGACACCGAGACGTCCGTGCGCCTGCTGCTCACGCCGGACGACGGCTCCGAGGAGATCGCCTACCCGGTGCTGCGCCGTGCGCGCATCCTCGTGGCCGACGGCGAGCACGTGCCGGTGGGCACGCAGCTCGTGGCCGGCGCCGTGGACCCGAAGCAGGTCCTGCGCGTGCTCGGCCCGCGGGCCGCGCAGCGGTTCCTCGTGGACGAGGTGCAGAACGTGTACCAGTCCCAGGGCGTGGGCATCCACGACAAGCACGTGGAGGTCATCGTCCGGCAGATGCTGCGTCGCATCACCGTCATCGAGTCCGGTGACACCGACCTGCTGCCGGGTGAGCTCACGGACCGGTCGCGCTTCGTGGCCGCCAACCGCGCCGCCGTCGCCGAGGGCCGCCAGCCGGCCTCCGGCCGCGACGAGCTGATGGGCATCACGAAGGCCTCGCTGGCCACGGACTCGTGGCTGTCGGCCGCGTCCTTCCAGGAGACGACCCGCGTCCTGACGCAGGCGGCCATGGAGGGCAAGTCCGACCCGCTGCTGGGCCTGAAGGAGAACGTGATCATCGGCAAGCTGATCCCGGCCGGCACGGGCCTGGACCGCTACACGAAGACCGTCGTGGAGCCGACGGAGGAGGCGAAGGCCAACCTGTTCGCCTCGCCGGCCGGCTTCGCGGACTTCGACTACCCGGGCCTGGACCAGTCGCTCGGCGAGAACGACTTCCACGCCGTCTCGCTGGACGACTACGACCGCGGGGGCGACTTCCGCGCCTGATCCGCGTCCCCAGGGGCCCGCCGTTCCGCCGCTCACGCGGGGGAGCGGCGGGCCCTTTGGCGTGCGGGGCCGGCTCGTCGACGGCGCCGGGGCGTGCTATGCTGTCAAGGATTGTTTTTCGTGTGGCAAATTGGACGCTGTCCGGGTCGCGGGGTCATTGCGCGGCAGATGCCACACTTTTGCACGCCTGCGGACGTCTGCTCGTTGCGAGCCCCCACAGGGAGAGGCAGAGCAGAGGAACGAGCAGCCGGCGCCCCGGGCGCCGGTCGATCACGTCAGCGATCACCGAAACACAGGAAGGCTGAAGAGTGCCTACGATTCAGCAGCTGGTCCGCAAGGGCCGCTCACCCAAGGTCGTCAATACGAAGGCCCCTGCCCTGCAGGGGAACCCCATGCGTCGTGGCGTGTGCACCCGTGTGTACACCACCACGCCCAAGAAGCCGAACTCGGCGCTGCGCAAGGTCGCCCGTGTGCGCCTGAACGGCGGCATCGAGGTCACGGCCTACATCCCCGGCGAGGGCCACAACCTGCAGGAGCATTCGATCGTGCTCGTCCGCGGCGGTCGTGTGAAGGACCTGCCCGGCGTGCGCTACAAGATCGTGCGCGGCGCCCTCGACACCCAGGGCGTGAAGAACCGCGGCCAGGCCCGCTCCCGCTACGGCGCCAAGAAGGAGAAGAAGTAATGCCTCGTAAGGGTCCTGCGCCGAAGCGCCCCCTCGTCGTCGATCCCGTCTACGGCTCCCCGCTGGTCACGCAGCTGATCAACAAGGTGCTCGTCGACGGCAAGAAGTCCACCGCCGAGCGCATCGTGTACGGCGCGCTCGAGGGCGCCCGTGCCAAGAACGGCGCCGATCCCGTGGCCACCCTCAAGAAGGCCATGGACAACATCAAGCCGGCCCTCGAGGTGCGCTCCCGCCGCGTCGGCGGCGCCACCTACCAGGTGCCCGTCGAGGTCAAGCCGGGCCGCTCCACGGCCCTGGCCCTGCGCTGGCTGGTCGGCTTCTCCAAGGCCCGCCGTGAGAAGACCATGACCGAGCGTCTGATGAACGAGATCCTGGACGCCTCGAACGGCCTGGGCGGCGCCGTGAAGCGTCGCGAGGACACCCACAAGATGGCCGAGGCCAACAAGGCCTTCGCCCACTACCGCTGGTGATCCGTGTGGCCCGGGGCGCGCGATCCGCGCCTCGGGCCGCAGGTGCGTCCTCTCGGACGGGCCACCCACCGCATCCACCTCACGAGCCCCCCATTCCACCCGACCAAGGGAGACACCGTGGCACAGGACGTGCTGACCGACCTGCACAAGGTCCGCAACATCGGCATCATGGCCCACATCGATGCCGGCAAGACCACCACCACCGAGCGCATCCTGTTCTACACGGGTGTCAACCACAAGCTGGGCGAGACCCACGACGGCGGCGCGACGACGGACTGGATGGAGCAGGAGAAGGAGCGCGGCATCACCATCACCTCCGCCGCGGTGACCTGCTTCTGGAACGACCACCAGATCAACATCATCGACACCCCCGGCCACGTGGACTTCACGGTCGAGGTGGAGCGCTCGCTGCGCGTGCTCGACGGCGCCGTCGCCGTGTTCGACGGCAAGGAGGGCGTGGAGCCCCAGTCGGAGACCGTGTGGCGCCAGGCGGACAAGTACAATGTCCCGCGCATCTGCTTCGTCAACAAGATGGACAAGCTGGGCGCGGACTTCTACTTCACCGTTGACACCATCGTGAAGCGTCTCGGCGCGCGTCCGCTCGTGATGCAGCTGCCGATCGGCGCCGAGAACGACTTCGTGGGCGTCGTCGACCTGCTCTCCATGAAGGCCTTCGTGTGGCCGGGCGACGCCAAGGGCGACGTCACCATGGGCGCCTCCTATGAGACCCGCGAGATCCCCGCCGAGCTCCAGGAGAAGGCCGAGGAGTACCGCAACGAGCTCGTCGAGGCCGTCGCCGAGACCTCCGAGGAGCTCATGGAGAAGTACCTCGAGGGCGAGGAGCTCACCGTCGAGGAGATCCAGGCCGGCGTGCGCCAGCTGACCGTGAACGCCGAGGCCTACCCGGTGTTCTGCGGCTCCGCGTTCAAGAACCGTGGCGTGCAGCCGATGCTGGACGCCGTGGTCGCCTACCTGCCGAACCCGCTGGACGCCGGCTCCGTCAAGGGCCACGCCGTGAACGACGAGGAGGAGGTGCTGGAGCGCGAGGCGTCGAAGGAGGCCCCGTTCTCGGCGCTCGCCTTCAAGATCGCCACGCACCCCTTCTTCGGCACGCTGACCTTCATCCGCGTGTACTCCGGCCGCCTGGAGTCCGGTGCGCAGATCCTCAACGCCACCAAGGGCAAGAAGGAGCGCATCGGCAAGCTGTTCCAGATGCACGCCAACAAGGAGAACCCGGTGGACGAGGTGGTCGCCGGCCACATCTACGCCGTGATCGGCCTCAAGGACACCACCACGGGCGACACCCTGTGCGATCCCGCGAACCCGATCATCCTCGAGTCGATGACCTTCCCGGAGCCCGTGATCTCCGTGGCCATCGAGCCGAAGACCAAGGGTGACCAGGAGAAGCTCTCCACCGCCATCCAGAAGCTCGTCGCCGAGGACCCCACGTTCCGCGTGAACCTCAACGAGGAGACCGGCCAGACCGAGATCGGCGGCATGGGCGAGCTCCACCTGGACGTGTTCGTGGACCGTATGAAGCGCGAGTTCAAGGTCGAGGCCAACGTGGGCAAGCCCCAGGTCGCGTACCGCGAGACCATCAAGCGCAAGGTCGACAAGGTCGACTACACGCACAAGAAGCAGACCGGCGGCTCCGGCCAGTTCGCCAAGGTGCAGCTGTCCTTCGAGCCCCTGGACACCGCCGAGGGCGAGGTCTACGAGTTCGAGAACGCCGTCACCGGCGGTCGCGTGCCCCGCGAGTACATCCCCTCGGTGGACGCGGGCATCCAGGACGCCATGCAGTTCGGCGTGCTGGCCGGCTACCCGATGGTCGGCGTGAAGGCCACCCTGCTCGACGGCGCGTACCACGACGTCGACTCCTCGGAGATGGCGTTCAAGATCGCCGGCTCCCAGGCCTTCAAGGAGGGTGTCCGCAAGGCCAACCCGATCATCCTCGAGCCGCTGATGGCCGTGGAGGTCCGCACCCCCGAGGAGTTCATGGGCGACGTCATCGGCGACCTGAACTCCCGCCGCGGCCAGATCCAGTCCATGGAGGACGCCACCGGCGTGAAGGTGGTCAACGCCCTCGTGCCGCTGTCGGAGATGTTCGGCTACATCGGCGACCTGCGCTCCAAGACGCAGGGCCGCGCGGTGTACTCGATGACCTTCCACTCCTACGCCGAGGTCCCCAAGGCCGTGGCGGACGAGATCATCCAGAAGTCCCAGGGCGAGTGACCGCAGGTCACCTGCTCTGAACGACCTGCCCCGGGTCGGCCGCCGCAGCCGCGGCCGGCCCGGGGCGACCGGACCGCCCTCCCCGGCGCGGCGGTCCGCGATCAGGACGGGTCAGGTCCGGTCCGCTTCCGGCGGTCCCGACGGCCTGGAACCGGACTGGCCCTCGTGAGGCCGGGATTTCCCCAACCCCGCACCATCCGAGTAGACTCAGTCAAGTTGTCAGCACGTCGCAGGCGGCTGAGCAGTCTTCTTGACGATGAACCAGTTCTTAGGAGGAACTAGTGGCAAAGGCAAAGTTCGAGCGGACGAAGCCGCACGTCAACATCGGCACCATCGGCCACGTTGACCACGGCAAGACCACGCTGACCGCCGCCATCTCGAAGGTCCTGTACGACAAGTACCCGGACCTGAACGAGGCCCGTGACTTCGCGACGATCGACTCCGCCCCCGAGGAGCGTCAGCGCGGCATCACCATCAACATCTCCCACGTGGAGTACCAGACCGAGAAGCGTCACTACGCCCACGTGGACGCCCCCGGTCACGCCGACTACATCAAGAACATGATCACCGGCGCCGCTCAGATGGACGGCGCGATCCTCGTGGTCGCCGCCACCGACGGCCCGATGGCCCAGACCCGTGAGCACGTGCTCCTGGCCCGCCAGGTCGGCGTGCCGGCCCTGCTCGTGGCCCTGAACAAGTCGGACATGGTCGAGGACGAGGAGCTCCTCGAGCTCGTCGAGATGGAGGTCCGCGAGCTGCTGTCCTCCCAGGACTTCGACGGCGACGAGGCCCCGGTCATCCGCACCTCCGGTCTGAAGGCCCTCGAGGGCGACCCCCAGTGGGTCAAGTCCGTCGAGGACCTCATGGAGGCCGTGGACGAGTTCATCCCGGACCCGGTCCGCGACAAGGACAAGCCGTTCCTGATGCCGATCGAGGACGTCTTCACCATCACCGGTCGTGGCACCGTGGTGACCGGTCGCGCCGAGCGCGGCACCCTGAAGATCAACTCCGAGGTCGAGATCGTCGGCATCCGCGACGTGCAGAAGACCACCGTCACCGGCATCGAGATGTTCCACAAGCAGCTCGACGAGGCCTGGGCCGGCGAGAACTGCGGTCTGCTGCTGCGCGGCCTGAAGCGCGACGACGTGGAGCGCGGCCAGGTCGTGGTGGAGCCGGGCTCCATCACCCCGCACACCAACTTCGAGGCGAACGTCTACATCCTGTCCAAGGACGAGGGTGGCCGTCACAACCCGTTCTACTCGAACTACCGCCCGCAGTTCTACTTCCGCACCACCGACGTCACCGGCGTCATCACGCTGCCCGAGGGCACCGAGATGGTCATGCCCGGCGACACCACCGAGATGTCGGTCGAGCTCATCCAGCCGATCGCCATGGAGGAGGGCCTCGGCTTCGCCATCCGCGAGGGTGGCCGCACCGTGGGCTCCGGCCGCGTCACCAAGATCACCAAGTGATCTGACGCATCCCGTCTCGTGGCTCCGTTGAGCCGCTGACGCGCGACGCCCCCGTCTCCGGGTCCCCCGTCTCCGGGTCCCCCGGAGGCGGGGGCGTCGCCGTGTCCGACGACGGCGCGGCGGCGGCTAGGCTGGGGAGCATGCCTGAACTGCTCATCCTCATCGTGGTGCTCGCCGTGGCCGTCGTGGCCGTGCGCTGGGCGCTGCGGACCTTCCGTCCCGAGATCGACCGTGCCCGGCGCATCCGGCGCGCGAACCGCGGCGGGGAGCTGGAGCGATGAGCCTGCCCGGCCCGCGCCGCCTCTTCGCCGTCACGGCGATGGCCGAGATGTTCACCTGGGCCGGTCTGCTGATCGCCATGGGCCTCAAGTACGGCGGAGTCACGGAGCGGATGGTGCCGATCGCCGGCGGCGTCCACGGCTTCGTGTTCCTCTGCTACCTCGTGGTGACGGTCGCCGTGTGGATCGATGGGCGGTGGCCCGTGGCCCGCGGACTCCTCGGCCTCGGTTCGACGATCGTCCCGTTCATGACGGTCCCGTTCGAGCGGGCCCAGCGGCGGCGCGGCGAGCCGGCGTCGCGGTGGCAGGTCGTGGACCGCGCGCCGGGGGAGCGGGGGCCCCTCGAACGGCTTCTCGTCGTGGTGCTGCGCCATCCGGTGGTCAGCGCGCTCCTGGCGGTCGCCGTGGTCGCCGTCGTCTTCACCCTGCTGCTCAACGCCGGCCCGCCCACCGAGTGGGGCCGCTGAGCCCGGGGGGCCGTCGGGCCCGGCCCGCCGATTGGCGGACCGGGCCCGGTTCTGTCTATACTGATTCGGTTGCTCAAGCGCCATTGCGCTGTCGTCGTGTGTCTCGCGGCGGCAGCTCGGCCCAGATGTGACGTCACCACTCCGACCCACCGCAGGCGTGTGCCCTCCCAGGAATGCGACACGCCCGACCGCGTGGACCGGAGTCCGGCGGCGGCGAGGAACCCGGTCCGACCGGATTCGCCCCGCGCGGGTGGAGGACAAGAAGGCGGACCCGATCCGCCGCACAGGGACAGGAACAGCACACCCGACGAGAGAGGCGTGACGCCATGGCGGGACAGAAGATCCGCATCCGGCTGAAGTCGTACGACCACGAGGTCATCGACGTCTCGGCCCGCAAGATCGTTGACACGGTCACGCGCGCAGGCGCGACGGTGGTGGGCCCCGTGCCGCTGCCGACGGAGAAGAACGTGTACTGCGTTATCCGTTCTCCCCACAAGTACAAGGACAGCCGCGAGCATTTCGAGATGCGCACCCACAAGCGGCTCATCGACATCATCGACCCGACCCCGAAGGCCGTCGACTCGCTCATGCGACTGGACCTGCCCGCGGACGTCAACATCGAGATCAAGCTCTGAGAGGGAGGTGCTGAGAGACTATGACCAACACCCAGAACATCAAGGGCCTGCTGGGCACGAAGCTCGGCATGACCCAGGTCTGGGATGAGGACAACAAGCTCATCCCCGTGACCGTGGTCAAGGCAGACCCGAACGTCGTCACCCAACTGCGCTCCGAGGAGACCGACGGCTACACCGCCGTGCAGATCGCCTACGGCCAGATCGATCCCCGCCGCGTGACCAAGCCCCTGGCCGGTCACTTCGAGAAGGCCGGCGTGACCCCGCGTCGCCACCTCGTCGAGCTGCGCACCGCCGACGCCGCCGAGTACTCGCTCGGCCAGGACGTGACCGTGGAGGTCTTCGAGGCCGGCCAGAAGGTCGACGTCGTGGGCACCACCAAGGGCAAGGGCTTCGCCGGCGCCATGAAGCGCCACGGCTTCGCCGGTGTGGGCGCCTCGCACGGCCAGCACAAGAACCACCGCAAGCCCGGCTCCGTGGGCGGCGCGTCCACCCCCGGCCGCGTGTTCAAGGGCCAGCGCATGCCCGGTCGCATGGGCGCCGTGCGCCAGACCACCATGAACCTGACCCTCCACGGCATCGACGTGGAGAACAACCTCCTGCTGATCAAGGGCGCGGTGCCCGGCTCCAAGGGCCAGGTCGTGCTCGTCCGCAGCGCCGTGAAGGGAGCCTGAGACCATGGCTGAGAACTCCGTGAAGACCGTCCAGGTCGATCTGCCCGCCGAGCTCTTCGACGTGCAGTCCAACGTGCCGCTCATGCACCAGGTCGTCGTCGCCCAGCTCGCCGCCGCCCGTCAGGGCACGCACAAGACGAAGCGCCGCGGCGAGGTGTCCGGTGCCGGTCGCAAGCCGTTCAAGCAGAAGGGCACCGGCCGCGCACGTCAGGGCTCCATCCGCGCCCCGCACATGACCGGTGGTGGCGTCGTCCACGGCCCGACCCCGCGTGACTACTCGCAGCGCACCCCCAAGAAGATGAAGGCCGCCGCCCTGCGCGGTGCCCTGTCGGACCGCGCCCGCAACGGCCGCGTCCACGTCATCGAGGCCCTCGTGTCCGGGACCACCCCGTCCACCAAGGCCGCCAAGGCGGGCCTCGCGTCCCTGAACACCGGCCGCAAGAACGTGCTGCTGGTGATCGACCGGGCCGACGACGTCGCCGCCCTGTCCGCCCGCAACCTGCCCGCGGTCCACACCCTGTACGCCGACCAGCTGAACACCTACGACGTGCTCGTCTCCGACGACGTCGTGTTCACCCAGGCGGCCTACGAGGCGTACGTGGCCCAGGCTTCCGGCGCCAAGAAGGAGGATGCCCAGTGAGCGGCTCCATCAACAAGGATCCCCGCGACGTGATCATCGCTCCCGTCGTGTCGGAGAAGAGCTACGGTCTGATCGACGAGGGCAAGTACACCTTCCTGGTCGACCCGCGCTCCAACAAGTCCGAGATCAAGCAGGCGGTGGAGCGCATCTTCAACGTCGACGTGGCCTCGGTCAACACCCTGAACCGTTCCGGCAAGCGCCGTCGCACCCGCTTCGGGTGGGGCCAGCGCAAGTCCACCAAGCGTGCCATCGTCACGCTCAAGGACGGGACCATCGACATCTTCGGAGGTCCGCTCGCCTGATCGGCGTGCGGAGACCACTTAATCGAGGAACTGACACATGGCTATCCGTAAGTACAAGCCGACCACCCCGGGCCTGCGTGGCTCGTCCGTGGCCGACTTCGCAGAGATCACCCGGTCCACGCCGGAGAAGTCCCTTCTCCGTCCGCTGCACAAGACCGGCGGCCGCAACAACACCGGTCGCATCACCACCCGTCACAAGGGCGGCGGCCACAAGCGCCAGTACCGCCTGGTCGACTTCCGTCGCCACGACAAGGACGGCGTGCCCGCCACCGTCGCGCACATCGAGTACGACCCGAACCGCACCGCCCGCATCGCGCTGCTGCACTACGCGGACGGCGCGAAGCGCTACATCCTGGCCCCGGCCAAGCTGAAGCAGGGCGACGTGATCGAGGCCGGCCCGAATGCCGACATCAAGCCCGGCAACAACCTGCCGATGCGCAACATCCCCGTGGGCACCACCATCCACGCGGTGGAGCTGCGCCCCGGCGGCGGCGCCAAGATGGCCCGCTCCGCCGGCGCGTCCGTGCAGCTGGTCGCCCGCGAGGGCAAGTACGCCCAGCTGCGCCTGCCCTCCGGCGAGATCCGCAACGTCGACGTGCGCTGCCGCGCCACGATCGGCGAGGTCGGCAACGCCGAGCAGTCGAACATCAACTGGGGCAAGGCCGGCCGCATGCGCTGGAAGGGCGTCCGCCCGACCGTCCGCGGCGTCGTCATGAACCCGGTCGACCACCCGCACGGCGGTGGCGAGGGCAAGACCTCCGGCGGTCGTCACCCCGTCAACCGGAACGGCAAGCCCGAGGGCCGCACGCGTCGTCCGAACAAGGAAAGCGACAAGCTCATCGTGCGTCGCCGTCGTACCGGCAAGAACAAGCGATAAGGGAGCAGGGAAGACATGCCTCGCAGCCTGAAGAAGGGCCCCTTCGTCGATCAGCACCTCTACCTGAAGGTTCTGGCCGAGAACGAGAAGGGCAGCAAGAACGTCATCAAGACCTGGTCCCGCCGGTCGATGATCATCCCGGACATGCTGGGTCACACCATCGCGGTCCACGACGGACGCAAGCACGTCCCGGTGTTCGTCACCGAGTCCATGGTGGGTCACAAGCTGGGCGAGTTCGCCCCGACCCGGACCTACCGCGGCCACGTGAAGGACGACAAGAAGGGCAAGCGCCGCTGAGCCTGAGGGCACAGCACGCTTGACCTTCTCGAGAATCGAAAGAGAGAAGCAATGGAAGCCAAGGCAATTGCGCGCCACCTGCGCGTGACGCCGATGAAGGCCCGGCGCGTCGTCGACCTGGTCCGTGGCAAGCAGGCCACCGAAGCACTGGCCATCCTGAAGTTCGCCCAGCAGGGCGCTTCGGAGCCGGTGTACAAGCTGGTGGCCTCCGCGGTGGCGAACGCCCGCGTCAAGGCGGACCGCGAGGGCCAGGCCTTCGACGAGGACGCCCTCTACATCACCGAGGCCTTCGTGGACGAGGGCCCGACCATGAAGCGGTTCCAGCCCCGTGCTCAGGGCCGCGCGTACCGCATCAACAAGCGCACGAGCCACGTGACCGTGGTCGTCGCGTCCAAGGACGAGAAGGGTGGGAACTGACAATGGGCCAGAAGATCAACCCCAACGGGTTCCGCCTCGGCATCACCACCGACCACGTCTCGCACTGGTTCGCGGACTCCCACAAGGAGGGCCAGCGCTACGCTGACTTCCTCAAGGAGGACGTCAAGATCCGCGAGCTGATGACCACCGGCATGGAGCGCGCCGGCATCTCCAAGGTGGAGATCGAGCGCACCCGTGACCGCGTGCGCGTGGACATCCACACCGCGCGTCCGGGCATCGTGATCGGCCGCCGCGGCGCCGAGGCCGACCGCATCCGCGGTGAGCTCGAGAAGCTCACCGGCAAGCAGATCCAGCTGAACATCCTCGAGGTCAAGAACCCCGAGACCGATGCCCAGCTGGTGGCGCAGGGTGTGGCCGAGCAGCTCGCCTCGCGCGTGGCGTTCCGCCGCGCGATGAAGAAGGCGATCCAGTCCGCCATGCGCGCCGGCGCGCAGGGCATCCGCATCCAGTGCTCCGGCCGCCTCGGCGGCGCCGAGATGAGCCGCTCGGAGTTCTACCGCGAGGGTCGCGTGCCGCTGCACACCCTCCGCGCGAACATCGACTTCGGCAAGTTCGAGGCCAAGACCACCTTCGGCCGCATCGGCGTGAAGGTCTGGATCTACAAGGGCGACCTGACCGCCAAGGAGCTCGCGGCCAAGGAGGCCGCGCAGCCCTCCGGCCGTGGCCGTGGCGGCGAGCGCCGCGGCGGCGGTGAGCGTCGTCGTCGCAACGATCGCGCCGAGCGTGCTCCCCGCCAGGAGAACGCCGGCGCCGGCGCCGAGACCCCGGCCGCCGCTCCCGCTGAAGGAGGCAACGCCTGATGCTGATCCCCCGTCGCGTCAAGCACCGCAAGCAGCACCACCCCAAGCGTTCCGGCGCCGCCAAGGGCGGCACCACCGTGACGTTCGGCGAGTGGGGCATCCAGGCGCTCACGCCGGCCTATGTGACCAACCGTCAGATCGAGGCCGCCCGTATCGCCATGACCCGCTACATCAAGCGTGGCGGCAAGGTCTGGATCAACATCTACCCGGACCGTCCGCTCACCAAGAAGCCCGCCGAGACCCGCATGGGCTCCGGCAAGGGCTCGCCGGAGTGGTGGGTCGCCAACGTCAAGCCCGGACGCGTGCTCTTCGAGCTGTCGGGTGTCACGGAGGACGTCGCCCGCGAGGCGCTCCGCCTGGCCATCCACAAGCTGCCGCTGAAGGCCCGTATCATCCGTCGAGAGGGTGGTGAGTGATCCCATGGCGATCGGCACCAAGGATCTGAACGTCGAGTCCCTGGACGGGATGGACAACGCCCGCCTGCTGGAGGCCCTGAAGTCCTCCAAGGAGGAGCTGTTCAACCTGCGCTTCCAGGCCGCCACCGGTCAGCTGGACAACGCCAGCCGGCTGAAGGCCGTCAAGCGTGACATCGCGCGCATCTACACGATCCTGCGCGAGCGCGAGCTGGGCATCCGCGGCGATGTCGCCGCCGAGGCGCAGGCCGAGAAGAACGAGGAGGCTGCCAAGTGACCGAGCAGACCCCGGCCGTCTCCGAGGAGCGCGGCTACCGCAAGGCCCTCCGTGGCATCGTCGTCTCCGACAAGATGGACAAGACCATCGTCGTCGAGGTCGAGGACCGCAAGAAGCACTCGCTCTACGGCAAGGTGCTGAAGACCTCGAAGCGCGTGAAGGCGCACGACGAGGACAACACCGCCGGCGTGGGCGACCGCGTCCGCATCGCCGAGACCCGCCCGCTGTCCGCCTCCAAGCGGTGGCGCCTGGTGGAGATCGTCGAGCGCGCCAAGTGATCGACCCGGCCCCCTGAGGGCCGGCGACGCAGAAGGCCGCCCCGTGCACTGGCACGGGGCGGCCTTGTGCGTTAGACTCTGATATTCGTGCGCCCTCTCGTTGGCAGGACCATCCATCCTGTGTGCCGAGGGCCGCGCACGCCGATCCCGGATCCGCCTCGGCCCTGCCCTGCGCGCCCCTCCGCTCTCGACCTCCCCGACGCTGTCTGAACACGCGTCGTCGGGGGACGACGGCGGGCGGCCCGCCTCGGGGGAGGGGTAAGCGTCCCGGGATGCCCGTTCAACCGTTCCGCAAGGCTCGCCCATCGTGGGGGAGAACCGGCGCGACGCTAGGAGAGACAAGTGATCCAGCAGGAGTCGCGGCTCAAGGTCGCCGACAACACCGGTGCGAAGGAAATCCTGACCATCCGTGTTCTCGGCGGTTCCGGACGCCGCTACGCAGGCATCGGCGACACCATCGTCGCCACCGTGAAGGACGCCATCCCCGGCGGCAACGTCAAGAAGGGCGACGTCGTCAAGGCCGTGGTGGTCCGCACCCGCAAGCAGTCCCGCCGTCCCGACGGCTCGTACATCAAGTTCGACGAGAACGCGGCGGTCATCCTGAAGACCGACGGCGAGCCCCGTGGCACGCGCATCTTCGGCCCCGTGGGTCGCGAGCTGCGTGACAAGAAGTTCATGAAGATCGTGTCGCTCGCCCCGGAGGTGATCTGATCTCATGGCCAAGATCAAGAAGGACGACCTCGTCCAGGTCATCAGTGGCAAGGACAAGGGCAAGCAGGGCAAGGTCCTGCGCGTGTTCCCGACGGATGAGCGCGTGCTCGTCGAGGGCGTGAACCGCGTGACCAAGCACCTGCGCGCCGGTCAGGACAACAACGGTTCCACCGAGGGCGGCCTGCAGGTCGTCGAGGCCCCGATCCACATCTCGAACGTGGCCGTGGTGGACCCGGAGACCAAGAAGCCGACCCGTGTGGGCTACCGCTTCGAGACCGTCGAGAAGGACGGCGTGAGCAAGACCGTGAAGGTCCGCTTCGCCAAGGCCTCGGGGAAGGAGCTGTGATGACCGAGGTGCAGCAGACCGAGAAGGTCACCCCGCGTCTGAAGACCAAGTACCGCGAGGAGATCCGCGACGCCCTGCAGGAGCAGTTCCAGTACGGGAACGTCATGCAGGTGCCGGGCCTTGTGAAGGTCGTCGTCAACATGGGCGTCGGCGAGGCCGCCAAGGACTCCAAGATCATCGACGGCGCGGTCACCGACCTCACCGCCATCACCGGCCAGAAGCCGATGATCACCAAGGCCCGCAAGTCCATCGCGCAGTTCAAGCTGCGTGAGGGCATGCCCATCGGCACCCACGCCACCCTCCGTGGCGATCGCATGTGGGAGTTCCTGGACCGCCTGGTCACGCTCGCGCTGCCGCGCATCCGTGACTTCCGCGGCCTGTCCGACCGCCAGTTCGACGGCAACGGCAACTACACCTTCGGCCTGTCCGAGCAGACCGTGTTCCACGAGATCGATCAGGACAAGATCGACCGCGTGCGCGGCATGGACATCACCGTGGTGACGACCGCCAAGAACGACGACGAGGGCCGCGCGCTGCTGAAGGCGCTGGGCTTCCCGTTCAAGACCGACCAGTAAGACCTCCACGCCACAGGTCCTCCACCGGTGAACCGGTGGCGGAAACCACGGCGAGAAAGGGCGTGAAGCCCACATGACCATGACCGATCCCGTCGCAGACATGCTGACCCGTCTGCGCAACGCAAACTCGGCCTACCACGACACCGTGTCCATGCCGTCCTCGAAGCTGAAGACTCGCGTCGCCGAGATCCTCAAGGCCGAGGGCTACATCCAGGACTGGCGCGAGGAGGAGGCCGAGGTCGGCAAGAAGCTGACCATCGACCTGAAGTTCGGCCCGCAGCGTGAGCGTGCGATCGCCGGCCTGCGCCGCATCTCCAAGCCGGGCCTGCGCGTGTACGCGAAGTCCACGAACCTGCCCCACGTGCTGGGCGGCCTCGGCATCGCCATCCTGTCCACCTCCTCTGGTCTCCTCACGAACCAGCAGGCCGCCAAGAAGGGCGTGGGCGGAGAAGTCCTCGCCTACGTCTGGTGACGGGCAAGACGGAAGAAAGGCTGAACTGACATGTCTCGAATCGGACGTCTCCCGATCACCATCCCCGCCGGCGTCGATGTGACCATCGACGGCGACCGCGTCTCCGTGAAGGGCCCCAAGGGCCAGCTCGAGCACTCGCTGCCCACGCCCATCACGGCCACCCTCGAGGAGGGGCAGGTCACCGTGGCCCGCCCCGACGACGAGCGTGAGTCCCGCTCCCTGCACGGTCTGACCCGCACCCTCATCAGCAACATGGTCGAGGGCGTGACCAACGGCTTCTCCAAGCAGCTCGAGGTCGTCGGCACCGGCTACCGCGTGCAGGCCAAGGGCCAGGACCTCGAGTTCGCCCTGGGCTACTCCCACCCTGTCCCGGTGAAGGCGCCCCAGGGCATCACCTTCACGGTGGAGGGCAACCGGGTCACCGTCGCCGGTATCGACAAGCAGCAGGTCGGCGAGACCGCCGCCAACATCCGCAAGCTGCGCCGCCCCGACCCGTACAAGGGCAAGGGCGTGCGCTACGCGGGCGAGCAGATCCGCCGCAAGGCCGGAAAGGCAGGTAAGTGATGTCTACTCTGAAGGTGAAGGGCAAGGGCAAGTTCAACGCCCGCACCCGCCGCCACCTCCGGGTGCGCAAGCGGATCTCCGGCACCACCGTCCGTCCCCGCCTCGTCGTCAACCGCTCTGCACGGCACATGTTCGTGCAGGTCGTGGACGACACGCAGAGCCGCACGCTCGCGTACGCCTCCACCATGGAGGCCGACGTGCGTGCGCTCGAGGGTGACAAGACGGCCAAGGCCAAGCGCGTGGGCGAGCTCGTCGCCGAGCGTGCCAAGGCGGCCGGCATCGAGGCCGTGGTCTTCGACCGCGGCGGCAACAAGTACCACGGGCGCGTCGCGGCCGTGGCCGACGGTGCGCGAGAGGGTGGGCTGCAGCTGTGACCGAGAACATCAACCAGAAGGACACTCAGGTGACCGAGAGCACCGAGACCACCGTCTCCGAGACCGGGTCGGGCTCGGCGAGCCAGACCACCGAGCGCGCCGCCGGTGGCCGCGGCGGTCGCGACGGCGGCCGCGGTGGCCGTGACGGCGATCGTCGTGGCGGCCGTCGCGACGACCGCAACCGTCGTGGCGCCCAGGACGACGAGAAGGACCAGTTCCTCGAGCGAGTCGTGGGCATCAACCGCGTCTCCAAGGTCGTCAAGGGCGGCCGCCGATTCTCCTTCACCGCCCTCGTGGTGGTGGGTGACGGCGACGGCACCGTCGGCGTCGGCTACGGCAAGGCGAAGGAGGTCCCCGCTGCGATCCAGAAGGCCGTGGAGGAGGCCAAGAAGTCCTTCTTCCGCGTCCCCCGCGTCGGCTCCACCATCCCGCACCTGGTGCAGGGTGAGGACGCCGCCGGCGTCGTGCTGCTCCGCCCGGCCTCCCCGGGTACCGGCGTGATCGCCGGCGGTCCGGTGCGCGCCGTGCTCGAGTGCGCCGGCATCCACGACGTGCTGTCCAAGTCCATGGGCTCCGTGAACGCGATCAACATCGTGCGCGGCACCGTGGACGCCCTCAAGAAGCTGGAAGAGCCCCAGGCCGTCGCCGCCCGCCGCGGCAAGGCCCTGGACGAGATCGCCCCCCATGCGATGCTGCGCACCATGGAGAACGATCGCGCCCAGAAGAGCGCGAAGGCAGGTGCGTGAGCCGTGTTTGAGCCCACCCGCAAGAACATCCAGCCCTCGGACGCCACCCTGGTCATCACCCAGACCCGCGGCGTCACGGGCTCCAAGCAGAACCATCGGGACACCCTGCGCTCGCTGGGCCTGAAGCGGATCGGCCACCAGGTCACCCGCAAGGCCGACGCGGTGACGGTCGGCATGGTCAACACCGTGCCGCACCTGGTGTCCGTGGAGGAGGTCAACAATGGCTGACAACGACGCCATCAAGGTCCACGACCTGCGTCCGGCCCCCGGTGCCAAGACCGCCAAGACCCGTGTGGGTCGCGGTGAGGCGTCGAAGGGCAAGACCGCCGGTCGCGGCACCAAGGGCACCAAGGCCCGTTACCAGGTCCGTGCGGGCTTCGAGGGCGGCCAGCTGCCCCTGCAGATGCGTCTGCCGAAGCTCCGCGGCTTCAAGAACCCGTTCCGCACGGAGTACCAGGTCGTGAACCTGGACAAGCTCTCCGCGCACTTCCCCGAGGGCGGTGAGGTCACCGTGGACGCGCTCGTGTCCAAGGGCCTCGTCCGTCGCGGTCAGCCCGTGAAGGTGCTGGGCACGGGGGAGATCACCTCGGCCGTGCAGGTGAAGGCGAACGCCTTCTCCTCGTCCGCCGTGGAGAAGATCCAGGCCGCCGGCGGGTCCACCGAGACCCTCTGACACGCCGACCCATCCACCGAGGGCCCTGGCCCGGAGAAGCCGCTCCGGACCAGGGCCCTCGGTCCGTCCGTGTAGACTCGCACAGCGGCCGCCCCGGTGTGGCCGCCGTCTCGTGCCCCGCCCCGCGGCCGGCGCGCGCCCCACAGGACCACCGCAGGAGGACTCGTGCTCAAGGCCATCGCCCGGATCGTCCGGACGCCTGACCTGTTGCGGAAGATCGCCTTCACGCTCGCGCTCATCGCCGTCTACCGGATGGGCGCCTTCGTACCGGCCCCCGGGGTGGACTACCCGGCGGTGCAGCAGTGTCTCGCGGCGGGCAACGCCCAGGGCGGCCTGTACTCCTTCGTGAACATGTTCTCGGGCGGGGCGCTCCTGCAGGTGTCCGTCTTCGCGCTCGGCATCATGCCCTACATCACGGCGTCGATCATCGTGCAGCTGCTGCGCGTGGTGATCCCGCGCTTCGAGCAGCTCCACCAGGAGGGCCCGCAGGGCCAGGCGACGCTGACGCAGTACACCCGCTACCTGACCCTCGCCCTCGCCCTGCTGCAGGCGACCACGATGGCCTCGCTGGCCCGCACCGGGGCCCTGCTCGGATGCAGCCTGCCGCTGCTGCGCGACGGCTCCATCCTCACGGTGCTGCTCGTGGTCATCGCCCTGACCACCGGCTGTCTCATCGTCATGTGGTTCGGCGAGCGGATCACCGAGAACGGCGTGGGCAACGGCATGTCCCTGCTGATCTTCACCTCCATCGCGGCGGGCTTCCCGGCCGGCCTCGGCCAGGTGGTCCAGACGCAGGGCTGGCGCGTGTTCGCGATCGTCATGGGGATCGGCCTGCTCACCATGCTGGCCATCGTCTTCGTGGAGGAGTCGCAGCGCCGGATCCCGGTCCAGTACGCCAAGCGGCAGATCGGCTCGCGGACCGTGGGCGGGTCGAGCACCTACATCCCGGTCAAGGTGAACATGGCCAACGTCATCCCGGTCATCTTCGCCTCCTCCGTGCTGATGCTCCCGAGCATCCTCATCCAGTTCAACACGCCGCAGGACGGCAGTGCGCCGGCCCCGTGGATCACGTGGCTGAGCCGGTACTTCGGCCCCGGCGACCACCCGGTGTACATGGCCCTGTACTTCCTGCTCATCATCGGCTTCACGTACTTCTACGTGTCCATCACGTTCAACCCGGTGGAGATCTCGGACAACATGAAGCGCTACGGCGGCTTCATCCCCGGCGTCCGCGCCGGCCGGCCCACCGAGCGTTACCTGCAGTACGTCATCAGCCGCATCACGCTCGTGGGCGCCCTCTACCTCGGTATCGTGGCCATGATCCCGCTGATCGCCTTCGCGGTGATCGGCACCAGCCAGAACTTCCCGCTCGGCGGCACGTCCATCCTCATCATGGTGGGCGTCGGCCTCCAGACCGTGAAGCAGGTCAGCGCACAGATGGAGCAGCGCCACTACGAGGGCCTGCTGCGCTGAGCCCCGACCCGATCCCGCAACGCCGTCCGTATCGACAGTGAGGAACACACGATGACCCGCATGCTGCTCATGGGCCCTCCCGGTTCCGGCAAGGGCACCCAGGCCACCCGGATCGCCGACAAGATGGGGATCGTCCCGATCTCCACCGGTGACATCTTCCGCCACAACGTGAAGTCGATGACGCCGCTCGGCGTCGAGGCCAAGAAGTACATCGACAACGGCGACTTCGTCCCCGATGAGGTCACGAACCGCATGGTCGCGGACCGCATCGCCCAGGCCGACGCGGAGCACGGCTTCCTGCTGGACGGCTACCCGCGCACGAAGGGCCAGGTCGAGGCGCTGGACGCCATGCTCGCCGAGTCCGGCCAGTCGCTGTCCGCCGTCGTCGAGCTGGAGGTGCCCGACGAGGAGCTCGTGGAGCGTCTGCTCAAGCGTGCCGAGATCGAGGGCCGCGCGGACGACACCCAGGAGGTCATCGAGCACCGCCTGGACCTGTACCACCGCGAGACCGAGTCCGTCATCCAGGAGTACGTGGAGCGCGGCATCGTCGCCCGCGTGGACGGCACCGGGCAGATCGACGACGTCACCGAGCGCCTGCTGCAGGCCGTGTACTCCGTGCGCTCCGCCACGGGCTCCCTGCCCGTGGTCCAGTCGGGCACGGAGTCCTGACCCCGTGATCGGTCGCCGCTCGCTCGAGCTCAAGACCGCCCCCCAGCTGCAGGCCATGCAGCGCGCGGGGGTGGTCCTGTCCGAGGCCCTGGACGCCACGCTGGCCGCGGCCGCGCCGGGCGTCACCACCGCGGAGCTGGACGCCGTGTTCGCGGGTGTGCTGGCCGAACGCGGTGCGACCTCCAACTTCCTGGGCTACTACGACTTCCCGGCCTCGATCTGCACCTCGGTCAACGACGAGGTCGTGCACGGCATCCCCGGGGACCGGGTCCTGCAGACCGGCGACGTGCTGAAGGTCGACGGGGGCGCGATCGTGGACGGCTGGCACGCCGACTCGGCCCGCACGGTGATCCTGGGCTCCTCCGCGGCCGGCACCGCGGACCCGGCTGACGAGCGCCTCTCGGCGATCACGCGGGAGGCACTCTGGGTCGGCATCGCGGCCTTCGCCTCCGCCACCCACGTCGGGGACATCGGGGACGCCATCGACGACTTCGTCTCCGCGCAGCCGGGCGAGGAGCTCGGCATCCTCGAGGAGTACGTGGGGCACGGCATCGGCTCGGCCATGCACCTGCCGCCGGACGTGTTCAACTACCGCACCGGCCACCGGGGGCCCAAGATCCGCCCCGGTCTGGCGCTGGCCATCGAGCCGATGCTGGTGCGCGGCTCCATCGACACGAAGGTGCTCGCGGACGACTGGACCGTGGTGACCCTCGACGGCGCCCGTGCCAGCCAGTGGGAGCACTCGGTCTGCCGGCACGACGGCGGCGTGTGGGTGCTCACCGCGCCCGACGGCGGCGCCTCCGAGCTCGCCCGGTTCGGCGTGGTCCCGGTCCCGCCGGGGGAGTGAGGGGCCCGAGCTGTCGGCCGTCCGTCCCTCCCGTCCGGCGGGCCGGGCGGCCGTCGTCGTCCGTGCTGGTTCTCAGACCGAGAATGCGGTATCATCGAACGTTGTTCGTGTGCGCGCACTCGTGTGCGCCCGCGAGCAGACCCGTTCCCGCCCCGTCATCCGGCCCTTCGCGGCCGTGCCCGGGGCATGACGATTGTGGAGGACATGGCTAAGAAGGAAGGTGTCATCGAGGTCGAGGGCACGGTGTCGGAGGCATTGCCGAACGCGATGTTCCGGGTCCGTCTGCAGAACGAGCACGTCGTGCTCGCCACGATCTCCGGAAAGATGCGTCAGCACTACATCCGCATCCTCCCCGAGGATCGCGTCGTGGTGGAGCTTAGCCCGTACGACCTCAACCGGGGTCGGATCGTGTACCGATACAAGTAAGAACCCCCGTCCAAGCGAGCGCAGGAGGAAGAGCCGTGAAGGTTCAGCCGAGCGTGAAGCGGATTTGTGACAAGTGCCAGGTCGTGCGCCGTAAGGGCCGCGTGCTGGTGATCTGCTCGAACCCGCGCCACAAGCAGCGCCAGGGCTGATCGCCTCCCCGGGAGCCCGGGGAGCGACGCCGTCGCGTTGACCACACCACCCACCGGCCATCGGGCCGAACAGCAGGGACAGCGGTCCACCCCGTGAGGGGAGGGCCCCCACCTCCGGCCGCAGGGGCCGGAGACCGACGACGGCGGACGCCCGCCGCGGAGCACGCCGGATCTTCCCCGGCGCCGCGACGACGGGTCCGCGAGGCCCAGTGCCGCGTCGTACGGGACGTCCCTGGTGCAGACCCCTGCTGCAGAAGAACAGGAGGACGGCCACATGGCTCGTCTTGCAGGCGTTGACATTCCGCGCGAGAAGCGCGTGATCATCGCACTCACGTACATCTACGGTGTGGGCAAGACCCGCGCTGAGGAGACCCTCGCCGCCACGGGCATCGACCCGAACATCCGCGTGAAGGACCTCTCCGACGAGCAGCTGGTGCAGCTGCGCGACCACATCGAGGGCAGCTACAAGGTGGAGGGCGACCTCCGCCGCGAGGTGGCCGCCGACATCCGTCGCAAGGTGGAGATCGGCTCCTACGAGGGCCTGCGCCACCGCCGCGGCCTGCCGGTGCGCGGCCAGCGCACGAAGACCAACGCCCGTACCCGCAAGGGCCCCAAGAAGACGGTCGCCGGCAAGAAGAAGTGATCCTGCACCGGCGGTGACCGCGTCCACGTCCGGACGCCCCGCCCGCAGCATCAGCACCAGCAGCTTTCCCGGAGGAGAATCACATGCCCCCCAAGACTCGCGCATCGGCTGCCCGCAAGCCGCGTCGCAAGGCCAACAAGAACATCACCGTGGGCCAGGCCCACATCAAGAGCACGTTCAACAACACCATCGTGTCCATCACGGACACCACGGGTGCCGTCATCTCCTGGGCCTCGTCCGGCGAGGTCGGCTTCAAGGGGTCGCGCAAGTCGACCCCGTACGCCGCGCAGATGGCCGCCGAGCAGGCCGCCAAGCGTGCGCAGGAGCACGGCATGAAGAAGGTGGACGTCTTCGTGAAGGGTCCGGGCTCGGGCCGCGAGACCGCCATCCGCTCCCTGCAGGCCGCCGGCCTCGAGGTGGGGTCCATCCAGGACGTCACCCCCATGGCCCACAACGGCGCTCGCCCGGCGAAGCGCCGCCGCGTCTGACCTGAGCGCTGTGTCCGCGTCCGTCCCCGCCCGGGGCGGGCGCGGACAGGTCTGCGGACCTGCCCCCACCCCGTCCTCGTTTCCACCCACCGCGTGCGTCATATGGCGGACGCTCGCCGAAAGGAAATGTCCGTGCTCATTGCACAGCGCCCCACGCTGACCGAAGAGGTCGTCTCCGACCATCGTTCCCGGTTCGTCATCGAGCCCCTGGAGCCCGGCTTCGGCTACACCCTCGGCAACTCCCTGCGCCGCACTCTGCTCTCGTCGATCCCCGGTGCTGCCGTGACCAGCATCCGCGTGGACGGCGTGTTGCACGAGTTCAGCACCGTCAACGGAGTCAAGGAGGATGTCACCGAGATCATCCTCAACATCAAGAAGCTCTCCGTCTCCTCGGAGAACGACGAGCCCGTGGTGGCCTACCTGCGCAAGCAGGGGGCCGGCGTCGTCACCGCCGCGGACATCACCGCGCCGGCCGGCGTCGAGATCCACAACCCGGACCTGCACATCGCGACCCTGAACGCGAAGGGCAAGTTCGACATGGAGCTGACCATCGAACGCGGTCGCGGCTACGTGACCGCCGCCCAGAACAAGTCCGCGGATGCGGAGATCGGCCGCATCCCGGTCGACTCCATCTACTCCCCGGTCCTCAAGGTGACCTTCAAGGTCGAGGCCACCCGTGTGGAGCAGCGCACCGACTTCGACCGTCTGATCCTGGACGTGGAGACCAAGGAGAACATGCTGCCGCGTGACGCGGTGGCCTCTGCCGGCTCCACCCTGGTCGAGCTGTTCGGCCTGGCCCGCTCGCTCAACGTCGAGGCCGAGGGCATCGACCTGGGCGACGAGCCCGAGGTCGTCGAGGGCTCCGCCGACCTGGCCCAGCCGATCGAGGACCTCGAGCTCACCGTGCGCTCGTACAACTGCCTCAAGCGCGAGGGTATCCACACCGTGGGCGAGCTCGTGGGCCGGTCCGAGGCCGACCTGATGGACATCCGCAACTTCGGCGCGAAGTCCATCGACGAGGTCAAGGAGAAGCTCCAGGAGCTGGGCCTGTCCCTCAAGGACTCGCCGGCCGGCTACGACCCGCAGGCGCACGCGCGCCAGATGGACGACGACCCGTTCTCGGACTACTGAGCCGATTCCGCACCACCTGACATCTTCGACCCGACGCCGCAGCCGGCTGAAGGGTCCCACCCGAGGAGAAACACCATGCCTACCCCCACCAAGGGTCCGCGTCTGGGCGGCAGCCCGGCCCACGAGCGCATCATGCTGGCGAACATGTCCGCCCAGCTGTTCGAGCACAAGTCGATCACCACGACGCTCACCCGCGCCAAGCGCCTGCGCCCGTACGCCGAGCGCCTGATCACCTTCGCCAAGAAGGGTGATCTGCCGGCCCGCCGCAAGGTGCAGGGTCTCATCGCCGCCAAGAACCGCACCAACAAGGCGGTCGTGCACGAGCTGTTCACCGTGATCGGCCCCGCGATGGCCGAGCGCAACGGCGGCTACACCCGCATCACCAAGATCGGCAACCGCCAGGGCGACAACGCGCCCATGGCCGTGATCGAGCTGATCATGGACCCGATCTCCGGCAAGCAGGCCGTGGTGCGTGAGGCCGAGCAGGCCGCTGCGTCCGCGCCGGCCGCCCCGGCCGAGTCCACCCCGGTGGAGGCCGTCGACCCGGCCGCCACCGAGGAGGTCACCGTGGCCGAGTCGCAGGAGGCCGCCGCCGAGATCGACGGCGCCGTGCCCACCACCGAGGACGGCTCGGCTCCGGCCGAGGCCACCATCAAGGGCAACGCCAGCTCGAAGAAGTACCACGTCCCCGGCTCGCGCTGGTATGACCAGACCACCGCCGAGGTCTGGTTCTCCACCGTCGAGGAGGCCAAGGCCGCGGGCTTCGAGCCCGCCGGTGGCGAGGCCGCCCAGAAGATGGCCTGACGCCATCGCCTGAGTCCGCGTCCGTCCCCGTGACGACGCATCGGCGAAGGGCCGCCCACCACTCGGTGGGCGGCCCTCTGCCGTCCCGGTCCCGCCCCGCTGAGAGGAGCAGCATGAGCGAGCAGCACCGCCCGGACGCCCCGCCGGCGCCCGGGGATCCCGCGTCCGTGCGCGTCCGCCTGGACCTGGCCTACGACGGCGGCGCCTTCCACGGCTGGGCCCGCCAGCCCGGTCTCGACTCGGTCCAGGGTGCGCTGGAGGACGGGCTCGATCGGATCCTGCGCCGGCCCGTGCGCACGGTGGTCGCCGGACGCACCGACGCGGGGGTGCACGCGCGCGGCCAGGTCGTCCACCTCGACCTGACCGAGGCGGAGTGGGCGGGCCTGACCCGCGGCCGGCCCGGCCTGGAGCCGGCCACCTCCCTCACCCGACGCCTCGGCGGGGTGCTCTCCGGGTGGGGCGGGGCCGTCGTCGTGCACGGGGCGCGGCGGGCCCCCGGGGGCTTCGACGCGCGGTTCAGCGCGCTGTGGCGCGAGTACGAGTACCGGATCGACGACGCACCCGCCGCGCGTGATCCGCGCACGCGGGGCTTCACCCACTGGCACGGCGCCGCCCTGGACGATCGCCTCATGGCGCTGGAGGCCGACGCCGTCCTCGGACTGCACGACTTCCTGTCCTTCTGCCGGCCCCGCGCGGGTGCCACGACCATCCGCGAGGTCCAGCACCTGGAGGTGCGACGCGATGAGGACGGCGTCGTGCGCGTCCGGATCCGGGCCGACGCGTTCTGCCACAACATGGTCCGGGCGATCGTCGGGGCGCTGCTCCAGGTGGGGGAGGGGGCACGCGAGCCCGGTTGGCTCGCGCACCGGGTGGCGAGGCCGGCCCGCGACTCCGAGGTGCGCCTCGCCCCGCCCGGGGGGCTGACGCTGCACGCCGTCGGCTATCCCGACGAGGAGAAGGAGCTGCGCCGGCGCGCCGAGGACACCCGGGCGAAGCGGACCCTGTGAGCCGGGTGGCCCGCGGTGGCGGCTTTTGGCTCCGGGGCCCGCGTTCGGTAGGATGGGTGGACGTTGCGCATGCCCGCACCCGGATGCGTCGTGCCGCGAGTGGCTCAGTTGCATGGCCTTCAGCTCGCGCCGCACCCCCGGGGCATCGGGCCCGGACGCCTTCCAGCCCTCACCTGGGGGACCGGCGCGCACGGAGAACTGACAGCGCGAGCGCGCCGGAATCACGACCCGGCGGGCAGGTGCTGTGGACCACCACCGACCCTGAAGGCAGACAACGTGCGTACGTACTCTCCCAAGCCTGGCGACGCCGACCGTCAGTGGCACATCATCGATGCCACCGACGTCGTCCTCGGCCGCCTGGCCTCCCACACCGCCACCCTCCTGCGCGGCAAGCACAAGCCGACGTTCGCCCCCCACATGGACATGGGCGACTACGTCATCATCGTGAACGCCGAGAAGGTCGCCCTCACCGGCGCCAAGCTCGAGAAGAAGCGCGCCTACCGCCACTCGGGCTACCCGGGCGGCCTGAAGTCGCAGTCCTACGCCGAGCTGCTCGAGACCAACCCGGTCCGCGCCGTGGAGAAGGCCGTCAAGGGCATGCTCCCGAAGAACTCGCTGGCCGCCCAGCAGCTCTCCAAGCTGAAGGTGTACAAGGGCGCCGAGCACCCGCACACCGCCCAGCAGCCCCAGACCTTCGAGATCGGCCAGGTCGCCCAGTGACCCCGGCGGGCCACTGACGCAGACCTTCCCTGAGGAGAACCATGAGCATCAACGAGAACGACGACGTGGAGCTGACGAGCTACACCTCTGAGTCCACCGCCACCGCCGAGGCCCCCGCCGCCTCCGAGCGCCCGGCCCTGACCGTGCCCGGCTCCGCCGTCGGCCGCCGCAAGGAGGCCGTGGCCCGCGTGCGCCTCGTCCCCGGCTCCGGCCAGTGGACCATCAACGGCCGCGCCCTGGAGAACTACTTCCCGAACAAGCTGCACCAGCAGGAGGTCTCCGACCCCTTCACGCTGCTGGAGCTGACCGGCGCCTACGACGTGATCGCCCGCATCCACGGCGGCGGCCCCTCCGGCCAGGCCGGTGCGCTGCGCCTGGGCATCTCCCGCGCCCTCAACGAGATCGACCGCGAGCACAACCGCCCGGCGCTCAAGAAGGCCGGCTTCCTGACCCGCGACGCGCGCGTCATCGAGCGCAAGAAGGCCGGCCTCAAGAAGGCCCGCAAGGCCTCGCAGTTCTCGAAGCGCTGATCCTGCGCCGCACGGTGTCCCCACCGTGCCCCCGCCGACGCCCCGTCCCGCTCCTCACGAGCGGGGCGGGGCGTCCGCGGTCTCCGTGGGCCGGCGGCACCTGACCCAGAGGTAATATGAAGACGCATGGCGACGACGCCATGACGGGCCGCTCGCCCGTCCGGTGCGCGGTCCGGTCGAAGACACCCTCAGGAGCCGCCGTGGCCGAGAACACGAGTCCTACGCCCGACCCCCGCACCCGTGGCGAGCACGGCACGGAGCACACCGCGCAGGCCCCCTTCGCCGTGACCCGTGACGACGCCGCCGAGGTGGACGAGATCCGGGAGCTCGGCCGCAAGCTCGGCGGGGAGAAGAAGACCCCACCCCGGACCCGCAGGCCTGGCGTGAGGGCTACCCGTACAAGCCCAAGCTCAGCCTCAAGAGCGACGAGCGACACAAGCGTGAGCTGCAGATCGAGCTGCTGAAGATGCAGCTCTGGGTCAAGCAGACCGGCCAGAAGGTCCTGATCATCGTCGAGGGCCGCGACGCCGCCGGCAAGGGCGGCGCCATCAAGCGCTTCAACGAGCACCTCAACCCCCGCGGCGCCCGGACCGTGACCCTGGAGAAGCCCACGGAGGAGGAGGCCCCGCAGTGGTACTTCCAGCGCTACATCCAGCACCTCGAGTTCATGCGCGAGACCCCTGAGCTGGAGCGCATGCTCGTCAACTCCGGCGTGCACATCATCAAGTTCTGGTTCTCCGTGTCCCAGCGTGAGCAGCTCAACCGCTTCGCCGCGCGGGAGACCGACCCCGTGCGTCGCTGGAAGCTCTCGCCCACCGACCTGGCCTCCCTGGACAAGTGGGACGACTCCACGAACGCGAAGGAGGCCATGTTCTTCTACACGCACACGGCCGACGCCCCGTGGACCGTCGTGAAGTCGAAAGACAAGAAGCGCGCCCGCCTCGAGGCCATCCGCCATGTGCGGCACACGCTGCCCTACCCGGACAAGGACGAGCGCATCGTCCACCGCCCCGCCCCGCAGGTCTGCGGCCCGGCCAACGAGCTGGCCGAGTACGGGGAGGTCTTCGGCGGATCGTTCCCGCGCGTGCGCTGACCGGGCCGCACACGACGGCGCCCCTCATCTTCCGGTGAGGGGCGCCGTCGTGTGCGGGGGCGGGTGCGGGTTCAGCCGCGCTCCTCCTCCAGGTACTCCGGGGTGACGTGTGCGTCGTCGAAGAGGTTGTCCGCCCCGAAGTCCTCCGAGACGTGGTACTCGCCCGAGGCCAGGGAGAGGCGGACGTCCTCGCGCAGGATCGGCAGCTTGGCGTAGAACGCGTCGCCGCAGCAGCTGGTGGCGGTGACGTCGCGGTGGCCGATGATGCGGGACGGCGGCAGCTCGTACTGCTGGCAGATGTAGGCGGCGAGCGGCACCAGGCCGGCGTAGAGGCTCTGCGGCGGCGGGTTGAGCATGTACAGCCCCTCGCACTCGATGCCGAGCGCATACGCGTTGAAACCGAGCGCGTGGACGCCGAGCATGAACGTCTGTCCGCCCTCGAGCGCGTGCCGGGAGCCGTGGCGGCCCTCCATCGCGAAGCCGCCGCGGGAGACGGTGAAGTGCTGCCCGGTGTCGCCCCAGTCGTTCGCGGAGCCCATGTGCGCGTTCTGGATCACCTGCGCGATGCTCTCCGCCGCCTCCCGGGAGCCGTCCGTGACGTTCGGAGTGGTGGTGTGGTGGATCACCAGGTAGGAGGGGCGCTCGTTCAGGGTCTGCAGGTAGTAGTTGGGCTGCATGGCGCCCCACTGCGCGGTGGTGATGATGTCCGGGGCGGGCAGGCGGGTGGCCTGCTCGTCGCCCTCCGAGCTCTGCTCGGCCTGCTCATCACGCCCGCAGCCGGCCACGCCGGCGGCGATCGCCAGGCCCGTGCCGCCCAGCACGCTGCGGCGCGTCCAGGAACGGGAGGGCGGGGGCGGGGTCACGTCGGGCATGGATCGAGGTCCTTCGGGTTCGGGGCGGGGCCTCCCGGGCGGATGTGAGCGGACGGGCGCGGCCGCGGGGGCTCGACCGGTCCGATGCTACCGCCCCCCGGCCCGTTTCGTGACCCTCCCGTGATGCAGGCCGCAGGGGCGGCCCCTACACTGACTGATCATGTCGAGATTGTTCGGAACCGATGGCGTCCGTGGCCTGGCCAACGAGACCCTCACCGTGGAGTTGTCCGTCCAGCTGGCCCAGGCCGCCTCGCCCGTCCTCGGCGCGGAGGCCTTCGACGCCGGCCGACGCCCGGTCGCCGTCGTGGCCCGGGACCCGCGCATCAGCGGTGAGTTCATCGCGGCCGCCGTGCAGGCGGGCCTGGCGTCCTCGGGCGTGGACGTGTGGGATGCGGGCGTGCTGCCGACCCCCGCCGCCGCCTATCTCGTGGGGGACCTGGACGCCGACTTCGGCGTGATGATCTCCGCCTCCCACAACCCGGCCCCGGACAACGGCATCAAGTTCCTCGCGCGCGGCGGCGAGAAGCTGACCGACGCGCAGGAGGACGAGATCATCCGTCACCTCGAGGGCGTGACGCCGCGGCGGCCCCAGGGCGCGGACGTGGGCCGCGTGCGCGTCTTCGCGGACGCCGAGGACCGCTACGTCCTCCACCTCCTGCAGACCCTCCCGCACCGGCTGGACGGGCTCAAGGTCGTCTTGGACTGCGCACACGGTGCGGCCGCCGGCTGCTCGCCCGAGGCGTTCCGCGCCGCCGGCGCGGAGGTCGTCGTGATCGGCGCGTCCCCGGACGGGCTCAACATCAACGACGGCTACGGCTCCACCCACCTCGAGAAGCTCCAGGCGGCCGTGCGCGAGCACGGCGCGGACCTCGGCATCGCGCACGACGGCGACGCCGACCGGTGCCTCGCCGTGGACGAGCGCGGCGAGGTCGTCGACGGCGACCAGATCATGGGCGTCATGGCCGTGGCCCTCAAGGACCGCGGCGTCCTGCGGGACGACACCCTGGTCGTGACCGTCATGTCCAACCTGGGCCTGAAGCTGGCCATGGGCCGGGAGGGCGTCCAGCTCGTCGAGACCCAGGTGGGCGACCGCTACGTCCTGGCCGGCATGAAGCTCGGCGACTACTCGCTCGGCGGCGAGCAGTCCGGCCACGTGATCTTCTCGGACCACGCCACCACCGGTGACGGTGTCCTCACCGGCCTGCAGCTCGCCTCGCGCGTCGCCGAGACCGGCACCCCGCTCTCCGAGCTGGCCGCGGTGATGGACCGGCTGCCCCAGGTCCTCGTGAACGTGCGCGGCGTGGACAAGTCCCGCGCCGCCGAGGACGAGGCCGTCCAGGCGGCGGTCGCCGAGGCGGAGGCCCGCCTCGGCGAGACCGGCCGCGTGCTGCTGCGCCCGTCGGGCACGGAACCGGTCGTGCGCGTCATGGTCGAGGCCCCGGACGAGGAGACCGCCGGCCGGGAGGCCCAGGTGCTGGCCGACGTCGTGCAGCGCGAGCTGCGCCTGCACGACTGACCGGACCGATGACGTCGGACGCGGCCCCCCGGCCCCGCCGCTGGACCCTGTTCGCGGGGCTGCTCGCGGGGCTGGCGGTCCTGTGGTCGGCCGCGTTCCTCGCCGTGGACGCGCCCGTGTGTGCGCGGCAGAGCGCCCCCGTGGAGTGGTTGCCGTGCCTGGATCCGGACCGGCAGGACTCGGAGGTCGCCCCGGACGCCGGGTCCAGCGCGGACCGGACGACGTCGCGGCCCTGAGGGCACGGCCCCGGTGCCGCCGAGGGCATGAAGGAAGGGCCCGGGGCGACTCGCGTGAGTCGTCCCGGGCCCTTCGGCGTCGGACAGGGGGAGATCAGAGGGCGGTGGTCCCGGAGGTGGGGCCGCCGCGGCGCTCGGCGAGCAGGTCGCGGATCTCGGTGAGCACGGCGACGTCGGCGGGCACCTCCTCCTCGGCGGGGTCGATGCCGAGGCGGCGGTTGCGGGCCTCGACCATCTTGTTCATCGGCATCACGATGGCGAAGTACACGGCCGCGGCGATGAGCAGGAAGTTGACGATGGCGGTGAGCAGCACACCGAACTTCACGTCGTTGCCGTTGACCGTCAGCACGGCGAACGAGTCGAAGTTCGGCGAGCCCACGGCGGCGGCGATGAGCGGCATGAGGACCGCCTCGACGAGCGCGTTCACGATCTTGCCGAAGGCGGCGCCGATGATGACGGCGACGGCGAGGTCGAGGACGTTGCCCTTCATGATGAAGTCTTTGAATCCCTGGAGCATGGCGAGAATCCTACGTGTGACGAAGGCGGCGCGGTACAGCGTCGAGCGAGCCGTGCGTCTCAGTCCGCGTAGTCCGGCGCCGGAGGCAGGCCCCATGCGGTCTCGAGGACGCCGCCGACCGCCTCGACCCGGGCCGCCTCCGCGGACCCGACATAGCGCAGGTGCCAGGGCTCGTGGGCGAAGCCCGTCACGTCCTCGGCCCCGCCGGGGTAGCGGATGACGAACCCGTGCTCGGCGGCGTGCGCGGCCACCCAGCGGCCCGCGGCGGTGTCGCCGAAGCACGCTTCCAGGTCACACGCGGGGGTCGCGGCGTCGCCCACGTCCCAGGCCAGGCCGGTCTGGTGCTCGGAGTACCCCGGACGCGCCGAGACGCGGTCGGCCTCGGCGCGGCCCAGCTCGTCGACCCAGTGGCCGTACGTCCGGACCTGGTAGTCGTACGAGCGGTAGGCGCTCAGGGTGGTGAGGCGGTGGCCCGCCGCCGCGGCGGCATCCAGCAGGTCACCGGCCGCCGTCGCGGCCTCCGCCCGCAGGGACAGCTCGCTGCCGGGCACGGCCACCAGATCCGAGGGCGCCCAGTCGGGCGGAGCCACGGGGCGGGTCTTGTTCACGACGACGTCGAGGGCGGCCGGGTCGGCGTGCGTGCTCGACGACGGCGCCGTGCTCGAGGCGGCGCGGGACGACGCGGCCGCGCTCGCGGAGCCGGAAGCCGGCGTCGCCGAGGACGGGCCCGCGGCGGGCGTGCCGCAACCGGCCACGAGCAGCGCGAGCGCGGCCAGCGCGGCGAGAGGGAGGGTGCGACGCATGGATCAGACCTTCCTCAGCAGCACGCGGGTCACCTCGTGTTGCGCGTTCTTCGTGAGCACCAGCCGGGCGCGCCCGCGGGTCGGGCGCACGTTCTGCTCGAGGTTCGGGCCGTTGATGGAGTCCCAGATGGACTCGGCCGTCGCCTGAGCCTCGGCGTCCGACAGGGAGGAGTACCGGTGGAAGTAGCTGCGCGGGTCGGCGAAGGCCCCCGAGCGCAGACCCATGAACCGGTCGATGTACCAGGACCGGATCCAGGACGCGCGCGCGTCCACGTACACCGAGAAGTCGAAGAAGTCGGAGACGGAGAGCCCGGCGGTGCCGTCGGCCCGGGTGCGCGGCGGGGCCAGCACGTTGAGTCCCTCCACGATCAGCACGTCGGGACGGTGCACCACCTGTTCCTCGCCCGGCACGATGTCGTAGGTGATGTGCGAGTACACGGGCGCGCGCACCTCCTGCGCCCCGGACTTGACGTCCGCCATGAAGCGCAGCAGCGCGCGGCGGTCGTAGGACTCGGGGAAGCCCTTGCGGGACAGGATGCCGCGCTCGTGCAGCACCGCGTTGGGGTGCAGGAAGCCGTCCGTGGTGACCAGCTCGACGCGCGGCGTCGTCGGCCAGCGGCGCAGCATCTCCTGGAGCACACGCGCCGTCGTCGACTTGCCGACGGCGACCGACCCGGCCACCCCGATCACGTACGGGGTGCGCCCCGTCCGCTCGCCGAGGAACGCGTTGGTCGCGCTGCGCAGGGCCGCGGAGGCCTCCACGTTGATGCTCAGCAGGCGCGAGAGCGGAAGGTAGACCTCGGCAACCTCGCGCAGGGACAGATGCTCGCCGAGGCCGCGCAGACGCTCCACGTCCGCCTGGTCGAAGGGCTGCGCCATCTCCGAGGCGAGACGGGCCCAGGTCTGGCGGTCCAGCTCCACGAAGGGGGAGCGCTGGTGGCCGTCGGGCACGGCGTCCGCGGGCTCCTCGGGGCCCACGAGGGGCAGCTCGGAGGTCGGGGGGGTGTAGGTCACCCGATCCATTATGGCCGCGGCCCGCCCGGAGCGGGCCCCCGCGTGACGTCACAGGGCCCGGATAGGATCGGCCCATGCGCGTTCTCGTGACCGGCGGTGCCGGATACCTCGGATCCCACACCGTGCTCACGCTGCTCGAGGCGGGCCACGACGTCCTCGTCCTGGACAGCCTGGTCACGGCGACGACGACGGCGCTCGAGCGCGTCGCCGAGCTCGCCGGGACGCGTCTGGGCGGGTCGCGGCTGCGCCTGCACGTGGCCGACATCCGCCGCCCCGAGGACTACCGCGGGGCGCTCGCGGACTTCGGCCCGGCCGCACTCGTGCACTTCGCCGGGCTGAAGTCGCCCACCGAGTCGATGACCCGCCCCGCCGCCTACTACGACGTGAACGTGGGCGGCACGGCCGCCGTCGCCGAGGCCGCGCTCGCGGCCGGCGCCCGCACGGTCCTGTTCTCCTCCTCCGCGACCGTGTACGGCGACCGCGCGCCGGTGCCGGTCGCCGAGGACGCCGCCACAGACCCGGTCTCGCCCTACGGGCACTCCAAGCTCATGGCGGAGCAGGTGCTGCGCGACGTCTGCGCCATGATCGACGGCGGCGGGCTGGCGATGCTGCGCTACTTCAACCCGGTCGGCGCGCATCCCTCCGGGCGGCTGGGCGAGGACCCGAGCGGGGTGCCGGCGAACCTCATGCCCTTCGTGGCGCGGGTGGCCTCCGGCGCGTACCCCGAGCTGCGGGTGTTCGGCGCGGACTTCGACACGCGCGACGGCAGCGCCGTGCGCGACTTCATCCACGTGATGGACCTCGCGGAGGCGCACGTGGCCGGGCTCGAATGGCTCGCGGCCCGGGTGGCGACCGGGGGCGGTACGACGACCCGGGTCTGGAACATCGGCCGGGGTGAGGGCGTCACCGTGTTCGAGATGGTGCGCGCCTTCGAGGCGGTCACGGGCGGCCGCATCCCCTACCGCGTGGTCGAGCGCCGGCCCGGGGACATCGCCGAGTCGTGCGCCGCCGTGGACGCGATCGGCGCCGAGGTGGGCTGGCACGCCCGACGCGATGTGACCGCGATGGTGCGGGACCTCTGGGCCTGGCAGGAGGCCAACCCCGCGGGGTTCTCGTCCCGGACGGAGTGACCCGGCCCGCCGTGCGCCGAAGTCGGGTCCGGCCCGGTATTCTCGTGCGCATGTGCGGAATCGTCGGATACATCGGCCAGCCCCAGTCGGATCGTGAGCACGGCGCTCTCGACGTCCTGATGGAGGGCCTGCGTCGTCTTGAATACCGCGGATACGACTCCGCCGGTGTGGCCGTGGTGGACGGCGGTCAGCTGTACCACCGGAAGAAGGCGGGCAAGCTCGCCAACCTCGCCGAGGAGCTCGCCGAGCACCCCATCCCCACCGGCCTCGTCGGGATCGGCCACACCCGGTGGGCCACCCACGGCGGCCCCACCGACCGCAACGCCCACCCGCATGTGGCGGACGAGGGCCGGCTGGCGCTCATCCACAACGGCATCATCGAGAACTACGCCGAGCTGCGCGAGGAGCTGCTCGCCAAGGGCGTCGAGTTCCTCTCCGAGACGGACACCGAGGTGGCCGCCCACCTCCTCGCCGACGTCTACCGGCACGCGGCCGGCCAGGACCTGACCCGCGCCATGCAGCTGGCCTCCCAGCGCCTCGAGGGTGCCTTCACCCTGCTGGCCGTGCACGTGGACCACCCCGACCGCGTGGTGGCCTCGCGCCGCAACTCGCCGCTCGTCGTCGGCCTGGGCGAGGGGGAGAACTTCCTGGGCTCGGACGTCTCCGGCTTCATCGACTTCACCCGCGAGGCCATCGAGCTCGAGCAGGACCAGGTCGTGACGATCACGGCCGACGCCGTCGAGATCTCGGACTTCCGGGGCGGCCCCGCCGAGGGCAAGCGCTTCACCGTGGACTGGGACGCCTCGGCCGCGGAGAAGGGCGGCTTCGAGACCTTCATGGAGAAGGAGATCCACGACCAGCCCCAGGCCGTGCAGGACACCCTGCTGGGCCGCACGGACGCCGCCGGCGCCCTGATGTTGGACGAGCTGCGGATCGACCCCGAGGAGCTCAAGGCCGTCGACAAGATCATCGTCCTGGCGTGCGGCACGTCCGCCTACGCGGGCACGGTGGCCAAGTACGCCATCGAGCACTGGTGCCGGATCCCCGTGGAGGTGGAGCTCTCCCACGAGTTCCGCTACCGCGACCCGATCATCGACCCGCACACCCTCGTGGTGTCCATCTCCCAGTCCGGCGAGACCATGGACACCCTCATGGCGGTCCGCTACGCCAAGGAGCAGGGCGCCCGCACCGTGTCCATCTGCAACACCAACGGCTCCACGATCCCGCGCGAGTCGGACGCCGTGCTCTACACGCACGCCGGCCCCGAGATCGCCGTCGCCTCCACCAAGGCGTTCCTGGCGCAGATCACCGCCGCCTATCTGCTGGGCCTGTACCTGGCCCAGCTGAACAAGAAGCTGTTCAGCGGCCAGATCAAGGACATCCTGGCGGACCTCGGGGCGATCCCCGACAAGATCGAGGAGATCCTCGCCGCCAAGGACCAGGTCAAGGAGCTCGCCCGCTCGATGGCCGACGCCACCTCCGTCCTGTTCCTCGGCCGCAACGTCGGCTACCCGGTGGCCATGGAGGGCGCGCTCAAGCTCAAGGAGCTCGCGTACATCCACGCCGAGGGCTTCGCCGCGGGCGAGCTCAAGCACGGCCCGATCGCCCTGATCGACGACGGCCAGCCGGTCTTCGTGGTCATGCCCTCGCCCCTGGACCGTCACTCGCTGCACGCCAAGGTGGTCTCGAACATCCAGGAGGTCCGCGCCCGCGGCGCCCGCACCTTCGCCGTCGCCGAGCGCGGCGACGCGGCCGTGCGCGGCCAGGCCGAGGTCGTCTTCGAGGTCCCCGAGACCCAGCCGATGCTCATGCCGCTGCTGACCACGGTCCCGCTGCAGATCTTCGCCCTCGAGCTCGCCACGGCGAAGGGCTACGACGTGGACCAGCCGCGCAACCTCGCCAAGTCCGTCACCGTCGAGTGACGCGCTCCGACTGAGCGACGACGGCGCCCGCCCCCTCTCCGGGGACGGGCGCCGTCCGCCTTCCGGGCTCCTGCGGCCCGCGCTCGTCCCCGTCGCAGCGGCGTCGCGGGCTAGAGTGTGACCACACCCGACTGGGTGACCTACGTCACACTTCCTGAAAGGACGCCTCGATGCGCCCCACCCGCCGCCAGTTCGCCCAGGGCATGGCCGCCGGCCTCGCCGGCCTCGCGCTGCCCTCCGCAGTCGCCTCCTCCGCCGTCGCCGCCCCGCAGGGTCCGAACCCTCGCTCCGGCCGTGGCCTGGACGAGCGGGCGATCCAGGCCGCCCTCGACGCCGTCGTGCAGTGGCCCGCCGTCGGCGCCGTCTGTTCCGTGGTGGGCCCGGACGGCCGCTTCGACACCGCCTCCGGCACCCGCGGCCTGCACGCGAACGCCCCGGCGCGGGCGAACTCGGTGGCCCGGATCGCCTCGGTCACCAAGGGCATGGTCGCCACCGTCGCCCTGCAGGAGGTCGAGCGCGGCACCCTGTCCCTGGACTCCACGATCGGCGACGTCCTCCCGGGCCTGTGGCCCGACGTCGAGGGCCGCGTCACCCTCTCGATGCTCCTGAACCACACCTCCGGCATGCCGGACGCCATCTGGGTGATCATGCGGGGCCAGTCCCTCTTCGAGCTGGACTTCGACGAGCTCGCGGACGTCGTCTCCCGCTCCTACGGCCAGCGTGAGCTCGTCGACCTGGCGAAGCAGGCCGACTGGTGGTTCGAGCCCGGCACCGACTACGGCTACTCCAACACGGGCTACGTGGTGGTGGAGATGATGGTCGAGGCCGTCACCGGCCGCCGGATGCCCGAGCTCATCCGGGACCGCGTCTTCCGCCCCGCCGGCATGCACCGCACCCGCCTCGAGCACGGCACCCTCGTCCGCGGCGCGGAGATGCAGGACGCGGCCGTGCGTCCGCACGAGGCCAAGGCCCTCGAGACCATCGATCAGTCGATCTTCGCCTCCGCCGCCGCGGTGAACACCACCGCCGCGGACGTCACCCGCTTCTATCAGGCCCTCATGCGGGGCGAGCTGGTCTCGCAGCAGACCGTGGACCTCATGGTCACCCCCGTCGGCCCGGCCGCCCAGGCCGGCTACGGCTACGGCCTGTTCCTGGTCGCGGACCCCGCGCCGGAGCACGCCGGCGAGGTGCTGGTCGGCCACGACGGCGCCGGCTTCGGCTCCGTCTCCCTGGCCCTGTGCTCCCGTGACGGCGAGCGTGCGTTCGCGTTCACCTACATCGGCCGGCCGTACTGGCAGGAGGGCTGGGACGAGGTGTTCGCGAAGGAGCTGGCGCTGATGCGCACCGCGTTCGTGGCCAATGCCGCAGACGCCCCGGCCTCCCGCGACCGCCTGGTCCGCGGCGGTGCCGCCGCCTCGCGCCGTGCCGTGGCGGACATGGCCGCCCGGGGCGCCCGACTCGTCTGAGCGGATCGACGTCCCGGGACGGTGTCCGCCCGCGCCAGTAGACTCCCCGAGGAGGCCCGCCGCACCCGGCGGGCCGCACGACGAGACCCCGGAGAGTCATGCACACAGTGGAGATCGGCCAGCCGTACCCCCTCGGGGCCACCGTGGACGAGACCGGCACCAACTTCGCCCTCGCGGTCTCCCGCGAGGTGGAGGCGGTCGAGCTGTGCCTCGTCGCCGACGACGGCACGGAGACGCGCATCCCCCTCGAGGAGCGGCACGGCACCACATGGCACGCCCACGTGGCGGGCATCGGGCACGGGCAGCGCTACGGCTACCGCGTGCACGGCCCCTGGGACCCCGCCCGCGGCCTGTGGCACAACCGGGCCAAGATCCTCGTGGACCCGTACGCGCGGGCGTTCACCGGCGACTACGAGTGGGGCCAGCAGCACCACTCGTACGACTTCGACGAGCCGGACCGCATCGACACCTCGGACAACCTGGGCACGAGCATGCTCGGCGTCGTCGTCGCCGAGGACTTCGACTGGGGCGATGACGCCCCACCCGCCGTCGAGCTCACGGACACGGTGATCTACGAGACCCACGTCAAGGGCATGACCAAGCTGCACCCCGCCGTCCCGGAGGAGCTGCGCGGCACCTACGCGGGCATGGCCCACCCGGAGGTGGTCCGCCACCTGACCGAGCTCGGGGTGACCGCCGTCGAGCTGATGCCCGTGCACCAGTTCGTCAACGACGCCACCCTGCAGGAGAAGGGGCTGAGCAACTACTGGGGCTACAACACGCTCGGCTTCTTCGCCCCGCACGCCGCCTACGCCTCCTCCTCGGAGGTGGGCGGCCAGGTCCGCGAGTTCAAGCAGATGGTGAAGGACCTGCATGCCGCCGGTCTCGAGGTGATCCTCGACGTGGTCTACAACCACACGGCCGAGGGCAACGACAAGGGCCCCATGCTCAGCCTGCGCGGGCTGGACAACGCCGGCTACTACCACCTCGTCGAGGGTGACGAGCGGCACTACATGGACTACACCGGCACGGGGAACTCGGTGGACCTCTCCAGCCCCAAGGCCCTCCAGCTGGTCATGGACTCCCTGCGCTACTGGGTCACCGAGATGCACGTGGACGGCTTCCGGTTCGACCTGGCCACCACCCTCACCCGGGTGGAGGGGGAGCAGGGCCCCGACATGTTCTCCGGGTTCTTCGACGTGGTCCGCCAGGACCCGGTGCTGCGCACCGTCAAGCTCATCGCCGAGCCGTGGGACGTGGGCTGGGGCGGCTACCAGGTGGGCAACTTCCCCGGCCTCTGGTCCGAGTGGAACGGCATGTACCGGGACACGGTGCGCGACTTCTGGCGAGGCGAGCCCGGCACGCTCGGCGAGTTCGCCACGCGCCTGACCGGCTCGGCGGACCTCTACGAGGGGGACGGGCGCAGCCCCGGCGCGTCCGTGAACTTCGTCACGGCCCACGACGGCTTCACGCTGCGTGACCTCGTCTCCTACAACGAGAAGCACAACGAGGCCAACGGCGAGGACAACAACGACGGCGACGCGCACAACCGCTCGTGGAACTGCGGCGTCGAGGGGGAGACCGACGACCCCGAGGTCGTGACGCTGCGCGCCCGCCAGCGCCGCAACTTCCTGGCCACCCTGCTGATCAGCCAGGGCGTGCCCATGATCAGCCACGGCGACGAGCTGGGCCGCACCCAGGGCGGCAACAACAACGTCTACTGCCAGGACAACGAGATCTCGTGGATCGACTGGTCCGCCATGGACGACTCGCTCGTGGCGTTCACCCGCGACCTGATCGCGCTGCGCCGTGACCACGCGGTGTTCCGCCGTCGCCACCACTTCGACGGTCGCCCCGCGGCCCGTGACATCGAGGCGCCCCTGCCGGACATCGTGTGGCTCGAGCCGGACGCGACCGCCAAGACGGAGGACGACTGGGGCGCCGAGGCCCGGTCGCTCGGCTTCTACCTCAACGGGCACACGCTCCCCCGCGGGGACGAGGACGGGGAGGGGCCCTACCGGGACTTCTACGTCCTCATGAACGCGTGGTGGGAGCCCGTGCCGTACACCCTGCCCGGGCCCACGTTCCCAGCCGAGTGGGAGGTCGTCGTGGACACCTCGTCCCACGTCGCCCCGAGCGGCTCGCACCCCCGCGTGCGTGCCGGGGACGTGCTCGAGGTCCAGGCCCGTTCCACCGTCGTGCTGCGGCAGGTCCCCGAGGGCGCATGAGCGCGCAGGCCGACCGGGGGCGCGTCCGCCGTGGGCTGCCGCGGTGGGCGCGGGCCCTCTGCGCCACCGTGGCGACCCTGGCGGCGCTGGGACTGGCCTTCGGCGCGGGATGGGCCACGCACGCCGTGACGGACCCGCACCCGGACGACGCACCGCGCGTGGACGCCCTCCTCGTCCTCTACAGCCAGCCCCGCGTCTACGACGCCGCGATCGAGCTCGCCGCGTCCGGTGTCACCGACCGGCTCTTCGTCTCCGCGTACCTGGGGCCGGACGGGCACGAGAAGCTGTGCGGCGGCCCGGAGGAGCGCGACCCGCGGCTGGAAGGCGTCAGCGTCGAGTGCTTCGCGCCCGATCCGGTGACCACCCAGGGCGAGGTCATCCACGCGGCCGACCGCATGCGCGAACTCGGCCTGCACCACCTGGGCGTGCTCACCTTCCACCAGCACGTGGAGCGTGCGCGGCTGCTGGCGGAGCGGTGCTTCACCCCCGAGGAGGGCCGTGTGTCCCTGTACGCGTTCGACGCCGGCTTCGACCGGCTCGGCCGCCTGCAGCACGGCGTCTACGGCGTGCTGGCCTACGGGAAGGCGATGCTCACGCCGGGCTGCGACCAGCAGCTGCCCGGCGTGCTGCAGTGGCCGCTCGACCTGGCCAAGCGACTGCGCGGGCAGCCCGTCGGGGACGAGGCCGGCGCCGTCGTCGTGGGCGCCCGGCGGGCGGGGGCGGTGTGATCGTCGGCGTGGGGGTGGACGTGGTGGACGTCCCGCGGTTCCGGGCGCAGCTCGAGCGCACGCCGGCGCTGCGCGCACGCCTGTTCACCGAGGACGAGCGGGACCTGCCGCTGCGCTCGCTGGCCGCGCGCTTCGCCGCCAAGGAGGCGGTCGCCAAGGCCATGGGCGCCCCGCCCGGGATGATGTGGCACCACTGCTGGATCCCGCGCCCGGGCCACGGCGACGGCCGCCCCACCGTGCACCTGACCGGCACCGTCCAGGCCCAGGCCGAGGCCCTGGGCATCACCCACTGGCACCTCTCCCTCAGTCATGACGGGGACGTCGCCACCGCCTACGTGGTCGCCGAACGCCGCGCGGCCGAGGAGGAGTCCGCATGACCGCCGATGACCTGACCCGCATCGCCGTGACCGGCTCGGCCGTGCGCACGGCCGAGGAGCCCCTGCTCGCGGCCGGGCGCGGCCCGGAGCTGATGCGCGCGGCCGCCTGGGCCCTGGCCGAGCACGCCGCCGCCCTGCTGCGTGAGCGCGGCCCCGTGGCCGGGGCGACCGTGGCCGCCCTCGTCGGCCCCGGCAACAACGGCGGGGACGCGCTGTTCGCCCTCGCCTTCCTGCGCCGCCGGGGCGTGGCCGCGGTCGCCGTGCCCGTCCGCCGGGACGACGACGGCGCCCCGCGCTGGCACGCCGAGGGCTGGGCTGCGCTGCAGGCGGCCGGGGGACGCCGCGCGGACGCGGTGCCGCCCGAGGCCGCGCTCGTGGTGGACGGCGTGCTCGGCACGGGCTTCACCGGCGAGTATGAGCTGCCCGCCGCGGCGCGCGCGCTGCCGGCGGAGGCGCTCGTGCTGGCGTGCGACGTGCCCTCCGGCGTGGACGCGGACACCGGCGAGGTGCGGGGGGAGGCCCTCCGCGCGGACGCGACCGTGACGTTCGGCGCCCTCAAGTCCGGTCTCGTCCTCGGGGAGGGGGCGGCGCGCGCGGGCACCGTGCACGTGGTGGACATCGGGCTGGGACCGCACCTGCCGACGTCGCCGGCCGCGCGGCTGGGCGTGATGGACGAGGCCGCCGCACGGACCGCCCACCCGGCCCCCGCAGCCAAGGCCCACAAGTACACGCGCGGCGTGGTGGCCGTCGTCGCCGGATCGGAGCGCTACCCGGGGGCCGCCGTGCTCGCGAGCGCGGGCACGCTGCAGACGGGCGCGGGCATGGTGCACCACGCCGGCCCGCAGACCACCCGGGACCTGGTGCTCGCCGCCCACCCCGAGGCGCTGGTCTCGGCGGAGGGGCCCGAGCCGTCGCGCGCGGACGCCTGGGTGGCCGGCCCCGGCCTGGACACCGAGCACGACGCGCGGCGGCGCTGGGCCGGCGTCCTCGCCGCGCTCGAGGAACGGCCGGAGGCGGCCCTGGTCGCCGACGCCTCGGCCCTGGACCTGGTCACCGCCGCCGAGCTGCGGTCGCTGCGCGCGGCCGGCACGCCCGTGGTCCTGACGCCGCACGCCGGGGAGTGGTCCCGGCTGCGCGAGCGCGTCCCCGCGGACGGCGACGACGCCGCCGACCCGCTCGCGGCGCTGCGGGCGTGGACCGCTGCGCACGGGGCCACCGTCCTGCTCAAGGGCCCGCGCACCCTCGTGGTCGCCCCGGACGGCGAGGCGTGGGTCGTGACCGGCGGCGGGCCCGACCTCGCGATGGGCGGCACCGGCGACGTGCTCTCCGGGGCGATCGGTGCCGTCCTGGCCGCGGACGTGGCGCGGCGCTCGCGGGCGCGCCGGGCCGGGGAGGATCCCGGCCCGGCGCCCACGGCCCGGCTCGCGGCCGCCGCCGCCTGGCTGCACGCCCAGGCCGGGGCCGACCAGGCCCGCGCCGGGCGGATCACCACGGCCACGCTGCCGACCGCGCTGGGCGCGCGCGTCGCGCGCCTGTGGTGGCCGGACGACGCCGAGCCGGAGGCCGTCCGATGAGCCTCGCCGACGTCAACCCGGCGGACACGGAGCGCGCCGTACGCATCGACCTGGCGGCCGTCCGGCACAACGTGGGCGTGCTGCGGGAGCGGATCCGGCGCCCCGACGGCAGCCGGCCGCTGCTGACCGCCGTCGTCAAGGCCGACGCCTACGGCCACGGCGCGGTGGCCGTCGCCCGCGCCGCCGCGGCCGCCGGCGCGGACCGGCTCGGCGTGGCCCACGTGCGCGAGGCCCTGGCCCTGCGCGCGGCGGGGGTGCCCCTGCCCGTGCTCGCGTGGCTGCACACCGGGGCCACGGACTTCGCCGCCGCGGTGGAGGCGGAGGTGACCCTCGGCGTCTCGGGCTGGGACCTCGACGCCGCCGCCGCCGCCGTCCGCGGGCTGCGGGCCCGCGGCGGGGCCGGACCCGAGGCCCGCGCGGTCCTGCACCTGAAGGCGGACACCGGCCTGGGCCGCCACGGCTGCACGCCCGAGCGGTGGCCCGCCTTCGTCGCGCGTGCCGCCGAGCTCGAGGCCGCGGGCCTCGTGCGGGTGGAGGGCGTGTTCTCCCACCTCGGCGTGGCGGACGAGCCGGACCGGGCCGCCGAGACCACGGCGCAGCTGCTGCGGTTCGAACGGATGGCCGCCGAGGCCGCCGAGACGCTCGGCCACCCGCTGCTGCGCCACCTGGCCAACACGCCCGCCGCCCTCGCCCGGCCGGACACGCACCTGGACATGGTGCGCGTCGGCCTGGGCCTGTACGGGCTCTCCCCGTTCGCGGACGTCACCGCCGCCGAGCTCGGGCTGCGCCCGGCCATGTCCCTCGTCACCGTCCTCGCCAACGTCAAGGCCGTCCCCGCCGGGCAGGGCGTGTCCTACGGATTCCGCCACGTCACGACGGAGCCCACCACCCTCGGGCTCGTGCCCGTCGGCTACGCCGACGGCGTCCCGCGCGTCGTCGAGGGCACGCGCGTCCAGGTCGGCGGCCGGACCGTCCCCGTGGTGGGCCGCATCGCGATGGACCAGTTCGTGGTGGACCTCGGCCCGGACGCCGCGGACGCGCCCGGCGACGCCGTCGAGCTGTTCGGACCGGCCTCCGGCATTCCGGTGGAGGAGTGGGCCGCGGCCGCCGGGACGATCAACTACGAGCTGGTGACCCGCATCGGAGGCCGCGTGGACCGTCAGCACGTGGACCCCACGTCGACCCAGGAGGCCCGCCCATGAGCGACCACGAGTTCCCCGCCCCCGGCCCGACCCTGCCCGAGCCCGTGCTGACGGCGACGGTCCCGCTCGAGGGCGCCGACGGCACCCGGGCGTTCGGCCGCGCCCTCGCCGGGGTGCTCCGCGCCGGCGACGTGCTGATCCTCACGGGCGACCTCGGCGCGGGCAAGACGACCTTCACCCAGGGGCTGGCCAGCGGATTCGGCGTGGCCTCCGGCGTGGTCTCGCCGACGTTCGTCCTCTCCCGCGTCCACCCCGCCCCGGCCGACGCCCCGGCGGGCACCCCGGACCTCGTGCACGTGGACGCGTACCGGCTGCGCTCGGCGGGGGAGCTCACGGACCTCGACCTGGACGCGAGCGTGGACCGCTCCGTGACCGTCGTCGAGTGGGGCCGGGGCATGGCCGAGTCCCTCGCCGGGTTCCCCGAGGACCCGGACGCCTCATGGCTGGACATCGAGATCGTCCGGGCCCGCGGGGGTGAGGACGCTCCCGCGGCCCCGGCGGGGGAGGGCGACGACGGCATCGTCACCGACTTCTCCGACGAGGACGGAGGCCAGGCCGAGGAGCTGCGCTCGGCCGTCGTGACCGGCCGCGGCCCGCGCTGGGCCGGCGTCGTGCTTCCGTAGACTGGCCGCCATGGCCCTGCTCCTCGCGATCGACTCCTCCGCCGCCGCCTCCGTCGCCGTCCTGCGGGACGGTGAGGAGCTCGCGCGCTGGGCCACGGACGACACCCACGCCCACGCCGAGGTGCTCGCCCCCGCGGTGCAGACCGTGCTCGGCGAGGCCGGCGTCACCGGCACCGCGCTGGACGCGCTCGCGGTCGGCGTCGGCCCCGGACCCTTCACGGGGCTGCGCGCGGGTCTGGCGACCGCGGCCGCCCTCGGCCTGGCGTGGGACGTGCCCGTGCACGGGGTCCGCAGCCTCGACGCGCTCGCCCACGCGGCCGGCGTCGACGCCTTCCGCCACGGGATCGAGGAGTTCGTGGTCGCCACGGACGCCCGCCGCCGCGAGGTCTACTGGGCCCACTACGCGCAGGTCGGCGGGCAGCCGACCCTGCTGCACGGCCCCTTCGTCTCGCCGGCGGACGAGGTCACCCCGCTGCCCGTCTTCGGCGCGGGGGCCGGGCTCTACCCCGAGGCGCTGCGCGCGGTGCCGGGCTGGGAGACGGCCACGCCGTCCGCCGTCGGGGTGGGGCAGGTGGCCGAGCTCGCCCTGCGGCGCGGCCGCGGCCTCGTGCCCGCCGAGCCGCTCTACCTGCGCGAGTCCGACGCCAAGGTCCCCGGCCCCCGCAAGCGGGCGGGCGCGTGAGCCCGGCCGAGCCGGCCCCGACCGGCGACGGGCGCCCCGCCGAGGACGAGCACGGGCTGCCGCCCGGGTACCTGCTGCGCCCCATGACCGTGTGGGACATCCCCGAGGTGCTCGCCCACGAGGCCACGCTCTTCCCGCTCGACGCCTGGCCCGCGCACTTCTACGAGGAGGAGCTCGCCCAGACCGGCCCCGCCGGCGGACGGGACGCGCACGGCCGCCCGCCCACCCGGGACTACCGCGTGGTCGTCCGCGATGTGGCCGCGCCCGGCTCCGCGGACGACGACGGCCCCGCCCCCGGCGAGATCGTCGGCTACGGCGGGATCGTGGTGGTCGGCGACGTCGCCGACGTGCAGACCGTGGGCACGGTCGCGGCGGCGCAGGGGCGGGGGATCGGAGCAGCCCAGCTGCGCTGGATGGCCGCGGAGGCCGCGGCGCGCGGCGCGGGCGCCCTCATGCTCGAGGTCCGGGCCTCCAACGCCGCCGCCCGGCGGCTCTACGCGCGCCACGGATTCGAGGAGCTGCACGTGCGCCGCCGCTACTACCCGGGCGGCGAGGACGCCGTGATCATGCGCAAGGCCCTGTGACCGGGCCGCTCACTAGACTGGAGCCCATGCCCACCGCCACCGCAGCCCCCCTCGTGCTCGGCATCGAGTCCTCCTGCGACGAGACCGGCGTCGGCGTCGTCCGCGGCACCGCCCTGCTGGCCCACGAGGTCGCCTCCTCCGTCGAGGAGCACGTGCGCTTCGGCGGCGTGATCCCGGAGATCGCCGCCCGCGCCCACCTCGAGGCCCTCGTGCCCACGATCCGCCGCGCCCTCGACGCCGCCGACGTCACCCTCGCGGACCTCGACGCGATCGCCGTCACCTCCGGCCCGGGTCTGGCGGGCGCGCTCATGGTGGGGGTCGCGGGGGCGAAGGCGCTGGCCACGGCCCTCGGCACGCCCCTCTACGGCATCAACCACCTCGTGGCGCACGTGGGCGTCGGCATGCTGGACGGCGTGCGGCCCACGCAGTGGGACGACCTGCCCGCGGACCTGGGCGCGCTGCTCGTCTCCGGAGGGCACACCGAGATCCTGCGCGTGGGCCGGATCAGCTCCGAGGTCGAGCTGCTGGGCTCGACCATCGACGACGCGGCCGGCGAGGCGTACGACAAGGTCGCCCGCCTCATCGGGGCGGGCTACCCCGGGGGCCCCGTGATCGACCGGCTCGCCGCCCAGGGCGACCCGGCGGCCTTCCGCTTCCCGCGCGGGCTCACCGCGGGCAAGTTCGTCGGCAGCGCCGAGGAGCCCGGCCCGCATCGGCATGACTGGTCTTTCTCCGGGCTGAAGACCGCCGTCTCCCGGGCCGTGGAGCAGTTCGAGGCCCGCGGCCTCGAGGTGCCGCGCGCGGACATCGCCGCCTCCTTCCAGGAGGCCGTCGCGGACGTGATCACCGCCAAGGCCGTCCGCGCCTGCCGCGAGCACGGGCTCACCCACCTGATGCTGGGCGGCGGCGTCGCGGCGAACTCGCGCCTGCGCGCCCTGCTCGCCGACCGGTGCCGCTCCGCGGGCATCGAGCTGACCGTCCCGCCCGTGAACCTGTGCACCGACAACGGGGCGATGGTCGCCGCGCTCGGCGCACGCCTGGTGCGCGACGGCGTCGCCCCCTCCGACGCGTGGTTCGGCGCGGACCCGGGACAGCCGGTCGAGGTCGTCAGCGTCTGACCGCGCCCGGCCCCTTGCCGCCACGCCCACGCGTTCCGTAGACAGGGCCCATGACCGGCCATGAACACCCCCGCCCCGAGTCCACCTCCGCCGCCGTGGACGAGCAGATGCTGGAGGACTTCCTCAATCAGCACCTGCTCGGCTCCCGCTCCGGTGTGAAGGCGTTCCGCGCCGCCGAGCAGACCTGGGCCGGCACCCCGCAGGAGGCCGCGCTGCGCCGCCTCGGCGACGCCGTCCAGGACGACCAGGACCGCCTCGAGGCGCTCATCGGCGAACTGGGCCTCCGCACCCCCCCTGGTGGACCGGGCCGCCGGCGCGGCGGCCGAGGTCGATGGACGCCTCAACCCCGTGAACGCGCTGCGCACGCGCGGCTCCGGCTGGACGCAGATCGAACTGGACCTGCTGCAGGGCATGCTCCAGGCCAAGTCCGCGATGTGGCACGTCCTCGAACAGCTCGCGCCGCACCTGCCGGCGGTCGACGCCGCCGAGATGCACGCCCTGCGCCAGAGGAGCGGCGACCAGCAGCGCGAGGTCCAGCGCATCACCTCCGCCACCCTCGAGGGCCGGTTCCTCAACGGCTGAGGCCCGGGCTACTCCTCGCCCGTCTGATGCTCCCCGGACCGACCGCCGTGCACCTCGGCGGGCAGCTCGTCCACCGGGGCGACGACGACGTCCTGCAGCTTCCAGTCCAGGGCGGCGATCGCGTCCCGCAGCGCGCAGCAGCGGCCCACCGTCACGTCCGCCCCCTCGTGCGGCACCACGAACATCTCGACGTGGAACACGTGGCCCTCGTCCCGGACGCGGGCGCCCGCGTGGCGCACCCACGGCTCCGCCCAGGCGACCCGCTCGGCACGGTCGATGAGCGGGTGCGGCCGGGCGCCGTCGATCGTGGCGGCGCGGCGATCCGCCAGGTTCGTGACGGCCTCCTTCAGGTTCTTCCAGCCGTCCAGCACGATGCTCACGCCCACGAAGATCGCCGCAGCGGAGTCCGCCCACCACCAGCCCAGGCCGATGCCGGCCACGCCGACGATGGTCGCCACGCCCGTCTGCCAGTCCGCCTTGTTCATGTCCGCGTCCGCGTACAGCACGCGGTCGTGGAGCTGCTCGGCCAGCTTGAGCTTCTTGTGGCCGAGGATCATGGGCCCGGGCACGGACAGGGCCATCACGGCCATCATGAACCAGCCCTGCCACACGGTGTGCCCGAACAGGTCGAACGTGCCGATGGGCGGGTGCTCCGCCGTCACCAGGCCCAGCACGGAGTCGCCGACGAGGACCACGCCCATCACGGACAGGGCGACGGCGGCCACGAGGTGCCCCACCCCGACGGACCGGTGAGAGCCGTAGGGCCGGGCCCGCGTCGGGGCCATGCGGGCCACGCGCAGGGCGACGAGGAACGCGATCGGCGGGATCAGGGACAGCAAGTCCTCGATCCACGCGGCACGCATGGCCTGCGAGGAGCCCATCACGACCGCCACGAGGACGATCGTGACCACCAGCACCCCCAGCGTCGCCCATTCGAGCCGCTTGGCCTGCTGGACCACGCGCTCGATCTCCGGGGGCAGCTCCGTGGCGCCGAACCGGCGCCCGCTCGGCCCCCTCTCGCGGGTGTCCTGCCGCGTCATCGGGCAGCCTCCGCTGCGCGCTGGTCGAAGTACGCCTCGAGGGCCGTGAGCATCTGATTCTCACCCAGGGGCACGGCCATCACGAGCTTCACCGGCTCGCCGTCCGGACCCTGCGCCTCGGCGTAGTCGCGGGTGATGCTCGCGTGCGACGTCCACGGGGACGCCGAGGTCAGGCCGCCGGCCACCAGGTCCACGTCGCCCTTCTCCAGTGCGGTCATGAGCGCCTCCTCCCCGGCCACGGTCCACTCGACGCGTGCGTCGTGCGCCGCGGCGAAGCCGCGGATCAGGTCGGGCTCGGGGCCGACGGGCTCGGCGCCCGAGGCGTCCACGTGGGGCGGGTGGTGCACGACGCCGGCGCGCAGCACCCCGCCCGTGACGCGGTCCAGGGTGCCGTCCGGGTCGGCGGGATAGCCGGAGGAGGTGCAGGCGGTGAACCCGAGGGCGGCGCCCCCGAGCAGGCCCGTCAGGGCGGCCCGGCGGGTGATGGTCATCGTCCTCATTCCGTGGGCGAGTGCGAGCGGTGCCCGGCGTTGCCGAGGCCTTCGGCGCCGTCGAGATGGTCGAGCACGAGGCGGACCGCCTCCCGGGCGTCGGTGGTCTCGGACCAGCCGGTCGCGGCGCGCAGGGCCGTGGTGTCCATGATGGGCACCGCCGCCGCCATGTCCACCCACCCCGGGTCGGTGGGCTGCAGCCGTGCCCGGTAGGTCAGCGCCGCGGCCGCTCGGAACAGGCCCACGGGCAGCTCCAGGATGCGGCGCGCCCCGAGGACGGTGCCCAGGGTGTGCGCGTCCAGCACGGGGTCGGCGGCCACATTGAAGGCCCCGCCCGCCCGATGGGCGATCACGCGCCAGTACGCGTCCGCCACGTCCTGGGCCGTGAGCGCCTGGAATCGCAGGCCCCGCGGGAACGGCAGCACCGGAGTGCGCAGGCGCGCGACCAGCCGGGCGGGGACGAGGTCGCCCAGGAAGTAGTCCTTGATCTCGGGCCCGGCGGCGGACTGGAAGATCAGCCCGGGGCGCAGCCGGGTCACGAGCAGCTCGGGGTGCTCGGCCTGCACGCCGTCGAGGATCGACTCGACCTCGGCCTTCTGCGCGGCGTAGTGCGAGGTGGGGACCCCGGTGGTGGGGTGGGACTCGGCCACGGCGCGGCCCTTCGGCCCGGGCCCGTACGCGCCCACCGAGGACGCGTAGACCAGGTGGGGCACGCCCGCCTCGGCCACGGCCCGGAACACCCGCTCGTTGCCGGCCACGTTGACGGCGCGCAGGTGGTCGCGGTCGCGGTTGGGGCGGATCACCCACACCAGGTCGACGACGGCGTCCGCGCCGGCGACGATGTCCTGCAGCCGCCCCGCCGCCGTGGGCTCCGCGACGTCCAGGCGGTGCCACTCGACGCCGTCGTAGGGCGCTCCGGCCCGATCCGGGCCGCGACGGCTCACGCCCACGATCGAGCTCACCTCGTCCGCGGCCTGGAGGCGGTGCAGGACAGCGGTGCCGACGTTGCCCGTCGCGCCCAGGACGACGATCCTCACGGCTTCAGGACCACCTTGACGCAGCCGTCCTCCTTCTTCTGGAACGTCTCGTAGAGGGCGGGCGCGTCCTCGAGCGGGGCGGTGTGCGTGGTCAGGTCGAGCACGCCGAGGGGGTCGGACGGGTCGTCGAGCAGGGGCAGCAGGTCGTCCACCCAGCGGCGGACGTTGCACTGGCCCATCGTCAGGGTGACCTGCTTGTCGAACAGGGTGAGCATCGGCATCGGGTCCTTCATGCCGCCGTAGACCCCGGAGAGCGACACCGTGCCGCCGCGCCGGACCGCGTCGATCGCGGTGTGGAGGGCGCTCAGGCGGTCGACGCCGGCGGTCTTCATGGCCGCCCGGCCGAGCGCGTCGGGCAGCAGGCCCACGGCGGTGTGGGCCGCGTGCCCCGCCGGGGAGGCGTGCGCCTCCATGCCGACCGCGTCCACGACCCCGTCGGGGCCGCGGCCGCCGGTGCGCTCGCGGAGCACCTCGGCCTCGCCGCCGTCGGCGTCCAGGACCTCGATGCCGTGCCGGGCCGCCATCGCGCGGCGCTCGGGGACCGGGTCGACACCGATCACCCGGTACCCCAGGTGCACGCCGATGCGCGCCGCCAGCTGGCCGATGGGGCCGAGGCCGAGCACCGCGAGCGTGCCGCCGTCGGGGACGTTCGCGTACTGGACCCCCTGCCAGGCGGTGGGGACGACGTCCGAGAGGAACAGCCACTGCTCATCCGGGCCGGTGTGCGGCACCTTCACGGGGCCGTAGTCCGCGTGGGGCACGCGCAGCAGCTCGGCCTGCCCGCCGGGGACGGAGCCGTAGAGCCGGGAGTAGCCGAAGAGTGCGGCGCCGGAGCCCTGCTCCCGCACCTGGGTGGTCTCGCACTGGGACTGCAGCCCGCGCTGACACATCCAGCACCGGCCGCAGGAGATGGTGAAGGGCACGACCACCCGGTCACCGGGCCGGATGTGGGTGACCTCGGACCCGACCTCGCGGACGATGCCCATCGGCTCGTGGCCGATCACGTCCCCCGCGTCCATGAACGGCCCCAGGACCTCGTACAGATGCAGGTCCGACCCGCAGATGCCGGTCGAAGTGACCTCGATGATCGCGTCCGTCGGCTCCTGGATCCGCGGATCCGGGACGTCCTCGACGGCGACGTTGCGCTTTCCCTGCCATGTGAGTGCTCGCATGGTGCGACCGTAGCCGCGCCGGGCGGGGCGGCGGAAGCCTGCAGGGGCGGCGGGGCCGCCACCTCGCCGGGGGAACGGCCGCTCAGCCGGTGCGGCCGTCCAGCGACGCGCGGGTGCGGGCGGCGGCGTCCAGCACGACCGCGCGCAGCGGGGCCACCGAGTCTCCTGCGTCCTGGCCCTCGGCCGGCGGCGCGGCGGCCGCCTCCTTCTCAATCCGGCGCTGCCGGGCCGCGGCGCCGCCGTCGTCGATCATCGCCTGGACGCCGGCGAGCTCCGCCGCGCAGCCCAGCCGCTCGGCGACCGGGGTCAGTCGCTCGATCTCCGCCGGCAGGTGCTCCGCCAGCGGGACCTGGGTGCCCCGGGCGTCCACGATCACGGTGGCGTCCATGCCGTACCGGGCGGCGCGCCACTTGTTCTCCTGCACGTGCCACGGCGGCAGGACCTCGACCGTCTCACCGCGCTCCAGGCTCGCGGACAGGTCATCCACGAGGCACTGCGTGTAGGCGGTCACGGCGGCGATCTCCTCGAGCGTGGCCAGGCCGTCGCACACGCGCATCTCCACCGTGCCCAGGCGGGGCACGGCCCGCACGTCCCAGCGGCACTCGGTGACGTCCGCGATCATGCCCACCTGCTCCATCTGGGCCACGCAGCGTTCGAAGTCCTCCCACTCCTGGAACTGGAACGGCAGGCCGGCCGTGGGCAGCTGCTGGAACAGGAGGGTGCGCTGGGACTGGTAGCCCGTGTCCGTGCCCGCCCAGAAGGGGGAGGAGGCCGAGAGTGCGAGCAGGTGCGGCACGCGGTTGACCAGGCCGTTCACCACCGGCATGGCCTTGGAGACGTCGTCCAGGCCCACGTGCACGTGCACGCCGAAGATCAGCAGCTGCCGACCCCAGTACTGGGTGAGATCCAGCATGCGGTCGTAGCGCTCACTGGGTGTCGAGGGCTGCGCGATCGCGTCCGCGAACGGGTGCGTGCCCTGGCAGAACAGGGAGATGCCCCGCGCCGCCGCGGCGTCGGCCACGCGCGCGGCGATCCGGCCGAGGTCCGCCGTCGCGGCGTCGACGCGCTCGTGCACGCCCGTGACGAGCTCCACCGTGTTCTGCAGGAGCTCGCTGGTCATGTGCGGGTTCACGTCGTCGTCGGCCAGGCCCTCGGCCACATGCAGGGCGCGCAGCAGGTCCGGGGCCTCGGAGCGCAGCTCGCCGGACACGGCGTCCACGAGCGCGAGCTCCCACTCGATTCCGAGAGTGGACTGCGCGGAGTCGGCGAAGGGCAGAGTCATGCCGCCCATCCTAGAAGCCCGTGATGGGCCTGCGCCTGGTGTCCACGCTTCGGACCTAGGGTGGGGCGCATGGCCCGTCCCCGCCCCGCCTCCCGCCCGCCGCGCCCCACGGCCGCCGCCTCGGAGGCGGACGCCACCGCCCTGGCCCCCGTCCTCGAGCCGGAGGGCCGCGCGCTCCTCGACTCCCTCGCCGGGTACCGCGAGGCCGACGCGCTCGCGGTCTCCTCCCGCCTGCGTGCGGCCGGGCATCCTCCGGAGCGCGTGGCCGCCGCGCTGACCCAGGCCGCGCTGCGGTCCCGGGCGGAGGCCCGCCTCGGGCGGCAGGCACGCCGGATGCTGTTCACCCGCGACGGCCTGGAGCAGGCCACCCGCCCGCTGGTCGCGGGCCTGCACGCGGACCGGCTGGCGGCCGCGGGGGCCCGGTGCGTCGCCGACCTCGGCTGCGGTCTCGGCCTGGACGCGCGCGCCTTCGCCGACCGGGGCCTGGACGTCGTGGCGGTGGAGCGGGACGCCGTCGTCGCCGCGGCCGCCGAGGTGAACCTCGCCGGCCACCGCGGCGCGCGTGTGGTGCACGGCGACGCCGTGGCCTGGGCCCGCGCCCACGTGCCCGCCGAGGCGGACGCGGTGTGGCTGGACCCCGCCCGCCGTCAGGTCGGCGGGGGCGGGTCCGCGCGCGTGTTCGACCCCGAGGCGTTCTCCCCGCCCCTGAGCGTCGTGACGGACATCGCCGCGACGGGCGTGCCGGTCGGGGTCAAGCTCGGCCCGGGGCTCCCGCACGAGGCCGTGCCGGCGGGCGCCGAGGCCGAGTGGGTGAGCGTCGACGGCGACGTCGTGGAGGCCGCCCTGTGGTTCAACGCGGCGGCCCGCCCCGGGGTGCGGCGGGCGGCGCGCGTCATGACCGTCCGGGGCGGGGAGACGACGACGGCGCAGCTCGTCTCCGGCGCGGACTTCGGCGACTCGCCCGAGCTCGAGGCCGTGGGGGAGGAGGGCATGGCGGGGCTCGTCGGCGCGGTCCTGCACGAGCCGGACGGCGCCGTCATCCGGGCCGGACTCGTGACGGACCTGGCCGCGTCCTGGCCCGTGCCGACGCGGCAGCTGGACCCCCACCTGGCCTACCTCGTCGCGCCCGAACCCGTGCGGGACGGCCTGGCCCGCGCCCATCGGATCGAGGCGGTGCACGGCTTCCACCTGGCCTCCCTGCGGCGCTGGGCGAAGGAGACCGGGGTGGGTCGGCTGGACGTGAAGAAGCGGGGCATCCGCGAGACGCCCGAGGAGGTGCGGCGCGCCGTCCTCGGCGGGGCGAAGCCGGGCCGGCGTGGCGGGGCCGGACGGCACGCCACCCTCGTGCTGGCGCGCGTGGGTCGGTCGCGGTTCGCCCTCGAGGTGACGCCGTTGGACTGACAGGGCTCCAGGCCGCGGGCTCCGGGCGGCGGGAGCCGTCGAACCCCCGTTGGGGGATTACGGCACCCTCGTGTACGGTATTCGACTGAGGCAAGGCTCACCTCCACGGGAGCGCGCCCACCACCCCGACTGCTCATCCCGGGGCAGCCCCGCCGCCCAGAAGGAGAACCATGCCGCGTTCCGCCCGTGCCCCCCGCCTCGCCCGTCTCGCCCTGACCTCGGTGGCGGCCCTCGCCCTCGTCGGCTGCTCCGCCGGCGGCGCGGCCACGGGCTCGTCCTCCGCGAGCGCCTCCGGCGAGTCCTCGTCCTCCGCGAGCGCCGCCGACGGCTCCTCGGCCGCCTCGGGCGGCGTCGCGGCCGGGGTCACCGTCACCGACATGTCCGGCACCGAGGTCACCCTCCCGGAGGAGGTCGACTCCGTCATCGCCACGGACAACCGCATCTTCCGCACCCTGGACGACTGGGGCGTCGAGCTGTCGGCCGCGCCGAAGCAGATCATGTACAAGGGCGAGGGCGGGCCCTCCTACCTCCAGGACGACTCGGTCGCCGACATCGGCAACCACCGGGAGCCCGACATGGAGCTGTTCGTCACCGCCGAGCCGGACGTCGTCTTCAACGGCCAGCGGTTCAACGAGCGCAAGGCCGAGATCGACGAGCTGACCGGCGACGCCGCCGTCGTGGACACGGACTTCGACGTCACGCAGACCCCCATGGACGAGGGCCTGAAGAAGCTGACCACCCTGCTGGGCGAGGCCACCGGCCACGAGGCCGATGCCGAGAAGCTCATCGCCGACTTCGACGCCGCCACCCAGCGCGCCAAGGACGCCTACGACCCCGAGCAGACCGTCATGGGCCTCATCGCCTCGGGCGGCGAGCTGTCGTACGTCGCGCCCAGCACCGGTCGCGCCATCGGCCCGTTCTTCGACATGCTGGAGCTGACCCCGGCCCTCGCGCAGTCGGGCACCGACAACCACCAGGGCGACGACATCTCCGTCGAGGCCATCGCGAAGTCGAACCCGGACTGGCTGATCGTCATGGACCGCGACGCCGCCATCGGCGAGGAGAACGCCACCGCCGCCGAGCTGATCGAGCGCTCCGAGGCCCTCCAGGACGTGACCGCGGTGAAGGAGGGCAACATCGTGTACCTGCCCGCCGACTTCTACGTCGCCGAGGACATCCAGAACCACACCACCGTCATGGAGGACCTCGCGAAGGCCTTCGAAGGCGCGCAGTGATCGTCGACGTGCGTCACCACGTCGCCGACGCCCCGCCCCGGCTCGAGGAGCCGGGGCGGGGCGACCGCGTGTGCTGGGTCCCGCCCGCCGTCCTGCGGCCCGAGCGCACCCGCTGGCAGCGCACCTGGCCGCTGCTGGTCGGCGTCGTGGTGACCGCGGCCCTCATCGTGGTCTCGCTGTTCGTGGGCGTGTACGACGTCGGCGCGGAGGGCGGACGCGAGATGTTCGCCATCACGCGCGTGCCGCGCACGGTCGCCCTCGTGCTGGCCGGCGCCTCGATGGCGATGTGCGGGCTGGTCATGCAGCTCATGACGCAGAACCGCTTCGTGGAGCCCAGCACCACGGGCACCACCGAGTGGGCCGGCCTCGGCCTGCTGGTGACCATGGTGCTCGTGCCGGGGGCGGGCCTGGTGACCCGGATGGTCGGGGCCATCCTCTTCGCCTTCGTCGGCACCCTCGTCTTCTTCCTCTTCCTGCGGCGGGTGCGCCTGCAGTCCTCCCTCATCGTGCCGATCGTGGGCATCATGCTCGGCGCCGTCGTGGGCGCCGCCTCGACGTTCCTCGCCCTCCAGACGGACATGCTGCAGCAGGTGGGCGCGTGGTTCGCCGGCTCGTTCACCTCCGTGGTCCGCGGCCGGTATGAGCTGCTCTTCCTCGTGCTGATCGTGTGCGTGGCGGTCTTCGTCATCGCGGACCGCTTCACCGTGGCCGGCCTCGGCAAGGACGTCGCCACGAACGTCGGCCTCAACTACGACGCCGTGATCCTCACCGGCGTGGCCATGGTGGCCGTGGCCACCGGCGTGGTCACCGTGGTGATCGGGGCCCTCCCGTTCCTGGGGCTCGTGGTCCCCAACCTCGTGTCCATGGTCCGCGGCGACAACCTGCGGACGAACCTGCCCTGGGTGGTCATGGTCGGCGTGTGGATCGTGATCGTCTGCGACCTGATCGGGCGCACCGTGATCGCCCCGTTCGAGGTGCCCATCTCGCTGATCCTGGGCCTCGTGGGTGCGATCGTGTTCCTCGCCCTGCTGCTGAGGCAGGCCAAGCATGGCTGAGCCGCTCGCGACCGCCCCGGGTCGCATCCCCGCCCCGCCCGGCGGCGCCACCGCGGCTGGGCCCGTCGAGGCCGACGCCCCGCGCCGGTCCGGCGCGTTCGTCACCGCCGCCGACCGCCGGAGGTATGCGGTCGTCGTCGCGGTGCTGGCCGCCGTCGCCGTGCTCTCCACCGCCGGGGTCCTGCTGTGGGGCAACGAGGCCGAACCCGGTTCGCGCGCGTTCTGGATGATCGCGCGGATGCGCGTGGAGTCCCTGGGCGTGATCGGCATCGTGGCGCTGTGCCACTCCTTCGCGACCGTCAGCTTCCACACGGTGACGGGCAACCGCATCATCACGCCCTCGATCATGGGGTTCGAGGCGCTCTACACCGCCGTGTCGACCGCCGCCGTGTACGTGCTGGGAGCCGCCGGCGTCGCGGTGCTGACCGGGGTGGGGCCGTTCCTCGCCCAGGCCGCACTCATGGTGGTGCTCGCGACGGCCCTGTACTCGTGGCTGCTCTCCCGGCCCTACGGCAGCGTCCATCTGATGCTGCTCGTGGGCGTGGTGCTGGGCGGCGGGCTGGCCGCGCTGAGCACGTTCATGCAGCGACTGCTGGACCCGAACTCGTTCGACCTGCTGAGCGCGCGGCTCTTCGGCAACATCTCCAACGCCCGGACCGAGTACGTGGCGATCGCCGCGCCCATCGCCGTCGTCGTGTGCGCGCTGCTGTGGCTGCGCTCCCGCCGCCTGAACACGGTGGCGCTCGGCGCCGACGCCGCGACCAACCTGGGCCTGCATCACCGGCGCGAGCTCATGGTGACGCTGCTGCTGGTCTCCGTGCTGATGGCCATGACCACCGCGCTCGTGGGCCCGATGACGTTCCTCGGCTTCCTCGTGGCGACGCTGGCGTACAGCCTCGTCGACACCCACGACCACCGGTTCATCCTCCCGGTGGCGGCGCTGGCCGGGTACGCGGTGCTCACGAGCGCCTATTTCGTGCTGCGGCACGTCTTCTACGCGGGGGGTGCGGTCACGGTGGTCATCGAGCTGATCGGCGGCATCACCTTCCTGGTCGTCGTGATGAGAAAGGGACGTCTGTGATCGAGCTGCGCGGCGTGGTGAAGCGCCACAGCGACGAGGTGTGCATCGGACCCGTGGACCTGGACATCCAGGCCGGGGGAGTGACCGCGCTCGTGGGGCCCAACGGGGCGGGCAAGTCCACGCTGCTGACGATGATCGGCCGGCTGCAGGACGCCGACGCCGGGACGATCGCCGTGGGCGGGCACGACATCACCACGACGCCGTCCCGGAAGATCGCGCAGACCCTGTCCATCCTGCGGCAGGAGAACCACTTCGTGACGCGGCTGACCGTGCGACAGCTCGTGGGGTTCGGGCGCTACCCGTACACGCGCGGGCGGCTGACCCTGGAGGATGAGCGGCACGTGTCCGACGCGATCGACTTCCTCAACCTCGGCCCGTTCGAGAACCGGTACCTCGACCAGCTCTCGGGCGGCCAGCGGCAGCGCGCGTACGTGGCGATGGTGCTGGCGCAGAACACCGAGTACGTGCTGCTGGACGAGCCGCTGAACAACCTGGACATGCAGCACTCGGTGCAGATGATGCAGCAGCTGCGTCGGGCCGCCGACGAGCTGGGCCGGACCGTGGTGATCGTGCTGCACGACATCAACTTCGCCGCCCACTACGCCGACCGGATCGTGGCCATGGGCGACGGCCAGGTGGTGGAGACGGGCACCCCGGCCGAGATCCTGCGCCCCGAGGTGCTGGAGCGGATCTTCCGCACCCCGTGCAACGTGGTGGACGGCCCGCACGGGCCCCTGGCCGTGTACTACTGAGCGGGGCGACGGTGAGGCCGGCCCGGGTCGGTCCGGGCGGGGGTCGGGTGCCCGGCCGACGCGAGCGTTCCGTGGGCAGAACCCGCCGGGTCTCGCCTTCCGGGGGCAGGACCCGCGTGTTTCCAGGTTCCGTGGGCAGAACCCGCGTGTTTCCAGGTTCCGTGGGCAGAAGCACCCTCGCTTCTGCCCACGGAACCCTGCGCATGGACGGCAGGGCCATACGCGACGACGACGTCATGCATCCCAGCCGTTCGAGACCTGTGCCCGTCGTCTGAGGACGGCCTCGATCACCCGCGCGTATCCCTCGCCGACGTCCCGGCCCGTGACGTGCAGGGTCATCTGCCCACGCTCCGCGTAGTACTGGTCTCGCCGGGCGTCCCGGGCGTGTTGCTCGGCACTCCGGTGCACCTCGCCGTCGTACTGGAGGACGAGCCGGCAGTCCTCGAACCACAGATCGGCCTCGGGGGCGTCCCGCCGCCCGGGGTCGAACACGTGCTGCAGAGCCGGCTCGCCCAGCCCCGCCTCGACGAGCGCCAGCCTCAGCCGGGTCTCCTGCGGCGAGTCGGCACCCACCCGTACGCGCTCGAGCGCCGCCGTCGCCCGCGGTCTTCCGACGAACCGCCCGAGCGGCCGCATCGCCTCGTGCAGCGCGGTGACCGTGGTGATGGGAGGCCGCCGGCCGCGCGGGGACCAGGGGTGACGGACCAGGTGGTCACCCGCCGACACGAGGGATGCCTCGTCCCAGGGGTGGCCGATCGAGCACAGATCGAGCCAGGTCCGTTCCGGCGTCGTCACCCGTAGCCCGAGCACGGAGGTGACGTGGCCGGCGGGCAGGGGTCTGCGGTGCTCCATGACGCCGGGGATCCGCGCCCGTGCGGTGCCGAGGTGCAACGTGATCTCGACGGCGGCGCGTCGCGTGGCCCCGCCCGGGGGAAGCGGGAGGCCGTGGAGGTGCGCCGCCGTCTCGTGGGAGAGGACGGCGTCGGGACGGGACCGCAGGAGGGCGGTCAGCAGGTCGAGGCCGACCCCGTGGTGCGGCGGCGGGAGCCCAGCCGACTCCCAGGTGCGCAGCGGCATGTCACGGCGACGGTGGATGCCGCGGGCGAGGCGGAGGACGTCGGACCGCCGCACCCGGCTGGGCGGTAGACCGCGTTCGAGCACGTCGCGGGTGGTGAAGACGGGGACGAGGGGGAGGTCGGGAGCGAAGGGCATGGGTCGACCCTGACGCGGTCGGTCCGACGGCGGCCGGGCGGGCCGCGTGTCTGTGGACAACGGCGCGGGGTGGGCCGGCTGTGCAGGACTCGGCGACGGCCGGTTGTCCCGTCGGGACGACGTCGTCATGGCTCGGTGGGCAGAACTGCGAGGAGTTCCGCCCACGCAACATCCGTGGGCAGAAGAGAGGGCGCTTCTGCCCACGGAGATCGAAAACCTGCGGATGCTGCCCACGCGGTGGGCGGGGGTGCGGTTTCTGCCCACGGAGGGTGGCGGGGGTGCGGTTTCTGCCCACGGAGGGGGGAGGGGGGAGGGCGGGGAGTGGGGGAGGGACAGGATCCCGGCCGCAGCCGTGACCACTCCGTGTGCTCCTGGGCCCGGAACCCGCCCCGCCCGCCGCCGCCCCACGCCGCCCCACGGTGCCCCACTGCACCGCGCCCCACGCCTCCGCCCGCGGCGGACGGCGGGGACACGGCTGGCACTCATGTTGAAGGAGTGCCAGAACCCGGAGTAGAGTCGGCACTGGCACTCGGGGGTACCGGGTGCCAATGCCCGAGGTGGACCGTCCGGCACCGCGACGACGGAGGGTCTGACGCCCGTGGCGCACCCGCAGACCACAGCATCAGCGGACCGGCGAGCCCGCCGGAGCCGCACGTCGACGAAGAAGGAGTGTGCAGCATGTCTGTCTCCATCAAGCCCCTCGAGGATCGCATCGTTGTCCGCCCCCTGGAGGCCGAGCAGACCACCGCGTCGGGCCTCGTGATCCCGGACACCGCCAAGGAGAAGCCGCAGGAGGGCCAGGTCGTGGCCGTGGGCCCGGGCCGGGTCGCCGAGAACGGCAACCGCGTGCCGGTCGACGTCGCCGAGGGTGACGTGGTGCTGTACTCCAAGTACGGCGGCACCGAGGTCAAGGTCGGCGGCGAGGAGTACCTGGTGCTCTCCGCCCGCGACGTGCTGGCCGTCGTCACCAAGTGACCCCGCCGCGACGGGCCCGGTGAGCGGCGCGCACCGCACCGGTGCGCGCGCCCCGGGCCCCTCGCGTCCCCGCACCCCCTGACTCCCTGAACGAAAGGAGCGTCCGTCATGGCCAAGCAGCTGGCTTTCAACGACGACGCACGCCGCGCCCTCCAGGCCGGCATCGACAAGCTCGCCGACACCGTCAAGGTCACCCTCGGCCCCAAGGGCCGCAACGTGGTGCTCGACAAGGCGTGGGGCGCCCCCACCATCACCAACGACGGCGTCACGATCGCCCGTGAGGTGGAGCTGGAGGACCCGTACGAGAACATGGGCGCCCAGCTCGCCAAGGAGGTCGCCACCAAGACCAACGACATCGCGGGCGACGGCACCACCACCGCCACCGTGCTGGCCCAGGCGCTCGTGAACGAGGGCATGCGCCAGGTCGCCGCCGGTGCCGCGCCGGGCGAGGTCAAGAAGGGCATCGAGGTGGCCGTGGCCGCCGTCGAGCAGCGCCTGCAGGAGAACGCCCGCCCGGTCGAGGGCCAGGAGGTGGCCCACGTGGCCGCCATCTCGGCCCAGAACGACGAGGTCGGCGAGCTGCTGGCCCGCGCGTTCGACACGGTCGGCACCGACGGCGTCATCACCATCGAGGAGTCCTCCACGACCTCCACCGAGCTGGACGTCACCGAGGGCATGCAGTTCGACAAGGGCTTCCTGTCCCCGTACATGGTCACCGACGCCGAGCGTCAGGAGGCCGTGCTCGAGGACGCCTACGTCCTGATCAACTCGGGCAAGATCTCCAACGTGCAGGAGCTGCTGCCCCTGCTGGAGAAGGTCCTGCAGGCCAACAAGCCGCTGTTCGTGATCGCCGAGGACATCGAGGGCGAGGCCCTGTCCACCCTCGTGGTGAACAAGATCCGCGGCACCCTGAACGTCGTGGCCGTCAAGGCCCCGGGCTTCGGCGACCGCCGCAAGGCCATGATGCAGGACATCGCGATCCTCACCGGCGCCCAGGTCGTCTCCCCGGACCTCGGCATGAAGCTCGAGCAGGCCGACCTGGACGTGCTCGGCTCCGCTCGCCGCATCACCGTCACCAAGGACGAGACCACCATCGTCGACGGCGGCGGTGCGGCCGAGGACGTCGAGGCCCGGGTCGCCCAGATCAAGGCCGAGTCCGCCGCGACCGACTCCGACTGGGACCGCGAGAAGCTCCAGGAGCGCCTCGCCAAGCTCTCCGGCGGCATCGGCGTGATCCGCGTGGGCGCCGCCACCGAGGTGGAGCTCAAGGAGCGCAAGCACCGCATCGAGGACGCCGTGTCCTCGACCCGCGCCGCCCTCGAGGAGGGCATCGTGGCCGGCGGCGGCACCGCGCTCATCAACGCGCTGACCGCGCTCGACACCGACGCCGACGTCCAGGCCCTGACCGGCGACGCCGCCGTGGGCGTGGACATCGTCCGCAAGGCCCTGAAGCAGCCGCTGCGCTGGATCGCCCAGAACGCGGGCGAGGACGGCTACGTGGTGGTCTCCAAGGTCGCCGAGCTGGAGCCGAACCACGGCTTCAACGCGAAGACCGGCGTCTACGGCGACCTGATCGCCGACGGCGTGATCGACCCGGTCAAGGTGACCCGCTCCGCGCTGGCCAACGCCGCCTCCATCGCGGCCCTCGTGCTGACCACCGAGACCCTCGTGGCGGACAAGCCCGCCGAGGAGGACGAGGCCGGCCACCAGCACTGACGCCTCCGTCGGCCCTGACGCGGCCGGACGACGACGACGGCCCCTCGCCCGCTCGGGTGAGGGGCCGTCGTCGTGCGGGCGGGAGACGACCGCCGTCCGGGGCGCCCCTTATGGTGTGCCCATGGACACACCCACGCCGCCCCGTCCCACCGGGTCCCACACGACCCGGACCCCGGCCCGGCCACGGCTGCGCCGCTTCGTCCGGGAGTTCTCCTATCCGCACGGCATCCACCCGGCCCTCGTGCCGGGCGTGTCCGTGGAGGACCGCCGGGTGCGCTACGGCGTGGACCGGGTGATCCTCGCCGTCGTCGGCCTGCTGGTGGTCGGCTTCGTGGTGTGGGGCGTGCTGCAGCCGGACGCCGTGCTGGCCGTCTCGAGCGCGGCCCTCGACTGGGTGATGGTCCACGCCGGCTGGCTGTTCGCCCTGCTGGCCATCGGGATGGTGGTGTTCCTGCTCGTCCTGGCGTTCTCCCGGTACGGCGAGATCCCGCTGGGCCTGGACGGGGAGAAGCCGGAGTACTCCACGGCGAGCTGGTCGGCCATGCTCTTCGCGGCCGGCATCGGCATCGGCATCATCTTCTTCGGCCCGTACGAGCCGCTGACCTACTACCTGGCCCCGCGCCCGGGGGCGTACGAGGCGGCGAGCGAGGAGGCGGTGACGGGCGCGCTGGCCCAGGCCGCGCTGCACTGGGGCGTGAACGCGTGGGCGATCTACGCGGTCGTCGGCCTGTCGGTCGGCTACGTGTCCTACCGCCGGGGCCGGGTGCCGCTGATGAGCTCGATCATCGCGCCGCTGTTCGGCGACTCCCAGCGCAGCGACTCCGTCGGGGCGCGCCTGATCGACGGGCTGGCGATCATCGCCACACTGTTCGGCACGGCGGCCTCGCTGGGCATCGGCGCCCTGCAGATCGGCCGCGGCGTGGAGATCGTCTCGGGCTGGTCGGCGCCGGGGAACACGGTGGCGCTGGGGATCATCGTGGTGCTCACGATCGGCACCATCTTCTCGGCGGTGTCCGGTGTGGCCCGCGGCATCCGGTGGCTGTCCAACATCAACATGCTGCTCGCCCTCGGCCTGGCGCTGTTCTTCTTCGTCGTCGGCCCGACGGCGTTCCTGCTGAACATCGTGCCCGGCGTCCTGATGGACTACGTCTCCTCCGCCCCGGACGCCCTCGGCGCCTCGATGGCCCAGGGGGAGGACATGCAGGAGTTCCTCTCCAGCTGGACGATCTTCTACTGGGCGTGGTGGGTCAGCTGGGCCCCGTTCGTGGGCGTGTTCATGGCGAAGATCTCGAAGGGTCGGACCATCCGCCAGTACGTCCTCGGGGCCCTGTTCATCCCGGCCGCGGTGATCGTCGGCGCGTTCACGATCATCGGCGGCACCACCATCTGGCTGCAGCGGACGCAGGGCTCCGTGGCGCCGGACGGCACGGCCGCGTCGCTGCCCGCGCCGGCGGAGATCTTCTGGGTGGTCCTGGACCAGCTGCCCGGCGGCGGGCTGGTGGCCCCGGTCGTGATCGTCATGCTGGCGGTCTTCTTCATCACGACGGCGGACTCCGCCTCGATCGTGAACTCGCAGCTCTCACAGCGCGGCGCCCCGGCCCCGCGCCGCACGATCACGGTGTTCTGGGCGCTGTGCATGGCGGGCATCGCCGTCGTGATGCTGCTGACCGGCGGCGACACCGCGCTCACCGGCCTGCAGAACCTCATCACCATCACGGCGCTGCCGTTCACCGTGGTGCTCGTCCTCATGGCGGTCGCGCTCCAGCGCGAACTGGCCAACGACCCCTTCGCGATCCGTGACCGGTACCAGCGGGCCGCCGTCGAGAAGGCGACGGTGCGGGGCCTGGTGGAGTACGGGGACGACTTCGCGTTCACGGTGGAGCGCACCCCGCCGGGCAGCTGGTACGCGGCCGGCGAGGGGTTCGACTCCACCGCCGCGGAGATCACCGACTGGTACCGCCGCACGGACGAGGACGGGAACCCCGTGGACTACGACTACGTGCTGGGCGAGTATCTGGACGAGGGGGACGGGGACGGCGCGGACGGACCCGCCGGAGCGGGCCCGTCCGGCCGCTGACTCAGGCGCGCGGCTCCGGGGTGCCGACGAGCTGGGCGCGGGAGTCGGCGGTCGCGTGGGCGCGGGCCTCGACGATCTCCTCCTCGTCCTCGCCGAAGATGTCGCCGCGCGGGGCGTCGTAGCGGTCCCGGTCGAGGATGCCCTCCTGGGAGGCCACGAGGGCGGGGATGAGGGCCTGGCCGGACACGTTGAGGGCGGTGCGACCCATGTCCACGATCGGGTCGACGGCCAGGAGCAGGGCCATGCCCTCGAGGGGCAGCCCGGCGGTGGACAGCGTGAGCGTGAGCATCACGGTGGCGCCGGTGGTGCCGGCGGTCGCGGCCGAGCCCAGCACGGACACGAGTGCCACGAGGGCGTACTGGCTCAGGCTCATGTCGATCCCGTAGAACTGGGCGATGAACACGGCGGCCACGGCCGGGTAGATCGCGGCGCAGCCGTCCATCTTGGTGGTGGCGCCCAGCGGGACGGCGAAGGAGGCGTAGCCGGTGGGCACGCCGAAGTTGCGCTCGGCCACCCGCTGGGTGACGGGCAGCGTGCCGAGGGAGGAGCGGGAGACGAAGCCGAGCTGGAACGCCGGCCACACGCCGGTGAAGAACTGCTTGACGGAGAGCCCGTGCAGGCGCGCCAGCACCGGGTACACCACGAGCATCACGAGGGCCAGGCCCACGTAGATCGCCACCACGAACTTGGCCAGCGTGCCCATCGTGGACCAGCCGTACGAGGCCACGGCGTTGCCCAGCAGGCCGATGGTGCCGATCGGGGCCAGGCGGATGATCCACCACAGCAGCTTCTGGATGATCGCGAGCACCGAGCGGGAGAACGTGAGGAACGGGGCGGCCTTCTCGCCGACCTTGAGCGCGGCCACGCCCACGACGATCGCGATCACGAGGATCTGCAGCACGTTGAACGTGGGGGAGGAGGCGAGCGCGCCGTCCTCGCCGGCCGTGGTCTTGACGGTCAGGCCGAGGAAGTTCGCCGGCACCAGGGAGGTCAGGAAGTCGAGCCAGCCGACGTCCTTGGCCTGGTACGACGCCGGCGCGGTCTGGCCGGTGCCCACGCCCGGCTGCAGCACGACGCCGACGGCGAGGCCGATGAGCACCGCGATCAGGCTCGTGATGGCGAACCACAGCAGGGTCTTGGCGGCCAGGCGGGCCGCGTTGGTCACCTGGGCCAGGTTGGCGATGGAGGCGACGACGGCGAAGAAGACCAGCGGGACGACCGTGGCCTTCAACAGGCTGATGTAGATGCTGCCGACGGTGGCCAGCGTCTCGCCGAGCCAGGTCGGGTGCTCGGAGGTGTGCCCCGTCGCGCGGGCGATCAGGCCCAGGACGAGGCCGAGGACGAGGGCGGCGGCGATCTGCCAGCCGAAGTTCGACGTCCAGGCGGGAAGCCGGCGTCGGGGCGCCGGTGCGGGGGAGGACTGTGCGGTGCTCATCCGGGGAGGTTAGGCGCTCCAATACCACGACGTCGAAACGGATTGCGCCATGTGACGTCGTGGTGACGCCCGTCTCGCCCTCGCGTGGCCCAGCGCGAGGGCCCTGTGACGTGGCCCGCACCCGGGTCGCCGGTTTGACCCCCGGGCATAGAATCGCGGAAACACCCGTCCCGAAAGGCGCCTTCGTGACCAACACCAGCACCGGTCCCAGCCCCGAGCCCGTCCACTCCTCCTCGGATCCCTTCGGCTTCTTCGGCCTCACCTATGACGACGTCCTGCTGCTGCCCAACGCCACCGACGTGATCCCCGCGGACGCGGACACGGGCACCCGGCTGACCCGCAACATCCGCTTGAACATCCCCATCGTCTCCGCGGCGATGGACACCGTGACGGAGGCCCCGCTGGCCATCGCCATGGCCCGCCAGGGCGGCATGGGCATCATCCACCGCAACCTGTCCATCGAGGACCAGGCCCGCCACGTGGACACCGTGAAGCGCTCCGAGTCGGGGATGATCAAGGACCCCGTGACCATCGGCCCCGACGCCACGCTCGCGGACCTGGACGAGCTGTGCGCCCAGTACCGCGTCTCGGGCCTGCCGGTGGTGGCCGAGGACATGACGCTGCTGGGCATCATCACCAACCGCGACACCCGCTTCATCCCGCGCGAGGAGTGGGCCACCCGCACGGTGGACACCGCCATGACCCGCATGCCGCTGGTCACCGCGCAGGAGGGCATCTCGCGCGCCGAGACCATCCGCCTGTTCTCCCAGAACCGCGTGGAGAAGCTGCCGCTCGTGGACGATGCGGGCCGCCTGACCGGCCTGATCACCATCAAGGACTTCGACAAGGCGGAGCAGTACCCGGACGCCGCGAAGGACGACGAGGGCCGGCTGCTCGTCGGCGGCGCCGTCGGCTTCTTCGGCGACGGCTGGGAGCGCGCCATGGCGCTCGTCGAGGCGGGTGTGGACGCCCTCGTGGTGGACACCGCGAACGGCCACACGCACGGCGTGCTGGACATGATCGCGCGCCTGAAGAAGGAGAAGGCGGCCGCGCACGTCGATGTCATCGGCGGTCAGGCCGCGACCTACGCGGGCGCCAAGGCGATCGTCGACGCCGGCGCGGACGCCGTGAAGGTGGGCGTGGGCCCGGGCTCGATCTGCACGACCCGTGTGGTGGCCGGCGTCGGCGTCCCGCAGATCACCGCCATCTACGAGGCGGCCAAGGCCACGCGCCCCGCGGGCGTCCCGCTGATCGCCGACGGCGGCCTGCAGCACTCCGGTGACATCGGCAAGGCCCTCGTGGCCGGCGCCGACTCGGTGATGCTCGGCTCCCTGCTGGCCGGCACGGCCGAGTCCCCGGGCGACCTCGTGTTCTACCAGGGCAAGCAGTTCAAGACCTACCGCGGCATGGGGTCCCTGGGCGCCATGCAGACCCGCAACGGCACGCGCTCCTTCTCCAAGGACCGCTACTTCCAGGCGGACGTGCCGGACGAGGACAAGCTGATCCCCGAGGGCATCGAGGGCCAGGTGCCCTTCCGGGGCCCGATCGCCTCGGTGGTCCACCAGCTCGTGGGCGGCCTGCGCCAGACGATGTTCTACACGGGCGCGTCCACGGTGGCCGATCTCAAGGAGAACGGTCGCTTCGTGCGCATCACCGCGGCGGGCCTGAAGGAGTCCCACCCGCACGACATCATGATGACCGTCGAGGCCCCGAACTACCGTTCGCGCTGACCCGCACGTCGGGTCCGGGGGAGCCCCCGGACGGGGCGGCGCCGACGACACGGTCGGAGCCGCCCCCGTGGCGCCTGGGCTAGGCTGGCCCGGTGACGAACCAGATTGAGATCGGCCGCGGCAAGCGCGGCCGCCGGGCCTTCTCCCTCGACGACGTGTCCGTGGTGCCCGCGCGGCGCACCCGGGATCCCCAGGACGTCAGCCTTACGTGGCGCATCGACGCCTACACGTTCGACATGCCCGTGATCGGTGCGCCCATGGACTCCGTGATGAGTCCGGAGACCGCCATCGCGATGGGGCGGCTGGGCGGTCTCGGCGTCCTCAACCTCGAGGGCCTGTGGACCCGCCACGAGGACCCGCGCCCGCTGCTCGAGGAGATCGCCGCCCTCGAGGCCGGCCCGGCCGGGACCGAGGCCACCCGCATGCTGCAGGAGGCCTACGCGGCCCCCATCCGCCCCGATCTGATCACCGAGCGCCTCGCACAGATCCGCGAGGCCGGCGTCGTCGTCGCGGGCTCGCTGACCCCGCAGAACACGCAGGAGTTCTACCGCACCGTCGTGGCGGCGGGCGTGGACCTGTTCGTCATCCGCGGCACCACCGTCTCGGCCGAGCACGTCTCCTCCACCCAGGAGCCGCTGGACCTCAAGCAGTTCATCTACGAGCTGGACGTGCCCGTGATCGTGGGCGGGGCGGCCGGCTACACGCCGGCCCTGCACCTGATGCGCACCGGCGCGGCCGGCGTGCTCGTCGGCTTCGGCGGCGGCGCGTCCACCACCACGCGCCGCGCCATGGGCATCCGCGTGCCGATGGCCACGGCCATCTCGGACATCGCCGAGGCGCGCCGCGACTACATGGACGAGTCCGGCGGCCGCTACGTGCACGTGATCGCCGACGGCGGCGTCTCCACCTCGGGGGAGATCGTCAAGGCGATCGCCATGGGTGCGGACGCCGTCGTCCTGGGCGCCGCCCTGGCCCGCGCCACCGACGCCCCCGGCGGCGGCTGGCACTGGGGCCTCGAGGCCGCCCACCCGGAGCTGCCGCGCGGGCACCGCACCCACGTGGGCCAGGTGGCTCCGCTCGAGGAGGTCCTGTGGGGGCCCGGCCGCCACGCGGACGGCACGTCCAACCTGATGGGCGGCCTGAAGCGCGCCATGGCCACCTGCGGCTACACCGAGCTCAAGGACTTCCAGAAGGTGGAGGTCCTCGTGACCCCCACCCAGACCGTCTGATCCCCGCCGCCCCGAGGCGGCACCCCGACCGAAAGAGTTGATACGGCGTGCTGCGCACCGCCCTCAAGCCCGTCTGGCTGGCCACCCTGGTGCTGGCCCTCGTGGCGGCCGCGGTCTTCGTGGCGCTGTCCAAGTGGCAGTTCGAGTCCGCGGAGACGAATGCGCCGCCGCCGCGCACCCAGACCGAGAACGCCGTGCCGTTCCTGGAGCACGTGCGCCCCTACGAGGCCCTGCTGGGCTCGCAGGCCGACCAGGTGGTCACGGTCGAGGGGGAGTTCGTGCCCGGCACGGACGTCCTGGTCGGCCCGCGCCTGCTGAACGGCCGCGACGGCTACTGGACGGTCACGGCCCTGCGGGTGGCCGGCGCCCCGGACGGCGAGGTCGTCCCGGTGGTCCGCGGTTGGTCGGCCGACGCCGACGTCGTGGACCCCGCGCCCGCCGGGCAGGTCACCGTCACCGGGCGCCTGCTGCCCCCGGACGGGCCCCTGCCGCGTGAGGCAGCGGCCGAGGACACCGCCGACCGGCTCCTGTACCGCAGCCTGGCCCCGGCCCAGCTGGTGAACGTGTGGGACGAGCCGTCCTACGCGGCGTACGTCGCGGCGTTCGAGATGGTCGACGCCGCGGGCGCCGAGACGGGCGCGGCCGGCCCCGGCGGGCTCGAGCCGGTGTGGGTGGCCCCGCAGCCGGAGGAGACCCAGATCATCTGGCTCAACGTCTTCTACGCCGTGGAGTGGATGCTCTTCGCCGGCTTCGCCCTGTTCCTGTGGTGGCGGTTCGTCCGCGACGACCACGTCCGGGACGAGCACGAGCGCCGGCTCGACGAGGAGTGGGCCGCGCAGTGGCGCGCCGAGGAGCTCGAGCGGCGCCGGGCGGCCGCGCGCGAGGCCAAGGAGCGGGCCGTCGCGGCGCAGGCCGCGGCGCACCCACGCCAGGACCACGACGACGACGGGGCCGCGCGCCCCGACCCCCGCGACCCGGGCCCCCGTGGGCCCCGAGAGGAGCAGAGCCGATGAGCACCCAGCACCCCGGCCCCCAGCCGGTGGACCCGGCGAGCCTGCCGGATCCCGAGGACATCACGGAGGCCGACCTGCCCGAGCCGCCCCCGCGGCCGGGCCGGGAGCATCGCCGTTTCGCCGGCACCCAGCAGCAGATCCGCTCCGCCACCCGCCTCTACGTGGTGTGCGCGTGGATCACCGGCATCATGCTCCTGCTGCTCGTGGCGGAGATGGTGCTGAAGTACGGCATGCACGTGGAGCTCTACGCGGGCGGCACCACCCTGGACGGAGAGGCCAACGGCCTGGGGCTGCACCCCACGGACAGCGTGACCGGGGGAGTGAACCTGTCCCTGTTCATCCTCATCGCCCACGGCTGGATGTACGTGGTGTACCTGCTCGCCTCGTTCCGCCTGTGGTCCCTGATGCGCTGGGAGCCGCTGCGCCTGCTGGCGATGGCCGGCGGCGGCGTCGTGCCGTTCCTGTCCTTCGTGGTGGAGAAGCGCATGACCCGCGTGGTCCGGGACGAGCTGCACCGCTTCCCGGACGCCGCGCGGCGCTACTGAGCGCCTCGACTATCCTGGACGGGTGACGCAGAATGCCCCCCACCCCGACACCCCCGCCCCGCTCAGCGACGTGATGCCCACGGTGCTGGTGCTGGACTTCGGCGCCCAGTACGCACAGCTCATCGCGCGTCGTGTGCGCGAGGCCAACGTCTACTCCGAGGTCGTGCCCGCCTCCACCCCGGCGGCGCAGATCCTGGAGCGCAAGCCCGCGGCGCTGATCCTCTCGGGCGGGCCGTCGTCGGTGTACGAGCCCGGCGCCCCGCAGCTGGATCCGGCGCTGCTCGAGGCCGGGGTGCCCGTGCTGGGCCTGTGCTACGGCTTCCAGTCGATTGCGCACGCCCTCGGCGGCACCGTGGCCAAGACCGGCACCCGGGAGTACGGCTCCACCCGCCTGGACTCGGTGGACGCCGACTCCGTGCTGTTCGCGGGCCAGGACCTCGAGCAGGTCGTGTGGATGTCCCACGGGGACGCCGTGACGCAGGCGCCCGAGGGCTTCGCCGTGACGGCCTCCACCGCGGGCGCCCCCGTCGCCGCGTTCGAGGACCGCGAGCGCCGCATCTTCGGCGTGCAGTGGCATCCCGAGGTGGGCCACTCCTCCCGCGGCCAGCGGGTGCTCGAGCAGTTCCTGCACGTGGGTGCGGGCCTGGGCTCGGACTGGACGGCCAGCGGGGTGATCGAGGAGCAGGTCGAGCGCATCCGCGAGCAGATCGGGGACAAGCGGGCCATCTGCGGCCTGTCCGGCGGCGTGGACTCCGCCGTGGCCGCGGCCCTCGTGCAGCGCGCCATCGGCGACCGCCTCACCTGCGTCTACGTGGACCACGGCCTCATGCGCGAGGGCGAGTCCGCCGAGATCGAGCAGGCCTTCGGCGAGGCCCACGGCGGCGCCCGCCTCGTGATGGTGGACGCGCGCGAGGACTTCCTGTCCGCGCTGGCCGGCGTCACCGACCCCGAGGCCAAGCGCAAGATCATCGGCGAGCGGTTCATCCGCACCTTCGAGAAGGCGCAGGCGGACATCGTCCTCGAGTCCGAGCACGACCCGGACGCCACCGAGGTCCGCTTCCTCGTGCAGGGCACGCTCTACCCGGACGTCGTCGAGTCCGGCGGCGGGGACGGGGCGGCCAACATCAAGTCCCACCACAACGTGGGCGGCCTGCCGGACGACATCGAGTTCGAGCTGTGCGAGCCGCTGCGCGAGCTGTTCAAGGACGAGGTCCGCGCCGTGGGCGCCGAGCTCGGCCTGCCTGAGGGCATCGTGCACCGCCAGCCGTTCCCGGGCCCGGGTCTGGGCATCCGCATCATCGGCGAGGTCACCCAGGAGCGCCTGGATCTGCTGCGCCGCGCGGACGCGATCGTGCGCGCCGAGCTCACCGCGGCCGGGCTGGACCGCCAGATCTGGCAGTGCCCGGTGGTGCTGCTCGCGGACGTGCGCTCCGTGGGCGTGCAGGGTGACGGCCGCACCTACGGCCACCCGGTCGTCCTGCGCCCCGTCACCAGCGAGGACGCCATGACGGCGGACTGGGCCCGGATCCCGGACGACGTCCTGTCCCGCATCTCGAACCGCATCACCAACGAGGTCGACGGCGTCAACCGCGTCGTGCTCGACGTGACCAGCAAGCCGCCGGGCACCATCGAGTGGGAGTGAGCGGCGCGTCCGGCGCCGCATCCGGCCGCCCCTGACCGGGGCGGCCGTCCGCACGAAGACCGCCTGGACCCAGGCGACGGAGGAAGGACCGCACGCACGTGACCGAGCAGGAGTTCCCGCGCCTGGCCCGCGCCCGCGCCGCCGCACGCCCCGACGAGGGGCAGACCCGCCCCGACCCGGCCGCCTGGGTGTCCTCCCTGGGCTCGGGCGCCGAGAACGACACGATGCTGCGGTTCGCGCCCTCGGCGGCCAACAGCATCGACCTCACGGAGGCGAACTCCTCCGGTGTCTCGCAGCTGCTGCTGGGGCGGCGCACCCGCCTGTCCACCCTGCTGCCGGCCGGCCCGGTGCTGGACGCGGCGCACGAGGTCTCCCTCGGCCTGCGCGCCAAGGTCCGCGAGCTGGCGGAGGAGCGCGGCATCGACGTCGGCGCGCTCGCCGTGGGCGTGGCCACGTGGACGGCCGAGGAGGACGGCCGGCGGGAGCGCCGCTCCGCCCCCGTGCTGCTGGCCCGCGTGGCCCTGACGGTGCGCCGCGGCGCCCGGGGCCGGGACGAGCTGGAGGTCCAGATCACCGAGCCGGCCCGCCTGAACCCGGCGCTCGTGCGGAACCTGCGCCGGCACCACGGCATCGCCCTGGACCCCGAGGCGTACCAGCAGGCCGCCTACGCCACGGCGCGCCTCGAGCCCGCCCCCGCGTTCGCCCGCCTGCGCGAGGAGACCGCCGCGATCGCGGACCTGCACATCCAGGATTGCCTGCTCGTCTCCACGTTCGCGGACCTCGGCGAGACCGCCTCCCTGCCCGCCTCCCTCGAGGATCTGCCGGTCGTGCAGGCCCTGTACGACGCCGGGACCGGCATGGTGCCCCGCCCGGCGGCGCTGCAGCCCACGGGCGCGCCCGCGGAGGATGACGTCGCCCCGGCGGACGAGCGCCTCGTCGTCGACGTCGACGCCGCCCAGGCACGCGTGCTCGAGCACGCCGCGGCGGGGGAGTCCCTCGTGGTGGCGGCCGCCCCCGGCACCGGGCAGACCCAGACCGCCGCCGCCCTGGCCGCGCGCCTGGCCTGGGAGGGCCGGCGCGTGCTGGTCGTGGCCGAGCGCTCCGCCGCCCTGGCCGACGTGCTCGACCGCCTCGAGGAGGCGGACCTGCGCTCGATCGCGCTGGATGTGCCCGCCAACGCGGACCCCGAGCTGCTCCGCCGCCAGCTCGTGCAGGCCGTCCTGCGCTCCGAGCGGGCCGTGGACCCCGACACCGCCCGGGACGAGGCCGCCCTGACCGAACGACGGCGCCGGCTGCAGGAGCACGTCGGCTCACTGCACCACGTCCGCCCCCGCTGGGGCTGCTCGCCGTTCCAGGCGATGCAGGCCCTGGCCGCCCTGACCGGGCTCGAGACGCCGCCGGCCACCACCGTGCGCCTCAAGCGCTCCGTGCTGGACTCCACCGTGAACCGGCAGGCCGTGGGCGAGCAGCTCGTGCGCGCCGGGGAGCTCGGCGCGTTCTCGGCCGCCGCCACCGAGAGCCGCTGGTTCGGCGCCCGCGTGCGCAACGTGCAGGAGACCGAGGCCGCCTCGGAGCTGGCCGACGAGCTGGCGGCCGCCCTGCACACCACCCGGCGCGCCGTGGACACCGCCGCCGCCCAGGCCGGCCTGCGCCCCGAGCGCACGGTGGCCGGCTGGGCGGAGCAGGCGGACCTCTACCGCCGTGTGGCCCGCACCCTCACCGAGTTCACCCCCGAGGTGTTCTCCCTCGACGTGCCCCAGCTGGTCGCGGCGACCGCCACCAGCTCGTGGCGGCGCCTCCACCTGGTCGAGATGTCCTCGGTGACCCGGTCCCGCCTGCGCCGCGCGGCGAAGGACGCGGTCCGCCCGGGCGTGCAGCCCACGGACCTGCACGGCGCCCTCGTGGACGCCGCCGCCGTCCTGGAGGACTGGAACCGCCACGCCGCCGAGCCGGGCACGCCCCCGCAGGTGCCGGACCAGGGCGAGCACGTGATGGGCCAGGTCGGCCAGGTGCGCGAGCGCCTACGCCGGCTCGAGGGCGTCCTCGCCCCGGAGGCCGTGGCCGAGGCGCCCTTGGAGGAGCGGGACGTGGACGACCTCGTGGCCGCCGTCGACGGGCTCGTGGCGGACCGCGACACCCTGGCCACGCTGCCCGAGCGCACCCTCGTGCTGGACAGCCTGCGCGACCACGGCCTGGCGGAGCTGCTCGAGGACCTGCGCGACCGCGAGGTGCCCACCGAGGCCCTGACCGCCGAGCTCGAGTTGGCGTGGTGGCAGTCCGCGCTCGAGGCGATGATCTCCGGGGACGACTTCCTGGCCATGATGAGCGGCACGGACCTGGCGGAGGTCGAGCGCGGGTTCCGCGACCTGGACCGCGCCCATCTCGAGCGCGGCGGCGCCCGGCTCTCCGCCGCGCTGGCCGCGCGCTGGCGGGAGGCGCTGCGCACCTATCGCGCGGACGCGGCCGTGCTGCGCACCCTGCTCAAGCAGGGCAGCCCCACGGTCGAGTCCCTGGCCACGATCACCCCCGAGCTCCTGCAGCCGCTCGTGCCGGTGGTCACCACCTCGCCCATGGCCCTGTCCGAGTTCCCCCCGGAGTGGCGCGCCGACGTCGTCGTGCTGCTGGAGGCCGACGCGACCGCCCTGGCCACCGCGATGGGCGCGCTCACCCGCGCCCCCCAGGTGGTGGCCCTCGGCGACCCGGTCATCGGGCGCCCGCAGTCGTTCCAGGTGTCCGTGGACCCGACGGCGACCGCCGGGCCCCTGCGCCCGCTGCGCTCGGCCCACGACGCGCTGGACGAGGTGCTGCCCACCCTGCCGCTGCGCACCGTGCACCGCCCCCTCGAGCGGCGCCTGGTGCGCCTGCTCTCCGCGCTCGCCTATGACGGCGCCCTGGACGCGCTGCCCACCGCGGGCGAGGCCACCGGCCGGGATCGTGCCGTCACGGCCGAGTACCTGCCCGAGGGCACCGGCATCCCGATGACCGGCGGCGACGTGGTCGAGTCCACGAACGCCGAGGTCGCCCGCACCGTGGAGCGCGTGTTCGAGCACATCCGCGACCGGCCCGAGCAGTCCCTGGCCGTGGTCACGGTGTCCGAGCAGCACGCCCGCAGGGTGGCCGCCGCCGTGCAGGCCACGGCCGCGCAGGCGCCGTGGGCCCACGAGTTCCTCGCCCGCGGCCGCGGCGAGGACGCCGCCGACGCCGAGCCGTTCGTGATCGTGCCGGTCGTGCGCGCCGCCTCCGTGGTGCGCGACGCCGTGATCCTCACCCCCGGCTACGGCCGCACCCCGCACGGGCGCGTGGTGCACCACTTCGGCGCCTTCTCCGACCCGGACGGCGAGCGCATGGTCACGGTCGCGCTCACCCGGGCACGCCGCCGCCTGCACCTCGTCTCCGCGCTGCGCGCCGCGGACCTGGACGAGGACCGGCTCGACGGCGGCGCCCTCTGGTTCCTGCGGCTGCTCGAGGCCTACCTGGGCGACGACGCCGCGGACCCGGTGGGCATGGTGGGCGATCCGCTGCTGGCCGATCTGCGCGACCGGCTCGAGGAGCACGGCGCCCGCGTCCTGCCCCGCTACGCCGGCGTCATGGACCTGGCCGTGCTCGATCCGCGCGCGGACGAGGCGCCCCGTCCGCTGGCCCTGGCCGGCGACGGCGGCGAGGTGTACCGCGCCCTCACGGTGCGGCAGCGCTCGCGGACCCTGCCCGAGGGGCTCGAGGCCCGCGGCTGGGAGCCCCGGACCCTGTGGGCGATCGACGTGTTCGCGGACCCGGAGTCCGTGGCCCGCGAGCTGGCCGACCGGCTGGGCGTGGAGCCGACGGACGAGACCGACGACGATGTCCGCTGACGGCGCGCCGCGCCGCCGCGGCCCGCGCCGGGCGGACGCCCCGGGCACCGGCCCGGCAGCCGCCGACGGCCGCGAGCCGCGCCTGCCCGGGATGCCCCGGCTGACCGGGCAGGCCGAGACGTCGCCGGCGACCGCGCCGACCGGCCAGGAGGCCGGGGTCAAGTCCGGCCCGGTCGAGGCCGAGCGCGACCGCTGGCTGCGCGAGCAGCGCCCGCCCCACTGGGGCTGAGCCGGCCCGATCCGGCCGGGTCAGTCCGCGGCGGCGGAGGACGAGGACGACGTCGACGACGTCGAGGACCCGGCGGCCGAGTCCGAGGTCGAGCCGCCAGACGAGCCGGTGCCGGAGCGCGAGTCGGTCCGATAGAACCCGGAGCCCTTGAAGCTCACGCCGACCGAGCCGTACTGCTTGCGCAGGACGCCGCCGCACGCGGGGCACTCGGTGAGGGCGTCGTCGGTGAAGGCCTGGACGACGTCGAAGGCGTGGCCGCAGTCCTTGCAGCGGTAGGCGTAGGTGGGCATGCTCAGCTCCAGCTCGCTCGGGGCGCGCCGGGGCGCGCGGTTCTGGGGGGATCCGACCCCCGATGCTACTCCGCGCCGCGGGCCGGGCTCAGACCCAGCGCAGCCCGGCCGCGGTGACGACGCCGTCCACGGGCCGGTCCGTGGGTTCGGCGGGGACGGCGCCCGCCGGCAGCAGCTCGTCCTCGAACACGAGGGCCACGGTCGGCACGCTCCGCGGCAGCTCGGCGAGGAAGCGGTCGTAGTAGCCCCCGCCCTGGCCCAGGCGCATCCCGTCCTCGGCCACCGCGAGCGCCGGCACGACCACCGCGGTCGCCGCCGCCAGCGCGTCGGACCCGAGCCGTTCGCCCACGGGCTCGTCCACGGGGGCGTTCGCGGCGCGCGCCGTCGCGGCCTCCGGGTGCCACGGAGCCCAGCTCAGGCGGCGTTCCGGCTCGATCACGGGGACGAGCACCCTTGCCCCCGCGGCCAGCAGGCGGGTGCGCAGCCCACCGGTGTCCGGCTCGGTGGCCATCGGCAGCACGGTGGCCACCACCGGGGCGGTCCCGTCCGCGGTCGCCGCGGCCACGCGCGGACCCAGCCACGCCCACAGGTGCTCGACGGCGGCCGCGGACTCGGCGGCGCGGCGCGCAGGGGAGCGGTCGCGGCGGGCGGTGCGCAGGCGCGCACGCAGGGCGGCCTTGGCGTCCACGACGTCGTCGACGCCGGCGACGGGGCCCGTGGCGGCGGGCTCGGGCACGGGAGGGGGAGTGCGCATGTCCCCATGATGCCCGCCGCACCGGTGCCGCGCCCGGCCGCGCATAGGATCGACGCCATGTCCTGGCAGCGTTCCCCCTGGCCCGTGACCCTGCGGCACGGCACCCTCGCCCTGCGGCCGCTGCGGAGGCGGGACCGGGAGGCGTGGGAGGAGCAGCGGGCGCACAACCGCGAGTGGCTGACGCCGTGGGATGCGACGAGCCCCGTGCCGGGCGCGGGTCCGGCGTCGTTCGGGCAGATGGTCCGCTGGCACGGCCGCCAGGGCCGGGACGGCAGCGCCTACACGTGGGGCATGGTCCTCGACGACGACCGCCCGGACCGGGACCGCCTGGTGGGGCTGCTGTCCCTGGGCGGGATCCAGTACGGCTCGGTGCTCTCCGGCTCGATCGGCTACTGGATCGACCGTCGCGAGGCCGGCCGGGGGCTGACGCCGACGGCCGTGGCCATGGCGACGGACTGGGCGTTCCGCAGCGCCGGCCTGCACCGGGTCGAGGTCAACATCCGCCCGGAGAACGCGGCCAGCCTGCGGGTCGTGGCGAAGCTCGGCCTGCGCGACGAGGGCCTGCGCAGGGCGTACCTGCACGTGGACGGCGCCTGGCGGGACCACCGGACGTTCGCGGTGACCGCCGAGGAGGTCCCCGACGGCCTGCTGGCCGGGTGGCTGGCCACCCGGCCGCGCCCCTGAGCGGCCCGGCGGGACACGCCGCGTGCGGACACGCCGCGATGGCCGGGCCGGTCCGCCCCCGGCGCTAGGCTGACCGCATGGACGAGACCACCGCGCCGACGAGGGCCGTGCAGGCCGCGCTCGACGCGCTGGCCGACGCCCGGGTGAGCGCGTCGCTGGTCATCGTGGCCCTCGTGGCCTTCCTGGCCTGGCGGCTCGTGCTGCGCCGCCATCGTCTCGCGTCCGCCCCCGCCCGCCCGTCGATGCCGAGGTCCTTCATGCACCGCCTGCAGAGCTCGCCCGCCGTCCGTGCCCTGACCGCCCGGTTCTCGGGCCGCCTGAGCGCCGCCGCGGACGCGGCGCGCACCGCTCGCGGCCGGGCCGGCCTGCACATCCGGTGGGGGCGCACGGCGCTGTTCCTCGCCGCCCTCGTGGCCCTGCTTGTGTTCCTCGTGGCCGGTCTCGCCGCGGCGTTCGGCGCGGGCACGCTGTCCCTGGCCGGCTGGTCGCTCCTGTTCGCCGTGGCCGGGCTGGCCGGCCTGCGGGCCCTCGCGGTCCGCGACCGCGCCCGTCGCGCCCGGCCCGCCGCCGTCGTCGTCCCGGAGCGCCCCGCCGCCCCGGCGGCCGAGGAGCGGCAGGCCCCTCCCGCGGACCCCGAGCGGGACCGCCGCGTGCTGGAGACCGTGCTGGCCTTCGAGACCGAGGCGCCGCGTCCGGCCGCCGCGCCCGCCGCACCCCGGGTCGAGCCCGTGGTGGTGACCGCCTCCGCCGCCGCCCCCGCAGCGGACCGCGCCGTGACCATCCCCGCGGTGCCGCGCCCCACCTACCTGGACGCCCCGGAGATGGCCCGCCCCCTGCCGGCGCCGCTCGAGACCCCCGCCCCCACCGGCGCGGACACCCGGCTCCAGGACGCCGCGCGCACGGCGGACGATCAGATCAGCGCCGCCGCCGAGCAGGACATCGCCGCCCTGGACCTGGACAACGTCCTGGCGCGGCGCCGGGCCTGCTGAGCCCCGCCGGGCGGGCGCGCCCGTGAGCATCGACCGAGCCGCCGCGCGCCAGGCCGTCCGCGCGTCGGGCGAGCGCTGGCTGCGCACCCGAGCCGACGCCCTGCACCTGCAGCGGGGACGCCGGCTCGCGCGCGTCCTGGACCTGGACGTGATGACCGGACGCGCGGGCGACGCCCGCGTCCGCTCCCGCACCCTCGTCCTCGCCCGCGACCCCCGGCACCCCGCCGCCCCCGCCACGGCGTGCCCGCCCGTCCCGGGCGAGCGCGGGGTCCTGGAGGACGGCACCCTGTGGTGGTGGGCCCCCGCCGACCCCGTCCTGCCGGGCCTCACGCTGGCCGCCGACCCGGACGCGCTCGCGGCCCTGCTCGGCACGGCGCCGGGCCGGGCCCGCCTCACGTGGCGCGGCTACCGGCCGCGGGACCGGGCGGTCCTGGCCGTCGAGGCGACCGGCGACGACGGCGTCGTGGCCCGCACGTTCCTGAAGGTGCTCCCGCCCGCGCGCGCCGCACGGGTCGCCCGGCGCCAGGCCGCGGCGGGGGCGGCCGGGGTGCCGGTGCCCGCCGTCCTCGCGGCGCCGGAGCGCGGGGTGCTCCCGCTCGCGAGCGTGCCGGGCCTGCCCTGGCGGGCGCTGCTGGCCGGGCCCGAGGCCGCCGCGCTCGACCCCGCGCGGGTCGCCGCGCTGCTGGACCGGCTGCCGCCGGTGCCCGAGGAGCCCCCCGGCCCGGCGGGCCCCCCGGCCGGGGCGGCCGGGGGCGCCGACGCGGACGACGGCGGACCCGCCGTCCTGCTCGAGCACGCCACGTGGGCCGCCGTCGTGCTGGACCCCGAGGCCCAGGACGAGGCGGCCGCCCGGGCGGACCGGATCCGCGCGGCGCTCGCGGCCGGGGACCCCGGCCCGCGCGTGCCCGTGCACGGCGACCTGCACCCGGGGAACCTGCACGTGGACGCGGCGGGGGAGCGGATCACCGGCGTGCTGGACGCCGACGACCTGGGCATGGGACACCGCGTGGACGACTGGGCCGTCCTGATCGCCCATCTCGAGGCGGGCGCCGTGGACCTCGGCGCCGGCGGCGCCGCGCTGCACGCCGTGGCCGCACGGTTCCGGCGCCACGCCCGCAACGAGGTCGACGAGGTGGCGCTGGCCGCCCGCGTCGCGACCGTCCTCGCCGCCCTCGCGGCGCAGCCGACCGCGCCCCGCGCCGTGCGGGCCGCCCGCCGGGCCGCCGCCGACGCCGCCCTGGGCCGCGTCGGCCTCTGACCCGCGACGGCTGCCGCCACCGTCGGGCCGGCCCGCCGGGCCGGGCCGCCCCCTCGAGCGGCGGTCAGTCCGCGCCGAGCCCCTCCCGGAGCGCGTCGAGCTCGTCCCGGACGCGCGCGGCGCCGTCGTGGTCCCCGAGGGCGGACAGGCACTGGTGCAGGCCCGTGAGCGCGCCGAGGCGCACGAGCGTGGAGTCGGTGGAGTCGCACACCAGGCGGAAGAGCGTCGCGGCCTGCTCGGGGCTGCCGTCCTCGGCCACCACGTAGGCGGCGAAGAGCTCGGCCTGCGCGGCGCCCTCGCGGTCCCCGGCGGCGGTGAACAGGTCGGCGGCCTGCAGCGCGGTGGCGATCGCCTCCGGCCCCCGCTCGAGCGACCACAGGGCCCGGGCGCGGGTGTCCGTGTAGTCGGCCACCTGCCAGTCGGCGCCGGCGCCCCGCACGAGGGCGAGCGCCTCCTCGAGGAGGTCGAGGCCCTCCGCCTGGCCGGACTCGCACAGCAGGTACCCGTGCGCGTGCAGCGCGGCCGGCAGCACCGCCGGGTCCTCGTCCACCGCCTGGCGCGCGGCCGCGACCGCCCGCTCGAACAGGTCGAGGGCGGAGGGCCGGGTGCGTTCGTCGCGCTCGCGGTTCACGAGGGCGCCGGCGGCCAGGAGCGTGCGCGCGGCGTCCTCCCACTGGCCGTGGGCCTCGAACAGGCCGGCCGCCTCCCGCCACAGGGGCAGCGCGTTCTCGGCGCGGTCCTGGTCGTGGTGGGCGTGGCCGAGGTCCACGAGGGCGCGGGCCTGCTCGACGTCCCGGCCGTGGGTGGCCTCGCGGCGCACCAACCGGGCGAGCAGGGGCTCGGCCTCGTCGGCGCGGCCGGCGAGCACGAGCTGGTGCGCCCACCAGTAGCTCAGGCTCGAGGCCTCCGGCGCCTCGGCCTTCTCCGCGTGCACGGAGGCCAGCTCCCACGCGGCCACGGCGACCTCCTCGTACCCGTCGAGGTCGCCGGCCACGCGCCCGGCCAGGGCCGCCGCGGAGGCCGCGCCGCGCCGCAGACCGACCGAGGCCATCCGCTCCGCCGCCTCGAGCGCCAGGTCGAGGGCCGCCGTCGGACGGTCCAGCTCATGGGCGGCGATCGCCCGCACCGTGGTGGCGGAGGCCAGGACGGCCCGGGCGGCGGGCAGCGCGGTGACGACGGCGGCCGCCGCGTCCGCCTCGGCGTGCTCGCCCCGCCACAGGTGCAGGCGGGCGAGCAGCAGATGCGCGCTGGACCACGAGCCGGTGGGCAGCAGGGCACCGGCCGCGCGCAGCCCGCCCAGGACGGCGATGACGCGGCGGGCCAGCTCGAGCGCGGCGTCCAGGTCCCCGGTGTGCACGCGGTGCACGGCCAGGGCCAGGGCGGCCTCGGGCAGGACGGTGTCCCCGGGGTCCTCGCCGGGAGCGCCCGGCTCGTCCTCCACGACGCCGGCCAGCACCGCCGCCTCGACCGTGTCCGGGTCGCGCACGAGGGCGCCGCCGAGCTGGGACTCGAGCCCGGCCTGCCGGGGCCGGCCGAGGTGGCGCAGCAGCGCCGCCCGGGCCTCCACCCAGCGGGTCAGGGCGGCCTCGTCCCCGACCTGGCCCGCGGCGACGGCGAGCGCCCGCAGCAGGGCGAGGCGGACGTCGTCCTGGCCGGGCCCGAGCGCGGCGAGACCGGAGTCGGCGAGGCGGGCGGACTCCCGGGGCTCGTCGCGCAGCGCGGCCTCGAGGGAGAGCTCCCACCAGCCTCGGGCGTCCAGGGCGGTCGGGGCGTCGGGCGCCGCGGTGCCGCGGGCCTGCCGGAGCAGGGCGCGCACCCGGTCCAGGGCGGCGTCGACGGCCGGCTCCACGGGGCCGCCGGAGGGGTCGTCCCGGTGGGGCGGGTCCTGCGGGGTGTCCACGGGCGCTGCTCCTTCCGGGGGTGGGACGGGTGGTCCTCCAGCCTAGGGCGCGGGTCGGTGGACCGTGCCGCTGTTCGCGGTGGGCGGTGCTCGTAGACTGGCCGGGCCCGCAGCGTCGCCCGCCGCGGGCCGTCCCACCGCCGCCAGGAGCCCGCAGCCATGAGCACCACCCCCGCCGCCCCGGACGCCGCCGGAGCACACCCCGCCGGCCCGTTCCAGACGCGCGCCGGCGCCTACGCCCTGATCGTGGACGGCGGCCGCGTCCTGCTCAGCTCGTGGCAGGGGCCCGAGTTCCTGCAGTGGACGCTGCCCGGTGGCGGCATCGAGCTCGGCGAGAGCCCGGAGGAGGCGTGCCTGCGCGAGGTCTGGGAGGAGACCGGCCACACCGCCGAGCTCACGGGCCTGCTGGGCGTCACGACCGGGACGATCCCGGTGGAGAAGCGCCTGCGGGGCGAGCCGCTGCCGCTGCTCACCGTGCAGGTCCTCTACACCGCCCGCATCACGGGCGGCGTCCTGCGCCCTGAGGTCGGCGGATCCTCGACGGACGCGCGCTGGTTCGACCTCGCGGAGCTCAGCGGGCTGCGCACCGCCTCCTGGGTCACCGAGGCGCTCGCCCGTGCCGGGGTGGCGGCGTGAGCCGCCCCGCCCACCGCCGCCCCGCGGCCCTCGCCGCCTCGGCCCTCGTGCTGTCGCTGGCCCTGGGGGCGTGTGGGCGGCAGGCGGACGCCCCGCCGACGCCCTCCGCGTCAGGCGCGCCGATCACGGTCGTGCACGGCGGCGAGGGCCTCGAGGCCGCCGTCGCGGCGGTCCTGTCCCGTCACCTGCGCCTGCACGGCCACGCCGTGGCGGACGAGGACGGCGTCGCCGTGGAGCAGCCCGCGTGGTCCGCCGCCGGCGGGGACACGGTCGCCGTCGTGGACACCCTGGCCCTGGCCGTCGCCGCCGACCCCGCAGCGGCGCTGCCGTCCCCGCCGTCGCCGTCGTCGACGCCGACCGGGACGGAGGCCGGCACGTCCACGGACGCTGTGCCCACCCCCTCGGCCACCCCCTCGGCCACCGCCTCGACCGCCGCCCCGAGCCCCACCGCGCTGCCCGTCGGCGACCCCGCGGCCGACGCCCCGGCGGCCGGGCGCGTCCTGGGGACGCTGCTCGCCGGGCAGACGGCCGCGGCGGGGACACCGCAGGACGAGGCCCCGGCGGTGCTGTCCTCGTCGGCGGGCGTGCTGCGCCTGACCGCGGTCGTCACCCAGACCACCGCGGCCCGGCTCGAGCTCGAGTCGATCACGGACCTCAACGGCTGGTGCGAGTCGCTCACCGCCGTCGCACCCCCGCCCCTGACCGCCGCGGCGGACCCGGACGCGGCCACGGCCCTGCGCGCCCGCCTGGACCGGCTCGCCGGCTGCCGCCCCGAGACCTGGCTGGCCGACACCGAGGACCCGACCGCCGCCGTCGTCGCGGACGAGGCCCAGGTCGCGCTGCTGACCGGCACGGATCCGGAGATCGACGCGAACACGCTCGTCCCGCTAGAGGACGACGGCCGCGTGCTCCCGGAGGGGCGGCTGACCGCCGTCGGCTCCGCCGCGACGCTGGACGACGACGCCGAACGGCGCATCGCCGAGGTGATGTCCGCCCTCGACGGCGACGGCCTGCGGGAGCTCGAACGGCTCACCACGGGCGCCGACCCGCTTCCGGTCGCCGAGGCCGCGCAGTACTGGCTGGTGGACCAGGGCCTGGAGGACGCGCCCGAGGACTGGTTCGTCCCCCGCGGCTCCTGGTTCTGAGCCCGCGCGAGGGAGGGGCGCCGGCCCGCGTCGCACGAGCTCGACTGTGACGCACACCGCCCGGGGGGTGCCATGATGGGGGGCATGCCGACCCCGCATCCCCGCCAGTTCCGCCAGTCCGCCAAGCTGCTGAACGTCCGCTACGACGTGCGCGGCCCCATCCTGGAGGAGGCGCAGCGGATGGAGGCCGCGGGCCACCGGATCATGAAGCTGAACATCGGCAACCCGGCCCCGTTCGGCTTCGAGGCGCCGGACGCCGTCCTGGCGGCGATGCACCAGCACCTGCCGCACGCGCAGGGCTACTCGGACTCCAAGGGCATCTACTCGGCGCGCACCGCCGTCTCGCAGTACTACGAGTCCCGGGGCATCCGGGACATCGGCGTGGACGACGTGTTCATCGGCAACGGCGTCTCCGAGATGATCACGATGGTCCTGCAGGCCCTGGTCGACGACGGCGACGAGATCCTCGTCCCCTCGCCCGACTACCCGCTGTGGACCGGCGCCACCACCCTGGCCGGGGGCCGGGCGGTGCACTACCGCTGCGTCGAGGAGGAGGGCTGGGAGCCCGACCTCGAGCACATCGAGTCCCTCGTCACGGAGCGCACCAAGGGCATCGTCCTGATCAACCCGAACAACCCCACCGGCGCGGTCTACTCCCGCGCCGTGCTGCAGGGCATCGTGGACGTGGCCCGCCGCCACCACCTCGTCCTCATGGCGGACGAGATCTACGAGAAGATCACCTACGACGGCGCCCGCCACATCAACGCCGCCGGCCTGTCCGACGACGTGCTCACCCTGACGTTCTCCGGCCTGTCCAAGGCGTACCGGGTGGCGGGCTACCGCTCCGGATGGGTGGCCGTGTCCGGGCCGAAGCACCGGGCCGCCGACTTCCTCGAGGGCCTGACCCTGCTGGCCAACATGCGGATGTGCGCCAACGTGCCCGCGCAGCACGCCATCCAGGTGGCACTGGGCGGCTACCAGTCCATCAACGACCTCGTCCTGCCCGGCGGTCGGCTGCTCGAGCAGCGCAACCTCGCCCAGGACCGCCTGAACGCCATCCCCGGCGTGTCCGTGCAGCCGGCCCACGGCGCCCTCTACCTGTTCCCGCGGCTGGACCCGGAGGTCTACGCGATCGACGACGACGAGGCGTTCGTCATCGAGCTGCTGCGGGCGAAGAAGATCCTCGTCTCGCACGGCGGGGCGTTCAACTACCCACACAGCGACCACTTCCGGCTCGTCACGCTGCCCAGCGTGAAGGACCTGAGCGAGGCCCTGGACCGTCTCGAGGACTTCCTCGAGGACTGGAGGGAGCGCCATGGCTGACACCCCGGCCGCCGAGGCGGGACGACCCGCCCGCGCCACCGACGCCCACGGCGTCTTCGACGCCCCCGCGCGGGAGCTGTTCGCCGCCCGCCGTGGAGACGAGGTCCGGGGCCCGGCCGACGTCGACGCCGCCGCGACGCTCGGCTACGGCGGGGACAAGGCGAAGGGCAAGAAGGACCTGGCCGCGCGCGGCGGGGCGCTCGCCGACCTGCAGGAGCTGCTGTTCGCCCAATCGGTGCGCGACGCGCCCGTGGGGGAGGTGCCGTCCCTGCTGGTGATCCTGCAGGGCATGGACACCGCCGGCAAGGGCGGGATCATGCGCCACGTGATCGGGGCGATGGACCCGCAGGGCGTCCACCTGCACGCGTTCAAGGCGCCGACCCCGGAGGAGCGCGCCCACGACTTCCTGTGGCGCATCCGACCGCACCTGCCGCGGCCCGGCCTCGTCTCCGCGTTCGACCGCTCGCACTACGAGGACGTGCTCGTGCACCGCGTGCGCGGGCTCTCCCCGCTGGCCGAGGTGGAGGAGCGTTACGGGGCCATCCGCGAGTTCGAGGCGGCCGTGCGCGCCGCCGGGACGCGGATCGTCAAGGTGATGCTGCGGATCTCGCCGGAGGAGCAGGCCGAGCGCCTGCTGGCCCGCCTGGACGACCCCACGAAGCACTGGAAGTTCAGCGAGAGCGACCTCGACGACCGCGCGTACTGGGACCAATACATGGACGCGTACCGGATCGCGATCGAGCGGACGGACACCGAGGACGCGCCGTGGTTCATCGTGCCGGCGGACCGCAAGTGGTTCGCGCGGCTGGCGGTGCAGCAGCTGATCATCGAGACCCTGCAGGGGATGGGGCTGGACTGGCCGGAGGCCGACTTCGACGTCGCGGCGGCCCGCCGTCGCCTGCTGGCGGGCTGAGCGCCGCCGTCGTCGCGGTGGGCGGGGCAGTGGTGGTCGGACCTTGCCAAGCCCGGGGCCGCGGTGAGTGGATGGAGGAACACCGGGCGCCGCAGAGGCGCGCCGGACCCGATCCGAAAGGTGCACTCATGACTGAGAACGCTGTCCAGAACGCCCCGCTGTCCGGCAAGACCGTCGCGTTCCTCGCGACCGACGGTGTCGAGCAGGTCGAGCTGACCTCCCCGTGGGAGGCCGTGATCGCCGCGGGTGCGACCCCCGTGCTCGTCTCCCCGAAGTCCGGCACCATCACCGCGATGAAGTCCGACTGGGAGCACGGCGAGTCCTTCGAGGTGAACACCACGGTGAAGGACGCCAAGGCCGAGGACTTCCACGGCCTCGTGATGCCGGGCGGCACCCTGAACGCGGACGCCCTGCGCATCGACACGGACGCCCAGGCATTCGTGCGTGCCTTCTTCGAGCAGCACAAGCCGGTGGCGGCCATCTGCCACGCCCCGTGGACCCTGATCGAGGCCGGCGTCGTGGACGGCCGCCGTCTGACCAGCTACGCGTCCCTGGAGTCTGACCTGAAGAACGCGGGCGCCCAGTGGGTGGACGAGGAGGTCGTCGTGGACAGCGGGCTGACCACCTCGCGCACCCCGGACGACCTCGACGCCTTCAACGCCAAGCTCGTGGAGGAGCTGGGCGAGGGCAAGCACGAGGATCAGACCGCCTGACCGACGTCGGGAGCAAGCCGCGTGGGGCGGGGGCCGTTGGCCCCCGCCCCCGCCGTTTCTCGAACGAAAGCGCCGCGGAGGCCGCCGTTTCTCGAACGAAAGCGCCGCGGAGGCCGCCGTTTCCCGAACGAAAGTGGGGGGCGGGATCAGTCGGCGTCGGGGGCGGCCTCGCCGCGCACCTGGTCGAGGCGGGCGCGGGCGCCGTCGAGCCAGGCCTGGCAGCGGTCGGCCAGCGCCTCCCCGCGCTCCCACAGGGCCAGGGACTCCTCGAGGCCGGCGCCACCGGCCTCCAGCCTCCCCACGGTCTCCACCAGCTCGGCGCGCGCCTGCTCGTAGCTCATCCGGGCCACGTCCGAGACGTCCGCGGAGGTGAAGCCCTCCACGCCGCTCGGGCGGCCCGCATCCTGCGTCTGCTCCATGCCCTGCTCACTCATGCCTGTCGTGTCCTCTCGTGGGATGGGGTCGGGGTGGTCCGATGCGTCGCGACGACGTCCGCGGCGATCCGCCCGGCCGCCACGAGGATGTCGAGTCGGTCGTCCGTGGCGACCTGGTCCGCCTCGCGCACGACCTGTCCGGCGTGCTGGACCACCGCGTAGCCGCGGTCCAGGGTGCGCTGCGGGGACAGGGCGCGCACGCGGGCGCGCAGCTGCGTGAGGGCGTCCTCCTCCCGGACGAGCCGATGGCCGAGGGCGGACCGGCCGCGCTCGCGCCACCGGTCCGTCTCCTCCTGCCGCGTGTCCACCATCACGTGCGGGCGGGCCAGCACGGGCCGGGAGCGCAGGGCCGCGAGCCCCTCGGCCTCGGCGCGCACGCGACGCTCGACGGCCGCGGCCAGCCGCAGGCGCGCGTCGGCGAGTCCCGCGGCCTCCTGGGCCGCGTCCGGGACGATCCGCTTGGCCGCGTCCGTGGGCGTGGAGGCGCGCAGATCGGCGACGTCGTCGAGGACCGGGCGGTCCGCCTCGTGGCCGATCGCCGACACGACGGGCGTGCGCGCCGCCGCCACGGCGCGCACCAGTGCCTCGTCCGAGAAGGGGAGCACGACCTCCTCGAGCGCGCCGCCGCCGCGGGCGATGACGATGACGTCCACGGCCGGGTCGGCGTCGAGCTCGGCGAGCGCGGCGGCCACCTGCCGCGGGGCCTCGGCGCCCTGCACGGCGACCTCACGGATCTCGAACTCGGCGGCGGGCCAGCGCAGCAGGGTGTTGCGCAGCACGTCCTTCTTCGCGTCCGAGTCGCGGCCGGTGATGAGCCCGATCCGGTGGGGGAGCAGGGGCAGGGGCCGTTTGCGCGCGGGGGAGGTCAGCCCCTCCTCGGCGAGGGCCCGGCGCAGCAGCTCCACGCGGGCCAGCAGGTCGCCGAGGCCGACCGGGCGCATCTCCTGCACGTTCATGGACAGGCGCCCGGCCTTGAGCCAGAAGTTCGGCTTCACGCGCGCCACCACGCGGGAGCCCTGCTGGACGCTCCCGTCCAGGGTCATGGCGACGTTCCGCCAGGCGGTGAGCGGCAGGGAGACCTCCTCCTCGAGGTCCCGCATGGTCATGTAGACGTTGCCGCGGTTGTTCTTGAACTCGATCAGCTGGCCCTCGATCCACGTGGCGGGGGCGCGCTCGATGTGGGCCTTGAGGTTCTCGGAGAGCCGGCGCAGGGGCCACGGCTGCTCGGCGGAGGTCTCGCCCGCACGAGCGGGTGCGGAGACGGGCACGTCCGACGCCGCCGAGGCGCCCTCGGTCACGGGCTGGTCCATCCGGGTCCCTCCTGTCCGCGCCCGGTCCACCCGGGCACGGGCCCACCGTACCGCCCTCGCCGGACGCGCAAGACGGCGTCCCGGTGTCCCCCCGGGGCCGCCGCCGACCCGGTCGGGCGCTCAGACCGGGGAACCTCCGGCCAGGATCGGTACGCTCGACGGGGTCGGAACGGAATGGAAAGGACCCCATGCGCACCACCCTCAGCCTCCTCCTCGCAGCCCTGGCGGGCCTGCTGGCGGTGCTCGCGACGGCCGGCGCCCTCGTCGACGAGGCGACGCACCGCCCGGAGCTGGTGCGCGGGGTGACGGAGCAGGTCGCCGTGGACCCCGAGGTCCGCGCCGCCGTGCCGGGGGTGATCGACGACGTCGTGCACGACGCCGTCCCCGAGCAGGTGCCGGGCCCGCTGGCCCAGGCGGCCGAGGACCTGTTGCGCCCGCTGGCCCAGCGCGTGGCGGACGACCCGCAGGTGGTGCAGGGCTGGTCCGACACCGCCGACGAGGCCCGGCGCGCCTGGCTCGCCCAGCTCGAGGACCCGGAGGGCGCGGACGAGCCCGGCTCGGGCGCGGACGTGACCATCCCGTTCGGTCCCGTCGCGCAGTCCGGGATCACCGCCGCCCTGGGCGACATCGAACGTGACCTGCGCGAGGACCGGTTCGACCTGCCCGCGCAGGCGCTGCTGGAGAGGATCGTGGGCGCGGACGTCGGCGACTGGGCCGCGGACACCCTGCTGGCGCCTCTGTACGACCGCGCTGCGGACCTGCGGGACAGCACCGCGCTGCGCATGGACGCGCGCATCGACGCCCTGGCCGGCACGGACCGGGCCACCGTGCACCGCTGGGTGGACGCCTCCACGCACTGGCGCTGGGCCGCCGCGGCCTCCGTGCTGGCGCTCGTGGGCGCCCTGCTGCTCGCCCCCCGAGGGCGGCGGGGCCTCGCCGTGGCCGTGGCGGGTGCGGTCGCCCTGGCCGGCGGGCTGATCGGCGGCGCCCGCCTGGGGCCGGACGCGGTCCACCTCACGGCGCCCGAGGGGGCCTCCCCGGGGGTGGCCGCGTTCGTCCAGCAGATGGAGGAGGCCGCGGGCCCGGCGTTCGCGGCCGCCGTCGCCCCCTACCCCCAGACCCTGACCACCCTGGGCTGGATCGTGCTGGCCGCGGGCCTGTTGCTGGCCCTGGCCGAGCTCGGGGTCGCTCGGCGTGGCCGGGTCCGTGCCGCCCGGGCGGACGGTTCCCCCGCGGGGGGCCGCTCCCACACCGCCGCCGACGTCACGTCGCGCTGAGCCCGCGGCGAAGCCCGGGCCCGGTCTGCGTCCCGGCCGATAGCATGGAGGGCATGTCCGCTCCTTCCGTCTCCGCCCGTCCGTCCGCCGTCGGCCTCGGGATGCCGCAGGTCCCGCGCGTTCGTCGTCCCCGTGAGGAGGTCGAGGCGGCCGCGCCCGTGTCCGGTGAGAAGCGCGTGCTGCTGGCCACCCCCCGTGGCTACTGCGCCGGCGTGGACCGCGCCGTCGTCGCCGTCGAGAAGGCCCTCGAGCACCACGGCGCCCCCGTGTACGTGCGCAAGGAGATCGTCCACAACCGGCACGTCGTGGACACCCTGACCGAGCGCGGCGTGGTGTTCGTGGACGAGCTGGACGAGGTGCCCGAGGGCGCCCTGACCGTGTTCTCCGCGCACGGCGTGTCCCCGGCCGTCGTGGAGGAGGCCGCCCAGCGCAACCTGCGCACCATCGACGCCACGTGCCCGCTGGTGACCAAGGTGCACCGTGAGGCCGTGCGCTTCGCCAAGCAGGACAAGCAGATCCTGTTGATCGGCCACGAGGGCCACGAGGAGGTCGAGGGCACGTTCGGCGAGGCGCCCGAGCACACCACGGTGATCAACGACGTCGCCGAGGCCCGGACCGTCCAGGTGGAGGACCCGGACAACCTGATCTGGCTCTCCCAGACCACGCTCTCCGTGGACGAGACCCTCGAGATCGTCTCCGTGCTGCGCGAGCGGTTCCCGAACCTGCAGGACCCGCCCTCGGACGACATCTGCTACGCCACCTCCAACCGGCAGGCGGCCATCAAGTCGATCTCGCCGGAGTGCGACCTGGTGATCATCGTGGGCTCGGCGAACTCCTCGAACTCGGTGCGCCTCAAGGAGGTCGCCGCCGAGTACGGGGCCTCCCGCGCCGAGCGCGTCGACTTCGCCAACCAGGTGGACGAGTCCTGGTTCGAGGGCGTGGCCACCGTGGGCCTGTCCTCGGGCGCGTCCGTGCCCGAGGTGCTGGTCCAGGAGGTGCTCGCGCTGCTCGCCGAGTACGGCTACGGGCAGGTGGACGAGGTGGTGACCGCCGAGGAGGACATCATCTTCTCCCTGCCCAAGGAGCTGCGCGCCGAGCTCAAGCGGGTGGGTGACGAGTCCCGCTCGCTCGGCGGACGCCGCCGCGACGCCGAGGCCTGACCGCGCCCCTCGTCTCCTCGCTGAGGCCCGCAGACTCGCCGTCACGACGCCGGCGTAGCGGCGCGTCTGCGGGCCTCGGCGTGCCCGGGCCTCGGCGTTCCGGGCCGGCGGGTGGTCAGGGACTCAGAGCCCGAAGACCCAGACGAGCAGGGTCATCGACGCGATGGAGATCAGCACGACGGCGATGATGTTCAGCCACACGCCGCCCTTCACCATCTGGCCGATGGTCACGTAGCCGGAGCCGTACGCGATGGCGTTCGGCGGGGTGGCCACGGGCAGCATGAACGCGCAGGTCGCGGCGAGGGCGACGGGCGCGGCCAGCATGAGCGGGGCGACGCCGGTGCCCAGGGCCACGCCGGAGGCGACGGGCAGGAACGTGGCCGCGGTGGCCGTGTTCGAGGTCATCTCGGTCAGCAGCAGGATGCCGACGGCGGCGATCACCACGAGCACCCACACGGGGATGTCGCCGAGGCCCTTGACCTGCTCACCGAGCCACGTGGACAGGCCCGACTTGGAGAACTGACCGGACAGGGCCAGGCCGCCGCCGAATAGCAGGAGCACGCCCCACGGCAGCTCCTTCGCGGCCTCCCAGTCGAGCAGGCGCACGCCGCGCCCGGCCCCGCCGCCGGCCGGCAGGAGGAACAGGATGAGTCCGACGACCATGGCGATGGCCGCGTCCGAGAGCAGCGGGGACGTCAGGTCCAGGACGTACTCGGAGATCAGCGGCACGGTGATCCAGGCCAGCGCGGCGAGGATGAAGACGGCGAGGACCTTGGCCTCGGGGGCGCTCATGCGGCCGAGGCGGGCCAGCTCGGTGGCGATCAGGTCGCGGCCGCCGGGGACCACGTCGATCTCCGGGCGGAACAGCACGCGGGTGAGCAGGAACCAGCACGCGAAGAGCAGCACGACGGCGATCGGCACGCCGACCAGCATCCACTGGCCGAAGCCGATCTCCACGCCGTGCTCGGCGGCCATGTGGCCCGCGAGCAGGGTGTTGGGCGGGGTGCCGATGATGGTGCCGAGCGAGCCGATGGACGCGGCGTAGGCGATGCCGAGCATGAGCGCGGTGCCGAAGTTCGTCTTCGTGAGGGAGCGGATCTCGGCCTGCGTGGGGGCCTCGCCGGGCGCGGATGCGGGCGCGGCGGGGCGGTCGGCCTGGCCCGCTGCCTCGTCCGCGGTCAGGGCGCCGTCCGTGCCGTAGCGCTGGACGAGCACGAGGATGGACACGCCGATGGGGAGCATCATCACGGCGGTGGCGGTGTTGGACACCCACATGGAGATGAACCCGGTGGCGATCATGAAGCCCAGGACGAGGTTCACGGTCCTGGCGCCCATGAACTTCAGGACGCCGAGCGCGATGCGCCGGTGCAGGTTCCACCGCTGCATGGCCAGGGCGAGCATGAAACCGCCCATGAACAGGAAGATGATGTTGTTGCCGTAGCTCGCGCCGACGGCGTCGAAGGTGATGCCGCCGTCGGACTCCTCGGCGGGCACGCCGAGCGGGAAGATGACGAGCGGCAGCAGGGCGGTGGCGGGGATGGGCAGGGCCTCGGTCATCCACCACACGGCCATGAGCACGGCGGTGGCGGCGACGAGGCGGGGCCAGACGCCGAGGTCGCCCGGCATCAGCAGGAACAGGGCGACGGCGAGCAGGGGGCCGGCCACGAGGCCGATGATGCGCTTGACGTTCTCGCCGCCGGACAGCGGCTCGTCACGCATGCCCGGGGAGAGCTCGTGCTCGAACTCCTGGGCGGCCGCCCGGGGGTCGAAGCGGGAGACGTGCTCGTTGACGTTGCTCGGCGGGGGGATCGATCGGGACTCCATGGGGGGCCTCCTCCTCAGGTCAGGCCCTTGGCGCGGCCTGGCAATTCTCTGTGAGTTTCACGGTAGCAAGTGGCCCGGGACACGGAAAGACGACGTCGGGGCCCGCGACGGCCCACCCGCCCGGCCCCGCTCACGACTCCCGCGCCGACTCCGCCCGACGACGGCGCAGCTCGTCCTCCTCCACGCCCGCGACCAGTTCCGGGGCGGCCAGGGGCCGGGGCGCGGACTCGAGCGTGCGGATGTCCGGCGTGGGGGCCAGGCCCGGGTCGGCGTCGCGGAGGCGCCGGGCGGCGGGGAGCACGCGCGACTCGACGTTGCCGACGAGCTGGTTGTAGCGGTCCACGGCGGTCTTGAGGGAGCCGCCCATGCGGTCCAGGTGGGTGCCGAGCGTGCCGAGGCGCTCGTAGAGGTCCTTCGCGCTGGCCACCACGGTGTGGGCGTTCTCGGCCAGGGTGTCCTGCCGCCACGCGTAGGCCACGGACTTCAGGGCGGTCAGGAGGGAGACGGGGGCGACGAGCGCGACGTTCCGGGAGAACGCGTGGTCCAGCAGCCCGGGGTCCGCGTCCAGGGCCGCGGCCAGGAGCGACTCGGCGGGCAGGAAGCACAGGACCAGTTCGGGGGAGTGCTCGAGGCCGGCCCAGTAGGACTTTGCGGAGAGCTGGTCCACGTGGCGGCGCACGGCCGCGGCGTGCTGGGCGGCGAGTGCCTGACGCCGCTCGTACGCCTCCTCGCCGGGCTCGTCCGCGAGGGCCTCGGCGGCCAGCGCGTCCCCGATGGGGGCCTTGGCGTCCACGGCCATGGCCTTGCCGCCGGGCAGGGACACCACGAGGTCCGGGCGGAGGCGCTCGCCGTCCCTGCCGGACAGCGTGGCCTGCTCCGTGAAGTCCACGTGGTGGAGCATGCCCGCCGCCTCGACGACCCGCCGCAGCTGCGCCTCGCCCCAGTGGCCTCGCGCGGAGGTGGACTTGAGCGTGGCCATGAGCGACGTGGTCTGGTTCAGCAGGTCCCGGTCCGTGGCCGCGGCGGCGCGGAGCTGCTCCCCGAGCCGGCCGAACTGGGACGCCCGATCCCGCTCCAGCACGCTCACCTGCTCCTGGAGGGCCGCCAGCCGCTGGCCCAACGGCGCGAGCGTGGACATCACCTGGGACTCCGCGCGTTGGCGCTCGGCGTCCTCGGCGCGCGCGGCCGTGAGCGCCCGCTGCTCCGCCCGGGCGGCCGCGAGCTCCTCCCGTGCCCCCTGGTGCTCGGTGCGCAGCGCGGCCAGCTCGGCCTGGGCCCGGCGGGCCTCCTCACCGCCGCCGGCCGCCCGGCGCCACATGAGCCACGCGCCCACCAGGGCGCCCAGCACGAGTCCGAGGATGAGGGCGAGCAGCAGGCTGAGGATCTCCATGCCCCCACCCTCGCAGGCCGCAGGGACACGTTAGGCGGCGGCGCGCCGTCGTCGTGGCGGGCGGCTCAGCCGAAGAGCGGGTTGGGGCCGTTGGCCACGACCTGCGGGTCGCCGTCGACGCGGGCGGCGATGCCTGCCGCGGCCACGCCGGGCAGATACGGGAAGACCATGCGGGTCGAGGCCAGGGCGGCGGCGTCGAAGGCCTCCACCGCGACGGCCGGGCGGGGTCCGTCCGCCGTCTCGATCTCGCCGTCGAACACGGCCACCGCCCGTGTGGGGCGCGGGCTGATCGTGGCGACCGTGGCGGCCGCCTGCTCGGGCTCGAGGTCCGGGTGCTCCCACATGCCGCGCTGGCCGTCGGCGGCGACGGCGAGGATCGTGGGGGCGAACACGGACTGCCGGCCGAGCGTGTCGAACACGTGCTCCACCGCGAGGCTGATCAGCGGCAGCAGCTCGCCGCCGGGAGGCGTGGGGGTCGGTCCGGTGGGCGTCGGGGTGCTCATGGGGCCGAGGCTACCGGCCCTGTCCGACGGCGCCCACCCGTGCCTAGCGTGAGCCCATGCAGCTCACCATCGCCCCCGGGGACATCACGGCCACGCACGCCGACGTCGTCGTCAACGCCGCCAACTCCACCCTGCTCGGCGGGGGCGGGGTGGACGGGGCCATCCACCGGCGCGGCGGGCCCGAGATCCTCGCCGAGTGCCGCCGCCTGCGCGAGACCGAGCTGCCGGACGGGCTGCCCGCCGGGCAGGCCGTGGCGACGACGGCGGGCCGCCTCCCGGCCCGCTGGGTCGTCCACACGGTGGGCCCGGTGTGGGCGAAGACGATCGACAAGTCCGACACCCTCGCCTCGTGCTACCGCGAGTCCCTGAAGGTGGCGGCCGGGCTCGGCGCCCGGACGGTCGCGTTCCCGGCGATCTCCGCGGGGATCTACGGCTGGCCCATGGAGGACGCGGCGCGGATCGCCGTCGAGACCTGCCACGCGATGGCGGACGAGGTGGGCGGCACCGTGGACGAGGTGCTGTTCGTGCCCTACGGGAAGGAGGCGGAGACGGCGTTCCGGACCGCCCTGGACAGGGTTGAGCGGGGCTGACTCAACTCCGTGGAATACCCCGTGGGGGGACGGCGTTGCACAGGACAGTCGCCGCTCAACCGGAGCGGCCCGCCCTGCATGAGGAGTGATCGACCATGGCTCGTCCCATTGATCCGTTCCGCGAGATGGAGCGCCTGATGACCGGCTTCGCCCGCACCTCCGGCGCCGCCTCCATGCCCATGAACCTCTACCGCGAGGGCGACGTGTTCGTCGCCGAGGTGGAGTTGCCGGGCGTGGACCCGAGCTCGATCGACGTGGACGTCGAGGAGCGCACGCTCACCGTCCGCGCCGAGCGCAAGGAGGCCCCCGCCGGGGAGGACCGTCGCTGGCTCACCAAGGAGCGTCCGGCCGGCACCTTCGCCCGCCAGCTCAACCTCGGCCAGGGCCTGGCCCTGGACAAGATCGAGGCCGACTACAGCGACGGCGTGCTGCTGCTGACCATCCCGGTGGCCGAGCAGGCCAAGCCGCGCAAGATCCAGGTCAAGCACACCGGCTCCGCCGCCCAGGTGGAGGGCGAGGCCGTAGAGGGTGAGGCAGTGGAGGACTCCGCCGTCGAGACCTCCGGCGAGTGATCGCCCTCTGACGGAGCCGCGCGTGACCGGCGCGCGGCCCGCCCCCGAACGCAGTTGCGGCGGGTCCCCACCGGGGGGCCCGCCGCTTCCGCGTGGTGGTCAGGCGCGGTCGGCCAGGATCAGCTGTGCCGCCTTCTCGCCGATCATGAAGCACGTGATGTTGGGGTTCACGGTCACGTGCTCGGGCATCACGGAGGCGTCGGCCACGCGCAGGCCCGTCACACCCTTGACGCGCAGGCGGGCGTCCAGGGGGCTCATGGGGTCGTCGTCGGTGCCCATGCGCACCGAGCCCACCGGGTGGTACACGGTGTTGTGGGTCCGCTTCACGTAGTCGGCGATCTCCTCATCGGTCTGCACGTCCACGCCCGGGGCCAGCTCGCGCCCCGCCCACGCCGCCATGGACGGCTGGGAGACGATCTCCCGGGCCAGCCGGATGCCGGCCACCGCGACGGCCACGTCATGGCCCTCCGGGTCGGTGAAGTAGCGCGGGTCCACGGCCGGCTTGTCCCGGTAGTCGTTGGAGCGCAGGCGCACGGTGCCGCGGGGACTTGGCGTGGGGTGGACCCGGTGGCCCTGCGGTCTCGGCTGTCGTCCTCTGGTCGGCAGACACAGGTGTGCTTCCTCTCGTCGGGGTCTGGGCGGCCCGCCCACCCTACGGATCGGTCATCTGGGCGGGGATGCGTGCTGGGTGGTGCGGGTCTCTGGGTTCCGTGGGCGCGTGGGGGCGGGGGGCTGGGCCTCTGGGTTCCGTGGGCAGGAGAGCGAAGGTTTCTGCCCCCGGGAGGGAAAACCCTGCCGGTTCTGCCCCCGAAACAGGGGAGAGCGCGCTTCCTGCCCACGGAGCGGGCGGGGATGCTGGTTCTGCCCACGGAGCGGGGCCGGTGCGGGACGCCTCCGCCGCGGCGGGCCCGCCGGTAGACTGCCGGACTGTGGCTTTGACAATCGGATTCGTGGGACTGCCCAACGTGGGCAAGTCGACCCTGTTCAACGCGCTGACGCGCCAGACCGTGCTCGCGGCGAACTACCCGTTCGCGACGATCGAGCCGAACGTGGGCGTGGTGAACCTGCCGGATGAGCGCCTGCCGCAGCTGGCTGAGATCTTCGGCTCCGAGCGCATCCTGCCGGCCACGGTGTCCTTCGTGGACATCGCCGGCATCGTGAAGGGCGCCTCCGAGGGGGAGGGCCTAGGCAACCAGTTCCTGGCGAACATCCGTGAGGCCCACGCGATCGCCCAGGTGGTGCGCGCGTTCGACGACGGCGACGTCGTCCACGTGGACGGCAAGGTGGACCCGGCCTCGGACATGGAGACCATCAACACCGAGCTGATCATCGCGGACATGCAGACCGTGGAGAAGGCGATCCCGCGCGTCGAGAAGGAGGTCAAGGGCAAGAAGAAGGAGCCCGCCGACCTCGAGGCGCTCCAGGCCGCGCTCGCGGTGCTGGAGCGGGGCGAGACGATCTTCGCCGCGAAGGACAAGGACAAGCTGGACATGGACCGGCTGCGGGAGCTGAGCCTGCTCACCGCCAAGCCGTTCATCTACGTGTTCAACTCGGACGAAGGTGTGCTGGGGGACGAGGCCAAGCAGCAGGAGCTGCGCGATCTGGTGGCCCCCGCCGACGCCGTGTTCCTGGACGCCAAGCTCGAGTCCGACCTCGTGGAGCTCTCCGAGGAGGAGGCCGCCGAGATGCTGGAGATGGCCGGGCAGGACGAGTCCGGGCTGGACCAGCTGGCCCGCGTCGGCTTCTCCACCCTGGGCCTTCAGACCTACCTGACGGCGGGGCCGAAGGAGACGCGCGCCTGGACGATTCCGGTGGGGGCGACGGCGCCCGAGGCTGCCGGCGTGATCCACACCGACTTCCAGCGCGGCTTCATCAAGGCCGAGATCGTGAGTTTCGATGATTTGGTCGCTGCCGGCTCTATGGCTGATGCCAAGGCCGCCGGTAAGGTGCGCATGGAAGGCAAGGACTACGTCATGAAGGACGGCGACGTGGTGGAGTTCCGGTTCAACGTGTGACGTCTGGAGGCAAAAAGTGAACAAAGTCGGGCCAGCGGCTGGGTATGAGGTTGCACGACATGCCGACGCCCTGTTGGCTGCCCTGCCTGTGGATGGCACCCCACGCACTAACTCAGAGATCCGGGCGGAAATCGGGCTCGAAAAGGGGCACTACTACGCGGTCCGTGACGCGCTGCTGAATCAAGGCCTAGTAACCAGGAGTTCTGGTCGGGGCGGCAAGACCGCCCGGGTTGTCAGCGACCAAGATGAGGTCGAATCCAAGCTCTCCCGCAAGTGGCGCTACGCCTTAATTGTAGCCTTCGTCGTGGCCGGTCTAACTGTTCTTGCTGCAGTCCCCTACTCCCTGTGGTGGCGTGATTCTGCAACTTGGGTGTGGAATGTTCTTAGGCTCGTCTTCGGCGCGGTGACGATCCTTGCTGTAGGTCTGGCGCTTGAGATCTACCGCCAGCAGGCCGAGGCAACGCACCAGCAGGAGCAGGGGCTGACCCGGGTGCTCGGGCGTATCCACACACTCGCTCAGGGACCCTCTTTGCCGCCAACGACCTATCGACGGCAATTCGTAGTGGCATAACTGAGGGATCGGGCGCGAAGCTCTCAAGCGAGCCGGGTGGAGGGGCCATAGCGGCGGATAACAATAGCTAGTGTCAGGGTCTGGAGTTCCAATTTTACGTGTGACGACTAGGGGGAGAAGTAGTTCATGGCGGAAGTCACTTTTCTTAGCCAGGCCGAGCCGGTGGATGAATACGGGCGAGCTCTTTATGCGGTCTCTCGATCGGTTCTGCGCGCACACTTCGACGAGTTGTCATCGGCAGACTTGGAAGATCTGAACTGTGATCGGCTCGACGTCACGTTTCGTCAGCTATCAAAAGTCGCGCGTTTGCACCGCGACAAGGGTGCACGTGGTGATGGGTTTGAGTGGGCCATCCACGAAGCAATCTCTGGCGGCGAGCCTCGTGTACTCGAGTATGTTACCCACGCCCTCCGGAAAGTCAGCCCTGGTGCCTTCTCAAGTATTGACTGCCCCACTTCCTTGATGTTCGGACATGAGCGAGCTAGACATCTTGGCTTCACCGATGCGGTCGTCAAAAATGCTGGCGGCGAGGCTGTCTTACTCCCCGATGGCTCCGGAAGGCCGTTTGCTTTCGGCTCTTGGGTTCCAGTTGCTGCCAAAGGAGTGGCCGGTGAGCCGCAGCTGGCCAAAAGGATCAAGAAGGTTTGGAAGACCGATCTCTTCCTCGGGGGTAAGGGCCTGCAGAAATATGCGGCAGCGACAATCAAAAGTAACTGGCACCAGTTGGAGGATGGCCAAGGACTACGGGTAGCTATCGTTCCGCAGGCTGTCGACCTCGAGCCGGGGTACCAGCGTTGGAAGACACTCCATCTGGTTGCACTTCCCGACCCGGATGGTTTTATGGGACTGTTTAACGATGCATACGAGGCGGTCGCCGAGGCGATCCTGACCGTCGGGCGCCATGACCGGGCCCCCTACTACTACAAGCCCAGCGCCAAAGCACAGCGAGTCGAGCAACAACTAGAACGATATGCGACAGTTAAGGTTGTGGAGATTCTAGAGGCGCTCAACGATGCTGCTCAGCAGAACCTGATCGCAGTGAACAAGAAGTTGCTCTCAGTCGACGCTCCCGCATGGCTAACGGTTAATGAGACACGAATGCCCGTTATCGCGCCTAAGCCGGCCTTCGAAAAGCTCGAATAGGCTCTGCCTGTGAGATTTACTGTCATTTACAATCGAAATACGATTGTGGTCGATGGAAATATTATTGAACTCATTGATTGTAAGGAATGATTGCACAGGCGTTTAATAGCGTTATTCATGTTTGCTCCAGGGTTTCAGCCACGCTGGACACTCACGACGGCAATCCGATTACCTTCCCCAGGTTGGAGGCGGCCATGCATAAACATAAAGTAGTCGTTCCAGTTTCCTATCCGTCTGGTTATGTTACTGGGGTCAGCGGCAAATCGCTGGCCAAGGAAATTGGCGCGACCCCGCCAGGCAAATTCCGGCACAAGATGAGGCCGGTTTGTGTCAAGGAACTGTCGGGATCTATTCATGTGAAAGCAGTTGATGTTTTACATCAGCTAGGTAAGGCAATTACTCCGCCGGCCCCCTTGGTTGGGCCCTATGACCCGACTTTATGGCCGATCATTAAATATTTCAATTTTTTCGACGAGGTCGGCGATCGTTTACACTGCGGGGCCCAAGCGTCATGGTACGTGGAACATGGACGGACGGCGGTTTCCGATGAACTCGGCGTTGCATTCTCGTTGATTGCAGCAAGGATCTGGATGGAGAAAACGCATCTTTCTTCAGGGGTAACATTCCATGATGTAGAAGGAGCTCTCGCGGGGCGATACGGACATGGCTATATGGGGATTACCCCTCAGTCGCGACGAGCCCGCTCAAGGCCGGACTGGTTGGCCAGTGGATTTGTTTCGCAATATCCGGGCTCTCGGACAGTTTGCTTGGTAGAGTCAAAGGGGACCAAGGGGGCTACCCGAAAGAATCATGTGAGTGTATTAGGGGGTGCCCTTGATCAGCTTGGCTCAGTCACCGTGACTAATGGCAGCGGAAATCCAAAGCATGCCGCTGGTACAAAGCATTCTCCGCCTGGGCTTGCAGTGCGTGCCGTAACAGGTAGAGGCCAGGTCGAAATTTGGTCGATAGACCCCCCTGGTTCGGGTGAGAGCGTATTCACAGTAGGCCTTCCATCGAATTTGGAGATCACCGAGCTCCTCAACGCCTGGAGTGAAAAATCGCGGCGGACGAATTTGGCGGGTGCGATCGAAAAGAGCGATGGTTCATTGGAAGCAGAAAGCTTCCCAGCGGGCCAGGCAAGTCAAGACCCAAACACATCAGAATCTTTGCCTAATGATGGAGAGGAGAGTTCTCATCCTCGGTTATCGCTCGAGGCTGAGCAGCTTTCTGCCTACCTCACTGGAATGAGTGCAGTCAGGGCGGTGGGCTGGAGCCGGGATGCTGCCGCCGCGCGGGTCGTCTATGATACTCGGTGGCCGGCTCCAGAATCTCGCTTGGAGGAGGACTACCGTATTGACACAGAAGCTGGTCGCGCATTTGGGAGGGTCGAAAGAATTCCCGGCACCAAACGTGGAATTTTTCTAGGTGTATTAGGCGACGTTATCCAACCTCTGCGTGACGGTGATTTTGAGGAGTATGACCGAGCTCGGTCCCGAATTGAACAGGGCAATAACGGGGATGCGCTGGGGGGTGGAGTTCCTTCCACGAGCACTTACGGGTCAGGGCTCTCGGTAGACGGAGATGGGACAGTGATGGCAGTAGTAGAATCGTGAGGCGGCAAAGTCGTCTATGATATACGGGTTGCATCGCGCACGTAATCGAACACAGGTAGATTTCTTAGGATAATTCTAAGCTGCGGTCGACTTGTGCCGGCGTATAGGAGCCCGCCTATGAGTGCCACCCTCGTCGCCACCGGTCTGGCTGGCGGACACGGACACCGCACGCTGATCGACCTTCTCCGCCCCTCGCCCTTACGGGCTCCCCACCTCAAAACAGCGGCCAAGAAATGGCGGGCGTCAGCCCGCTCGGGGCAGGGAAGATTCCGTCGTCGAGCAAGTGGGTACAGCGTGCGGCAAGGGCGCCGATCTCCTCGGCACTGAGCAACTCCCCGAGCCTTCGCCCCAGCTCACCGTCGAGCCCCTCGAGAACCCGGCCGACGCCGTCGCGCTCCTCCTCGTTCAGCTCCTCACCGATCCACGCCCACAGCACGGTCCGCAGCTTGTCTTCCACATGGAACGTGAGCCCGTGGTCCACCCCGTAACGGTGCCCGCCGGGCATGGCGAGGGTGTGGGCGCCCTTGCGGTCGGCGTTGTTGACGATCACGCCGAACACCGCCATCCGACGCAGCGCCGCCGAGTCCTCGTGGGCCAGGACGAGGCCCTGCCCGTCCTCGCCCTCCTTAACGTGTGAGGTCGGCGGGGGAGCAGGCCATCACCAGCCGTCCGACGTCGCGGGCGGTCGCGGTCAGGTCCTCTGCCGTACGACGGATCGCTGTCGCCAGGTCCTGGGGCCCGCGGCCAATGGGCACGATCGCGGTGATGCCCTCGTCGTAGAGGGTGTCCGCGTCCTGTCCCACGGAGCCGGCGAGGACGATCACCGGGATCACGCGGCCTGCTGCACGCACGGCCTGGGCCACGCCGATCGGCACTTTCCCGGCCAAGGACTGGCCGTCGATGCGCCCCTCCCCGGTGATGACGAGGTCAGCGGTCTTCACGAGGTCGTGGAAACCCGCCGTCTCGAGGACGACGTCGATGCCCGGCTTCAAGGTGGCCCCGATGAAGGCGTGCAGGCCACCGGCGAGACCCCCCGCCGCTCCCGCACCGGGGAGCGCCTCGATCGCGACCCCGAGGTCTCGCTCGACGATGCCCGCGAGATGGACCAGTCCGGTGTCCAGGCTCGCCACTGATGCAGGATCCGCCCCCTTCTGGGGGCCGAACACGTGGGCTGCACCCTGCGATCCCGTGAGGGGGTTGCTGATGTCGCACATCACCTCCACGTCGACGTCGCGGAGCCGGTCTCGTGCCGGGGTGGAGTCGATCCGCGCAATCCGGGTGAGGGTGTCGCCGGTCGGGACGAACTCCTCACCTGCGGCGTCGAGGAACCGGACGCCGAGGGCTGCGGCAGCGCCGGTGCCGCCGTCCGTCGTGGCGCTCCCGCCGGCCCCGACGATGACTCTGCGCGCGCCAGCGGACACCGCGTCGAGGATCTGCTCGCCGACCCCGAACGTCGTGGCCCGTCCCGTGTCCTCGCGTCCTGAGGCGAGAGGGAGCCCGGCACATGAGGCGGTCTCCACCACCGCCACGTCCGGGTCGATCAGTCCGTAGTGGACGGGCACGCGTTCGCCGTAGAACACCCCGCAGACGGTTGCGGATCGCAAGGCGCCCCCTACGGCGGCCACGAAGGCCTCGACGGTGCCCTCCCCGCCGTCGGCGATGGGCACCACGAGGACCTCGGCGTCGGTGACCGACGCGAGGCCGGTTGCGATCGCGGAGCCCGCCTCCCGCGACGACAGGGCCCCCTTGAATGAGTCTGGGATGACGATGATGCGCTGCACGCGTGGATCTCCTGAGTCAGGTGACGGGGTCAGACGAGGACGAGGTCGAGGATCCAGATGAACACGATGGAGGTGAGTCCCATCAGGAGTATGACCATCGTCTTGAAGCGCCCTGGGTTTCGTTCCGATCCCAACGAAGGAGAATCGGAACATGCCCAAGAAGTTCAGCCCCGAGCTGCGTGAACGCGCGGTCAGGATGGTCCTGGAACGCCAAGCCGCCCAGGGAGGACCCCGTTCGCATTCCATCCGGGCGGTAGCCCCGCAGCTCGATGTCAGCGAAGAGACCTTACGGATGTGGTGCCAACGCCACGGCCACGAAGTAGCCCAGGCACCGGCCTCAGAGACCCCCGCGGAGGAGATCCGCAGGCTCAAACGCGAGCTCGCCGAGGCACGGCGCGCGAACGAGATCCTCAAAGCCGCCTCGGCTTTTTTCGCAGCGGAACTCGACCGCCCCACGACGAGATGATCGCGTTCCTCGACGAACACCGCGATCAGTTCGGGGCGAGGCCATCTGCCGCACCCTGCGTGCGACAGAGTGTGGGTTCATCACCTCGACGTAAGCTACCGCGCCGCGAAGACACGCCCCAGGTCTTCGAGAACGCTGCGGGACGAGATCCTCGTGGAGGAACTCCGCCGGATCCACGCGGAGAACTACAGCGTCTACGGGGTGCGAAAGATGCACCACGCGATGGCCCGCGCCGGGTGGGAGATCGGCCGGGACCAGGTCGCCCGTCTCATGCGTGCCGCCAACCTGCAGGGAGTGCGCCGCGGCCGCAAGCCGATCACCACACGGTCGGCAAGCGTGCCGCATGCTCATCCGGATCTGGTCGAGCGCCGCTTCACTGCCGAGCGCCCACACCGGCTCTGGGTCGCTGACATCACCTACGTGCGCACGATCTCGGGGTTCTGCTTGAGTCGCTTTCATCACCGACGTCTACTCCCGGCGCATCGTGGGATGGGCGGTCTCGGGCAGCCTTCATACCGCGGGACTGCCGTTGCTCGCCCTGGAGCACGCCCTCGTGAGCAGCGGCGCCAGCCGAGGCCGCCAAGGCCTGGTGCACCACTCGGATCGCGGCAGTCAGTACGTCAGCTTGGCCTGCTCGGATGCGCTCATCACGGCGGGGGTGAGCGCCTCGGTGGGCACCGTGGGCGGCTCCTATGACAACGCTCTGGCTGAAACCGTGAACGGGCTCTATAAGGCCGAGCTCATCCACTCCAAGCGGATCTGGGAGTCCGTCGAGGCGGTCGAGCTGGCCACCATGGGGGGCACTGGTGGAACACCACCCGTATCCACGAGGCCCTTGGCTATCGCACTCCCGCAGAGGTTGAGGCGGCTTACACTCACGATCAGGATTCAGCGCCCGTTGCATCCTGACCTCGGAACGAAACCCAGGGCGCTTCAGTGCGCATCATTGCCTGCGGTGTGGGAACACCACAGATCGTATGTCACCTATGGGTGCATCAGCCCCTGGTGTCCTGTCGCATGATGGCCGGGGCCCGTCGACCGCCAGGCCAGACCTCGTTGCCAGCATGCGATCCCGCGCGCTCGTCGCCTCGGCGCATAATCGGCATACATCGCGCCGGCAATGGGCGGAAGCGTCTCCACCGTGTCTGAGCGACATGGCAGGATTGAGCCATGGATGTCCTTGCGCTGGTGATCTCGGCCCTGTCGCTGGTCGTCGCTGGCGTTGGCACGTACCAAGCGAACAAGCGTGCCAAGGAGGCCCTCGCAGAGTCGCGCAACGCCGCCGAAGACGCTCGTTGGTTTGCTGTGCAGGAAGCCGTGCAACGACTCATCGGGTTCGACCCCACGGCGGAGCCCGTGGGAGAGCGGCTGGCCAATCTGCGCATTACCGCGATCGCGCTCGTGGACCAGCTCGACGGGTGGGATGGAATTGACTCGTGGCTGGAGGCCGAGCGCACGCTGGGCGCGACCATTGGCCGGCAGGTGATGGAGGCAGCCAAACCGGGTGACACAGTGGAGCGACGGGTGGCGAACCTTGAGCCGCTGATGAGCTGGGCACACGCGCTGAGCAGCAACCTGCGCCATCTCCGGTCAGCCGGTCACGACGCGGAAGCCCTTGCCAAGCTCCAGGCCAACGCGGAAGAGCTGGTGCAGGACATCCATGCACGTCACGGCTGGGATCTGCCGCCACGGTCCAACCCTAGGATCCAGCCGCTGGAGTAGGGCTCTTCGCTGGGCAGCGGAGCGAGAGCATACGGTGGTCGTGGACCGCCTGCGAGCCGCTCCGCGGTCGCGGCGCGTGTCGCCGTCTACTGGCACACTGAGTTCATGCCTCGGATTACCCTCACCGCTGGAAATGACTTGGTCCAGCGCCTGGCCGGCGAGGCTGATCCGGTCCGAGCGGTCATCGAGCTCATCTGGAACAGCCTTGATGCTGACGCCAATAAGGTGTCAGTCACTCTCGACCGCAACGCCGCAGACGGCATTGTCGGCGTGACCGTTCACGACGACGGCCTCGGCATGAGCCCGGAACGCGTCGAGCAGGACTTCAAGTGGGTGGGGAACTCCTGGAAGCTCGGGGCGCGCGTCACGGAGCGTGAGAAGCGGCCCCTTCACGGCAGGCTTGGCCAGGGGCGTCTGCGTGCCTTCGCGCTGGGAACCCGCATCACATGGGAGACCGTGGGCCAGGATGCCACGGGCACGTTCAAGAAGACTCGCGTATCGTCGACCATCGATCATCGCAACGACTTCTCCGGCCCCGATCCTGTCGATGCCCAGGGACCGACCTATACCAAGTTCCGAGCGGAAGGCCGCGACTCGCTCGGCCGCCTCGAAGGCGACGCTGCGCGGCCGCGTATTGGTGCTGCTCTCGCTTTGCATCTGCTGACTTTCCCGACGATCGAAGTCCGGTACGACGGTGTCAAGATCGACCCCGCCGCAAGCATCGAGCGCCAGACGAAGCACGAGCTGAAGTGGTCCTGCGACGGCGTCGAGCGCCGAGCCGCGTTGAAGGTCGTCGAGTGGCGGGACGTGAAAGGCCGGACACTCTATCTCTGCGACGAGAAGGGCGTTCCCGTCGACGAGACGCCGATCAGGCGCTTCGCCGACTTCAACTTCGCTGCCTACGTCCTGTGGGACGAGATGGCGGAGCACGCCAACGAGCTGCTGCTGATCGATATGGAGCAGGAGACCTCCCTGCTCGGATCCCTGATGCAGGTCGTGGACTCCACGCTCGAAGACCACTTCGAGGCTCGCCGTGCCGAGCAGCGTCGCGAGCTCGTCGGACGCTGGAAAGAGACCAAGACCTACCCCTACGAAGGTGATCCTGCCTCGGAGGAGGAAGTGGTTGAGCGAGCGACTTTCGATGTCGTCGCGACCGCTGTACGCCGGCGCATCCCCAAGACCCGCGGCCAGGAGAAGCTGACGTTGGGGTTGCTCAAGGACACACTTCAGCGGAACCCCGATGGAGTGAAGACGCTGTTGGATCAGTACGTCGGGCTCACCGAAGGCGAGAGCGAAGAGCTCGATCGGCTGCTTAAGCGCACGCCGCTCTCAAGGCTCATTCGGGCGACCACCGATGTGACCGACCGCCTGGACTTCCTGAGCGCTCTTCGCGAGATCGTGTTCAACCCCGAAGCTAAGGGATTGGTCAAGGAGCGCGACCACTTGCACAAGATCCTCGAGCGCGAGAGCTGGGTATTCGGGGAGCAGTTCAACATGATGAGCTCTGAGATAGGTCTTACCCGAGCGCTCGAGCAGCACCTCAGCATGCTTGGCCGCGAGGGTGAGCCCACCACGAAGGTCACCAAGACCGACGGCAGCCAGGGCCGCCTGGACCTGATGTTCTCGCTAGCGGCACCCGAGCACGAGACGAAGCGGCACCTGGTTGTGGAGCTGAAGGCCCCATCCGTGGTTGCGTCGTACAAGGAGGCCAACCAGATCAAGGGCTATGCGCGCGCGATCGTCGAAGATCCGCAGTTTGCCGGCACCCACACCGTCTGGGACTTCGTGCTCGTCGTGAACGACTACAGCAACGACCTGCGGCGCGACATCAACCAGCGTGGCCGTGAGTCGGGGCTGCTCGACGAGTCCGAGCTCGACCCGAACTCCCCGCTGCGCTACAGGGTCTGGGTGCGTCGCTGGTCGGAGATCCTCGAGTCCGCGGACCAGCGCTTGCTCTACTACAAGCGCGGATTGCAGCACGATGCCTCTCTCATCGATGTCAAGAGGTATCTGCGCGAGCACCACGCAGACGTCCTGCCGGAGGGGCTGTTCTCGGAGGATGATCCGAGCTAGGTCGGATCGCGATGCCAGCCTGGTTTCCGAACGGAAGGAGCGTGCCTATGGAGGCGCATGTAAGGTTGCCTCGCGTGATTGATGCTGCCCAGCAACTTGCCGGTGGCCTTGCGAACCCCTGTCGCCTCGTCACCCTTCATCGCGATATTGACCAGCTGCACGATGACGACGGCAATAGACTTGGACAGTCGAAGAAGCAGCATGCCCTGCGTTGGGCGGTGTTCACGATGTCTTATGGGGCGATCGAGGCATTCTTCAATGACATCTTGAGAGGCAATGACGACACCCGCGTCATCCCTATGAATCCCGGCAGGCTCCGTGACGCCGGCGCAAAGCAGGGCGTTGCTCTCTTCACGAACGATTGGGCTGTGCGAACCCGAGCACTTCTTCAGGATCGACCTGGACGGCGCTCTCGTTGGGTCGTGTACTCGGGAACGCAACAGCTCAATGCCTATCTTGCTGACATGAAAATGCTCCGAGATCTTTTGAACCATGGTCAAGACCCTCGCTCGGTTTCGAACAAGTCGGGCGCGCTGTGGCCGCTTGCCGACGGTAGGAACTCGATGCGCCTGATGGGTGCCGAGGGTTTCATTCAGGCATGCTGCGACCTCGCGTCGCAGACCGTGTTCGCGTACGGAGGGCACGCCGTAGACCTGCCTAGTTGGCCCGAGCCTAAACGCTCTGGTCTGGCCGCCGAGCCGAAGCCCGACCTCAAGCTCGTGCCCTAGCCGAGTGAACACCACTTCGCACATCGAGCAGCTTAAAGGTTGGTATGTGCCGGAACTCGGTGGAGTTCCGGTTCAACTTTTGACACCCATAGAATCCGCAGGATGATGGGGTTCTCGTCTTACGCGCTTGGTGCGTTAGAGGGGCTGTTGCGTTGGAAGTGCGTGATTGCTCGCCGTGTGACGAAGCCCTCGCTCAAGACGATCGGCGGGGGCTTCATCGTACGCGGCGCTGTGTGCCTCGCTGACGCGTTGAGAGCGCGTTCAGAGCGCGTGGGGGTCTACGGGTGTCGGTGGGGGAGCAGGAGTAGCTGCGTGAGGCGCTGAGGGCGTATGGCATTTGGCTTGAGTGGGTCATCTAACATGCGGGGCTGCTGTGTGGGATGATGCAGCCGAGCTGCTGAGGCAAATACTTGACAAGCAAAGCGGAGGGCTTACATCAATGAGCGCAGACGGCAAGCAGGTGGGCAGACATATTCCCGAGAGTGTGCGTCGCCAACTGCGTAGCGAAGTCGGTTTTGGTTGCCCGTGGGATAGATGTGGTGTTCCATACCTCGAATACCATCATTTTGACCCCCCGTTCCATGAGGAGGCGCATCATCGACCCGAGGGAATGGTTGCGCTATGCCCAATTCACCATGCGCGAGCTAACTCGCTGACGGTTGAACAATGCCGTAAGTTGAAATCCAATAGGACGCACGGAGTGGAGGGGCGATTCGACTGGATGCGACACGAGATTGTCGCAATCGTCGGCGGTAACTATTATCACGAAGTGCCCAACATGGTTGTGTTTAACGGGGCACCCGTTATTTACTTTAGTCGAGACGCGGGAGGTCATTTATTACTGAGCGTACAAATGTTGACAAAATCGGATGAACCGCGAGCGTGGCTGGATAGAAACGACTGGCGGATCCTCGGCAATCCAATTGATGTTAAGTGCAACACTAATGGCGATAGGCTAAAGGTTGCATACGCGAACGGCGATAAATTTGAAATCCGCTTTAAAGAGTGGAAAATGCCCAGTGAGCTATTCAAGGCACACCCGCGCCTTCTATCAATTCATGCGGATATGAAGTTTCCGCTCGTCACGGCGTCAGTAACCATGAATGTTGCCGATGCTACAATTGAGCTTAGTGAAAAGCGATCGGTTGTTGGCGGTGTCACTATGACCGGCAGCGTCGTATCCCGATCTCCTAACGGGTTCGTGTTCTAACAGAATAATATTGCTATCAGGTTCGTAACCCATTCTCATGCGGATGCCTGCGCCCGTCTGCCGCCCTCGGAGACTTTCAGCCGCCCGATGGTGCCCTTGTGCCCTCTACCGCGCTGTGCGCCTCTCTGAGTGCCTTGTAGGTGGTGTTGCGGCTGACGGGTGCGTCGCGCACTATGCGCGCGACAGGGATTCCCTGAGCGTGTCTGGCGACTACCTCTGCTGCTTCCGCGAGGATTTTCATCGGGCCGCGCTCACAGACCCCGTAGGCGACGAGTTCCGCGTCCTCCAGGTGCCTCTTGGACTGCATGGGCCGACTGGTACCATAAGCAGGTACCACGACGCGCCTGAGGAGGCCCGCATGTCCATCAGTGCCAGTGAAGCGCGCAAGACCCTGTTCCCGCTCATCGAGCGAGTGAACGCGGACCGCGAGGCCGTGGAGATCGTCTCCCGCAGGGGCAACGCCGTCCTCATGCCCGCGGACGAGTACGCGGCCTGGCAGGAGACCGCCTACCTGTTCCGTTCCCCGGCCAACGCCCGCCGGCTGCTGGACGCCTACGAGCGCGCCCGCGCAGGGAGCGTTGAGGAGCACGCACTGGACCGCCTGGACGGGGACGCCTGAGTGCGCCTCGTGTGGGACCGCTCCGCCTGGGAGGACTACACGCACTGGCAGACCACGGACCGCAAGGTCCTCAAACGGATCAACACCCTCATCGACGCCGCCCTGCGTGATCCCTTCGAGGGGATCGGCAAGCCCGAGCAGCTGAAGTACGGCGTGGCCGGGGCATGGTCCCGGCGCATCACGGAGGAGCACAGGCTCGTCTACCTCGTCGACGGCGAGGACCTGATCATCCTCCAGGCGAGGTATCACTACTGACATGCGCTTCACCCAGGCCGAGCTCCAGCAGTTCCGCGACCGCACCGTCCCCGACCTGCTGCCGGACCCGCTGCGGCTGCTGTTCATCGGCATCAACCCCGGCCTGTGGACCGCCGCCACCGGTGCGCACTTCGCCCGCCGCGGCAACCGCTTCTACCCGGCCCTGCACCGCGCCGGGCTCACCCGACACCTGATCGACGCCTCCGACGGCTACAAGGCCGAGGACCTCGCCGAGCTGCACGCCCGCGGCATCGGGATCTCCAACCTCGTCCCGCGGGCCACCGCCCGCGCCGACGAGCTCACCGCGGAGGATCTCGCCGCCGCCCCCGCCCGCCTGGACGTGCTTGTGGCCGCGCATGCGCCGGCCGTCGTCGCCGTGTTGGGGGTGACGGCCTACCGGCAGGCGTTCGGACGCCCGAAGGCGGCGCTGGGAGAGCAGCAGACACCGTGGCCGGGCACGCGGCTGTTCGTGGCGCCGAACCCCAGCGGGCTCAACGCCCACGCCACCCTGGACTCGCTCGCCGCGGATTACCGCGCGGCCGGTGCCGCGGCGGGGCTCGTGGACTGAGTGCACCCGCCGTCCCTGCGGCCGCGCTGGACGCCCGCTGGGATCTCCGATCGGGTGGGCGCCGTGCGCACACGAGTCACCACCTCGCTCCTGGGCCTCGGCCTGACCGCCGCGGCCCTCGTGGGGTACCAGACGCAGACGTGGACTTCGACGTGCTCCACAGACACCACCCTGCGCAGCTGCGAGATCTCCGTGTCAGGCAACGCGTTCCAGGACCTGCCCTTCCCCGTCTACGGTCCGATCCTCGGCGGCGTCGGCGAGCGACTCCGGCTCGAGACGGCGAGCGATGAGGGGACGGCCACCTTCTCCGTCGGCGGCACCGAGGGGGGCACCTACTCCTGCGAAGCGGGGCAGACGCTCCTGATCGGCGACAGCGCGCTGCTGTGCCGCGCCGTCGGCGAGAACTCGCTGGACTTCACGATCAGCCGGACGCGCTGACGCCTCAGGCCCGTCAGAACAGCGGCCAGGGCACGGCCGGCGTCAGCCCGCTCGGGGCAGGGAAGATCCCGTCGTCGAGCAACTGGGCACAGCGTTCGGCAAGGGCTTCGACTTCCTCGGCACCCAGCAGCTCCGCCAGCCCCCGCCCCAGCTCACCGTCGAGCCCGTCGAGAATCCGGCCGACGCCGTCGCGCTCCTCGTCGCTCAGCTCCTCGCCGATCCATCCCCACAGCACGGTCCGCAGTTTATCCGCCACATGGAACGTGAGCCCGTGGTCCACCCCGTGGCGGTGCCCGTCGGGCATGGCGAGGATGTGCGCGCCCTTGCGGTCGGCGTTGTTCACGATCACGTCGAACACCGCCATCCGGCGCAGCGCCGCCGAGTCCTCGTGGGCCAGGACCAGCCGATTCCCCTCCTCGTCCTCACCCTCCAGGATCGTCAGCCACCCCGCGGCCGGCACCTCGTCCGCCGGGAACAGGTCCACAGCATCCTGCTCAGGGTCCTGCTCCTGCCAGAGCTGCACCATGCCCTCGCCGAAGGGCCCGTCGCGCAGCCAGGTGCGCGGCACGATGTCCCAGCCCAGCGCCTCGGACACCAGGTGCGCGGCCACCTCGCGGCGGGCCAAGGTTCCGGCAGGGAAGTCCCATAGCGGGGCCTCGCCGGCCACCGGCTTGTAGACCACCGGGGTGTCACCGATCGCGCCGAGGAACGTGGCGTTGGACGCCGTCGTGATGCGGCCGGTGAGCGTCAGCTCCCCGGCCATCAGCTCGTCGGCGGGCACGTCCGCGGCGCGCATCAGGAGTCGGGGAGAGTGCAGTCGTGGCCGTCGGGGTCGATGGGCTGGCCGCAGTCCGAGCAGATCGGACGCCCGGCGTCCACGACCTCCCGGGTGCGCCGGGCGAACGCCCGGGCGGCGCCGACGGGCATGCGCACGCGCACGGCCTCGGCGTCCGCCTCGAGCGCCGGGTCGGCGTCGTCGTCGGAGAGGGGGTGCGCGTCGATGAGCACCTGCGCGGTGGTGGGGTCCCAGCCCAGGCCGATAGCCCCCACCCGGAACCACTCCTGCACCGGGTCCAGCGGATCGTTGTCCACGAGTTCCACGGGCGTGCTGGCCGGGACGCTGTGCGGGTTGCCCTCCAGCGCCATGAGATCGTCGAGGATCTCGTCGATCATCTCCGCCATCAGGGCCGACTGCTGCTTCTCCAGCGCCAGGCTCACCAGCCGGGGCCCGGTGCGCACCTGCAGGTAGAACGTGCGGGCTCCGGGACGCCCGAGCGTCCCGATCACGACCCGATCCGGCCAGTCGAACTCATGGGCGGGGGCAGGTGCATCAGTCATGCCACGATCCTAGGCGTCTGCTCGTCGACCGCGCCGGGGCCGGTGCCCGCGCCGCCGCCCACCGGGGCGTCGTCGGACGGGCGGAGGGTCGCCAGCCAGGACAGGTCCCCGGCGTCGGTGTTCATCGCCCAGACCCGCGGGCGGCTCGGACCGTAGCTCACGATGGAGACGGAGGCGGGCCCCACCTCGATCCGCTGGAACAGATCCAGGTGCGTGCCGAGCGCGTCGGCCAGGATCGACTTGATGACGTCCCCGTGGCTCACCGCCACCCACACCGCCCCGGACCCGTGTTCGGCCTCCACGGCGGCGTCGTGCCGGCGGATCGCCGCCACCGCGCGGGCCTGCATGCCCGCCATGGACTCCCCGCCGGGGAAGACGACGGCGGACGGCTGGGTCTGCACCGTCGCCCACAGGGGCTCGGTGGCCAGGTCGCTGAGCGCGCGCCCCTGCCAGTGGCCGTAGTCGCACTCGGTGAGGTCGTCGTCGACCAGCGAGGGCACCGTCCCCGGCTGGCGATCGAGGAGGGCGCGTGCCGTCTGCGCGCACCGCTCCAGGGGACTGGCCACCACCGCGGCCACGGGCACGGCCGCGATCCGGTCCCCGGTGCGGGCCGCCTGCTCCCGTCCGTGGTCGTCCAGGCTGACCCCGGGGGTGCGGCCCGCCAGCAGTCCGGTCGCGTTGGCCGTGGTGCGGCCGTGCCGCACGAGAAGTACCGTCGCCATCACTCCAGCCTACTGACGGGGTGGACGTGCCTCAGAGGGACGGATCACGGGGCAGGGGAGTCCACCGCAGGGTGAGGCCCCCGACGGCGGCCAGCGCCGCGTGGGCGTCGTCGGCGGCGTCCTCCAGCCCGTCCGCCACGTCTTCACCGGCCGAGGTGAGCAGCAGGACGGCGTGGTCGTCCGCGTCGGGCTGCTCGCCCGGGTCGGCGCGCCAGCCGCCCCTGCCCCGCACGCCGTCCTCGTCCCCGGGCAGGGAGCCCAGCCATGCGGCGGCCGCCCGGGCCGCCCCGGGGCCGACGACGTCCAGCCGCAGGGTCGCGGGGGAGCCGTCGTTGCCCGGCGGGGTGCCCCACAGCCAGTCGAGGTCCACCTGCCACGGCTGGGCGCCCGCGGGGCCGCCCGGGGACGGGGGCTGCATCACGCGTCGGCGTCCGACTGCTCGGAGGTCCAGCCCGCCTCACCGATCCACCGCAGGGCGCTGAGCGAGGGCATGAAGAGGTACTCGCCCCCGGCCATCCGGTTGAAGGTGGTGATGCCGTCGATGCGCTTGCGGGCCGGCTCGGCGGGGATGGTGAACCGTCCCTGCGTCGGGTCGTCCTCGTGCAGACCGACGATCGGATCCCGCTCGGAGCCGAGGTCGACGAAGTTGCCCCCGTTGATCCACTCCTGCTGCATGAACTCGATCGTGTCGAAGGCCCGGGCGCTGATGAAGATGAAGTAGATCCCGCGATCCTCCTTCGCGTCGTCGGCCGAGGTCACCTCCGGCGACCACCCGGGACCGTAGGTCGAGGAGCGCCGGATGATCCGCTTGATGTTCACGTCCGTCATGATCGACAGATCGCTGTCCCGCGGGTTGAGGCGACGCATGTGGCTGGAGTGCGGGCACATCAGGCCCTTCGGGTCGTCCTCGAAGGTGAAGTCGTTGCGCCGCTGCGGGTCGTTGCCCAGCTCCTCGTCGTCGTGGTCCGGGGAGAGCACGAGCGGGGCGCCGCTGCGCCAGCGGCCGAACATCTTCGCGGCGATCCGGTGCTGCTCCTCCGGGTCCGGGCTCTGCGAGGCCAGGTACTCGTTGAAGGCGCCCACCCGACTGGCGAACTTGCGCAGCACCACGTAGGTCCCGTTGCGGCCCAGCACATCCGGCTGCGGCACGGCCAGCGGGGAGCCGGTCTCGCTGTTCTCGCCCAGGATGAACTCGCCGGCGGAGATGGAGCGCTCCTGGCCCGGCTGGGGCCGCACCCCGCTGCCGGCCACCGTCGGCTGCGAGATGGAGTCCCGGAAACCGAAGGGGTTCTTGTTCAGCTCGTCGACCCCGAACCGGTGGGTGGCCACCAGGGTCACTCCGGTGGAGTGCTCCAGCACCTCCTCCGCCTGGTCCAGGGCCGCGTCCAGGGCGTCGGCGTCGGCCGCGTAGATCGTCAGCGCGATGTGGCAGGCGTCCTGGGTGAACGCCTCGTCCCAGTGCTCCGGGGCGTTCGGCCCGGTGTCCATGAGCTGCTGAGCGCGGGCCGCCATCCCCTGCTGGTAGGGCAGCGGGAAGCTGGCCAGAGAGTCCTCGGGCAGCCCCAGGGCGCGCAGGCCGGCATAGCTGATCGCCACGCCGGTCCAGGACTGCAGGTCGTCGGCCCAGTCCTGCGCGGAGGTCACGTGCTCGGCCAGGCGACGGACGAAGTCCCGGCCGCCTTCGGCCTCCTCCACGGTCAGCATGGCGTGGGCGCCGACGTAGGGCTCAGGCCGCGACCGCAGCACCAGGCCCTGGATGTCGTCCAGGCGCAGCTCGACCCGCTCCCGATCGAAACGTTCCTTCAGGTCCTTGAGCACGCCCATCTCAGTAATCCACCGCCTCGGGGGTGGAGATCGTGTCGGTGAGCTGCTTCAGGGCGGCCGCAGTGTCCTCGTCCAGGTCGGTGCGCCCGGCCATCTGGTCCAGGAAGGTGTTCACCGCGTCCTCGGTGCGCTGCAGTCGGCGCGTGTCCACCACGGTGACCTGCGGGTTCGCCACGAACCACCCGGAGGCGGTGATCTGGTGGTCGGCGATGAAGTCCTTCACGGTCGGGCTGTCGATGCCCGGCCACCCCTCCACGTTCTGGAAGAGGAGGTCCATCAGCTCGGGGATCTTGGTGGCGAAGTCGTTGATGTACGCGTCCCAGTCGCCGTCGTAGGCCGTGGCGAAGAGGATGCGGGTGTTGTCGTCGAAGAAGACGAAGCGCATGTCGTGGAGCGTGGACACGCGCTGGGCGCCGTCCATGTTGCCGCGAGTCAGGTCGAAGATGCGCTGCAGCCGTTCGGCGCCGCCCGGCTTGAGGCGGGCGATCGCGGTCAGCTCCGAGACCTTGCCCGAGCGCATCCCCACGCGGCCGGCGGAGTCGGCGGTGCCGGACAGGTCCGGGTTGTGCTCACGGATCATCGCCTCGAGGGCGATCTTGGCCAGCGTGGGGGCGTCCTGGGCGACGTCCTCGACGGCGCGTTTGACGGCGTCGAGACGGCTCTCGTCCTGGAGCCGGGGGTCTGAGCGGTCAGTCATGAGGTCCTCCTTCGAGAATCCTTTGGGGTGAATGGTGAGGGGTGGGGCCGGGATCAGTCCGGGATGTCGTCGAGCGACGACGGCTCGGGGGCCGGGCGGTCGTTGAACTCGTGGCGGAAGCGAGTGGACTGCTCATAGGCGCGCTTGCGGACGCGCATGATGGAGCCCAACGGCTGGTGCTCGACCACGCCGTTCCAGGGGTTGAAGGTGAGGGCGTCGTCGCCGTAGACGCGGCGGGGATGGCTGTAGCTCTCCTGCGCCTCGATGCGCAGGGTGGCGACGGGCTGGTGCGGGGCCTCCTCCTCGTCCCACAGGACGGAGGCGTCCTCCACCGGCATGCGCTCCGGGTCGGTCGCCAGCTGCGCCCGCAGGACGTACTCTGCGCTCTCACGCGAGAAGAAGTCGGCGACGATCTCGCTGATCGAGGAGAAGTCCTCCACCTTCATGTCCTGACCGGTCAGGGCGCGCACGTTCTCGGACGCCGGGGCCAGCGAGATCTTCGCGACGTGGTCCCCGTAGCGCAGGGCGCCCTGGGTGAAGTACGTCTCGCCGAGGACGTGGGCGTTGTCCCGCCCCAGGCCCTCCAGGGTGGCGCTGGGGGTCCCCCCGACGGTCTCCACCGCACCCCGGACCACGCGCGCGGCGCCCGTCGTCAGGCGCTGCAGCAGCTCGGGGGACTGGGAGTTCTTCTCCAGCAGGCTCAGCATCTCCTTGTAGCGGGCCACGGTGCCGAAGGCGAGCGTCGGGAAGTTCACCATGAGGAAGTCCTGATTGTGGCTGTCCAGATCCGGCAGCAGCCGCTTGCCCTCCACCCCCAGCACCTTCAAGGCCCAGCCCCGCGGGGCGGGAGTGCGGTCGGTGTGGATGTCCCCGGGTGCGGAGGAGAGCCGCGCCACCGCCTCGTAGGTGCCCGGACGGGCGAAGATGCCCTGCGCCAGCTCGGGAGCCAGGCCCTCGTGCACCTCCAGCGTGGCCTTGAGGACGGCGTGGCTTTTGGCGTGGGCGTCGCGGTGGGCGTGCTTGTGCTCTCCCGCCGCGCGGCGCTGTGCCGCGCCCATCTGGGCCAGGATCTCGCGGGTCAGGTCCTCCTCGCGGTCGACCGAATGCTCGATGTCGGGCGTGTACTTCACCGGTTCAGTCATCAGTGCTCTGCCTTCCCTCTCTGGAGCGCCGTGTGCGCCGCGCGGAGCCGCGCACCTGACCCTGGCGACGCTATGACTCTCCCCCTGTCAGGGCAAGGAAGGAAGCGCGCCGCAGATCCGGGAGTCGGGGCCCGGGGGCGGTGCCCCGGGGGATCTGTGACAGTGTGGCGGTGACCCGCCCCAGGGAAGCGCACCCGAGCCAGGAGAAGCATGACCGCCACCCTCGTCGCCTCCGGCCTGGCCGGCGGCCACGGCCATCGCACGCTGTTCGACGCGCTCGACCTCACCGTCGCGCCGGGGGACGTCGTCGGCGTCGTGGGGGCCAACGGCGCGGGCAAGTCCACGCTGCTGCGCATCCTCGGCGGGGACCTGGCCCCGCAGGCCGGCACCGTGTCCCTCGCCCCCTCGGACGCCTTCGTCGGCTGGCTCCCGCAGGAGCACGAGCGCGTGTCGGGGGAGACGGTGGCCGGGTACATCGCCCGCCGCACCGGCTGCGCCGAGGCCACCCGCGAGATGGACGCCTCTGCCGAGGCACTGGCCGACCCGGACGTCACCGACGCCGCCGCGGACCGCTACAACACCGCCCTCACCCGCTGGCTGGCCTCCGGCGCCGCGGACCTGGAGGAGCGCATCCCCGCCGTCCTGGCCGACCTCGGTCTGGACCTCTCCGCCTCCCCGGAACAGGTCCTCATGACCTCCCTCTCCGGTGGGCAGGCCGCCCGCGTGGGCCTGGCCGCGCTGCTGCTCTCCCGCTTCGACGTCGTGCTCCTGGACGAGCCCACCAACGACCTGGACCTGGACGGTCTGCAGCGGCTGGAGGCGTTCGTGCAGGAGCTGCGCGGCGGCGTCGTGCTGGTGAGCCACGACCGCGAGTTCCTGGCCCGCTGCGTCACCCGTGTCCTCGAGCTCGACCTCGCCCAGCACAGCAACCACGTGTACGGCGGCGGCTACGAGGCCTACCTGGAGGAGCGCGCCACGCTCCGCCGGCAGGCCCGGGAGAAGTACGAGGAGTTCGCCGAGCAGAAGCAGGACCTCGTCTCCCGCGCCCGCACCCAGCGGGAGTGGTCCAGCCAGGGCGTGCGCAACGCGATGAAGAAGTCCCCGGACAACGACAAGCTGCGCCGCAAGGCCAACAGTGAGTCGAGCGAGAAGCAGGCCCAGAAGGTCCGGCAGATGGAGAGCCGCATCGCGCGCCTGGAGGAGGTGGAGGAGCCGCGCAAGGAGTGGAGGCTGGAGTTCACCATCGGTGCGGCGCCGCGCTCCAGCTCGGTGGTCGCCACCCTCAACGACGCCGTGTTCCGGCAGGGCGGCTTCACGCTCGGCCCGGTGTCCCTCCAGGTGAACGCGGGGGAGCGGATCGGCATCACCGGGCCCAACGGGGCCGGCAAGTCCACCCTGCTGCGCGGGCTGCTGGGCCGCCAGGCCCCGGACGAGGGCATGGCCGCCCTGGGGTCCAGCGTGCAGATCGGGGAGATCGACCAGGCGCGCTCGCTGCTGGTCGGGACCGTCCCGCTCGCCGCGGCCGTCGAGGCGCTCGTGCCCGAGATGGCCTCCGGGGAGGTGCGCACCCTGCTGGCCAAGTTCGGCCTCAGGGCCGACCACGTGAACCGCCCCGTGGACGAGCTCTCGCCCGGCGAGCGCACCCGGGCATCCCTGGCCCTGCTCCAGGCCCGCGGGGTGAACGTCCTGGTGCTCGACGAGCCCACCAACCACCTGGACCTGGAGGCCATCGAGCAGCTCGAACAGGCCCTGGAGACCTATGAGGGCGCCCTGCTGCTCGTCACCCACGACCGCCGCATGCTGGACACCGTCCGCACCGACCGCCGCTGGCAGGTCCAGGACGGGCGGGTGACGGAGCGCTGATGTCCTGGGCGCGGCGGCCGCGGCGTGAGGCCGGTGGGCACCGTCACCCTTGCCCGAGATTCGGTTGCGTACGACCATGAGAGTGCAGTCCCCACCGACGAAAGGGCCCCAGACATGTCCCGCATCCTGATGATCCTCACCTCGCACGACCAGCTGGGCGACACCGGCCGCAAGACCGGGTTCTGGCTCGAGGAGTTCGCCTCGCCCTACTACGTCTTCACGGACGCCGGCCACGAGGTCACCCTCGCCTCGCCCCGCGGCGGCCAGCCGCCCATCGACCCGACGAGCTCGCAGCTGGAGATGCAGACCGACGCCACCCGCCGGTTCGACCAGGACGAGGAGGCCAAGGCCGCCCTGGCCCACACCACGCCCCTGGCCCGGGTGGACGTGGACGGGTTCGACGCCGTCTTCTACCCGGGCGGTCACGGCCCGCTGTGGGACCTGGTGTCCGACGCCGACTCCACGCGGATCATCCTCGACAGCGACGCGGCCGGGCGCCCGCTCGGCCTCGTCTGCCACGCGCCCGGGATCCTGCACCCGATCACCGCCGCCGACGGCACCCCGTTCGTGCGCGGCCGTCAGGTCGCCGGGTTCACCAACGGCGAGGAGGAGGCCGCCCAGCTGACGGACGTCGTCCCGTTCCTCGTCGAGGACTCGCTGATCGCCGCCGGCGCGGACTACCGCAAGGGCCCGGACGGGGAGAGCTTCGTGGTCACGGACGGCACCCTGGTGACCGGTCAGAACCCGGCCTCCTCCGCCGACGCCGCCCGCCGCGTCCTCGACCTGCTCGCGCGCTGACCCCCGCCGAGCCCACCACTTCGACCCCGAGGAGACCACTCGATGAGCACCCCCACCCACACGCGCGAGATCCACCTCGCCTCCCGCCCCCACGGCGCCCCGACGCCGGAGAACTTCCGCCTCACCGAGGTCGAGCTCCCCGAGCTCGCCGAAGGCCAGGTCCTCGTGCGCAACACCGTGATGTCCGTGGACCCGTACATGCGCGGCCGCATGAACGACGTCGAGTCCTACGTGCCCCCGTTCCAGCTCGACGCCCCCCTCGACGGCGGCGCGGTGGGCACCGTGATCGCCTCGCGCCACGCGGACGTGCCGGAGGGCACGTCCGTGCTCCACGGCCGCGGCTGGCGCGAGCACGCTGTCCTCGACGGCGACACCGTCCAGGCCGTGGACACCTCCCAGCTCTCGGACAGCGCCTACCTGGGCGTGCTGGGCATGACGGGTCTGACCGCCTACACCGGCCTCGTGCACGTGGCCGAGATGCAGGAGGGTGACGCCGTGTTCATCTCGGGCGCCGCGGGGGCCGTCGGCTCGGTCGCAGGCCAGATCGCCCGCCTCCTGGGCGCCTCGCGCGTCGTCGGCTCGGCCGGCACGCCCGAGAAGGTGGCGTGGGTGAAGGAGCTGGGCTTCGACGCCGCGTTCAACTACCACGACGGCTCGCCCACGGACCTGCTGGCCGAGGCCGCGCCGGAGGGGATCGACGTCTACTTCGACAACGTGGGCGGCGACCACCTCGAGGCCGCCATCGCCGCGATGCGGGTCGACGGCCGCGTGGCGATGTGCGGTGCGATCGCCCAGTACAACTCGACGGAGCCGCCGGCCGCCCCGCGCAACCTCGCGCTGGCAATCGGCAAGCGGCTGACCCTGCGCGGCTTCGTCCTGCAGAAGTACGCGGCGCAGGTCCGCCCCGAGTTCCTCGAGCGCGTGGGCCCGTGGGTCGCCGACGGGAAGATCCAGTGGGACGAGACCGTCCGGGAGGGCCTGGAGAACGCACCCCAGGCGTTCATCGACCTGCTCGAGGGCGCCAACACGGGGAAGATGGTCGTCCGGCTGTGACGAGCGACGGCGCACTCGGGGGCGGCATGGCCACCTTCCGGCATCAGGGCCTGACCTTCGATGTCCGCGACGGCGGGCCGGCCGAGGGGGAGGCGGTCCTGTTGCTGCACGGCTTCCCGCAGGACGCCACGTCCTGGAGGCACGTCGAGCCGCTGCTGCACGCCGCGGGGCTGCGCACCCTCGCGCCGGACCAGCGCGGCTACTCCCCGGGGGCCGCGCCGCGGGCGACGGCGGCCTACCGCCTCCCGGCGCTCGTGGGGGACGCCGTCGCGCTGGCGGACGCGGCGGGGGCGCGGCGCGTCCACGTCGTCGGCCATGACTGGGGCGGCGCCGTCGCCTGGGCGCTGGCCACCGCCCACCCCGAGCGCGTCGCGTCCCTGACGGTCCTGTCCACGCCGCACCCGGCCGCCCTGGCCCGCGCCCTGCGCGGCCCGGACCAGCTGCGCCGCAGCTGGTACATCGCCGCCTTCCAGGCACCGGCCCTCCCCGAACGGATCCTCTCGCGAAGGCTGGGCTCCCTGCTGCAGCGGGGGCAGGTCCCCGGGGCGGAGCACTACGCCCGCCGGTTCTCCACCCCGCAGAGCCTGCGCGGCCCGGTGAACTGGTATCGGGCGAACCCGGATCTGGTGACCACCACGAGCAGCGCGCCCGTGTCGGTCCCCACCACGTATGTGTGGGGCACCCGGGACGCGGCCCTGGGGCCGCGGGCCGCCGAGCTCACGGCGGGGCAGGTGGCGGGGGAGTACCGGTTCGTGGCGCTCGACGCGGACCACTGGCTGCCCGAGCGCGAGGCGGACGCCGTCGCCCGGGCGATCCTGGACCGGGTGCGCTGACCCGCGCTCCGCGCGGGCCGCTCCCGCCGTCTCAGCGCGGCCCGGCGGCCTCGGTGATCCGGTTCAGCAGGTCCATGAGGACCTGGCGCTCGGTGGTGTCGAGGGGGATCCGGGTGAGGGCGTCCACCGGGACCGTCCGGGCGGACGCCCGCAGCGCCCGCCCCTCGTCCGTCAGCCGGACCAGCACGCGTCGCTCGTCGTGGACGTCGCGCTCCCGCGTGACGAGCCCCATGCCGGCCAGGCGCCGCACCAGGGGTGTGATCGTCCCGTTGTCCATGCCGAGCCGGTCCCGCAGCGCGCCGACCCCCAGCGCGCCGGCGGCGTCCGACGTCGACGCCTCCGTCTCGGCCGAGGCGTCACTCTCCACCTGCCACAGGGTGAGCATCACGAGGTACTGCGGGTAGGTGAGGCCGAGGCGGGAGAGCAGGGGGCCGTAGCCGCGCGTGACGGCGCGCGCCGCCCGGTGCAGGGCGAAGCAGAGCTGGTCCTCGAGGGCGAGGCTGGGGGTCGGCGCGGCATCCATGGGAGCGATTCTAGTGGTCGCTGGGGAGCGACTTGGTTGCGCGCGACCTAGCCGGGTGGCAGGCTGGAGCCGACTCGTCCCGCACGGGGCGGGCGGATGAAAGGACCTCCCATGGAGACCATCTACACCGCCGAGGCGCTCAGCACCGGCGCCGGCCGCGACGGCCATGTCCGCACCACCGACGGGCGGGTCGACCTCGACCTCGCCGTGCCCACCGAAATGGGCGGCTCCGGCCAGGGCACCAACCCCGAGCAGCTGTTCGCCGCCGGCTACGCCGCGTGCTTCCACTCGGCCCTGCAGATGGTCGCCCGTGCCTCCCGTGCCGACATCACCGACTCCTCCGTCGGCGCGCGCGTGGGCATCGGCCGCCAGGGTGAGGGCTTCGGCCTGGAGGTCACCCTCGAGGTCGTGATCCCCAATGTCCCCGCGGATCAGGCCCGCGCCCTCATGGAGCAGGCGCATCAGGTGTGCCCCTATTCGAACGCCACCCGGGGCAACATCGACGTCGTCCTCGAGCTCGGGGAGGCGTGATGACGAAGCACCGGCAGTCCGTCCCCCTCTCCCAGACCGCCGCCCGCCTCGGCCTCGGCGGGTTCATGACCGCCGCGGGGCTGTCCCACCTCACCGTGGCGCGCCGTGAGTTCCGCGCCCAGGTGCCCTCGTGGGTCCCGCTCCCGGCAGACCTCGTGGTGCTCGGATCCGGCGTGGCCGAGATCGGCCTCGGGGCCGCTCTGCTGGCGCTCCCCGGGCAGCGCCGCCTGACCGGCACCGCCCTGGCGGCCTTCTACACCGCGATCTACCCCGGGAACATCGGGCAGTACGCCGAGCGCAAGGACGGCTTCGGGCTGGACACGGACGGTCGCCGCCTGGCGCGGCTGTTCGGCCAGCCCGCCCTCATCGCGGCCGCCCTGTGGGCCGCGGGAATCCCCGAGCGGGAGCAGGGCGGGCGCGGCTGACGCCGTCGCCGGTCCTGCGGCCCTGGGCCGGCTCCGGGCACGTGCCCGGAGCCGGCGTGATCTCACCCTGCCGCGAGGCGCGGCCCACTGTAGGGTGCCCCGTCGCAGGTGTCCCGCAGGTGTCCCGCAGGTGTCAGGACCGGCGGGCCGTCAGCCGTGACGCATCGTCCCGGTCTCGAGGAAGCGCTGGTGCCAGGACAGGGCCTCGCCCAACAGGTGCGGGGTGTGCAGGCCGCCCGACTCGCGCATCGCGCGGTCGAAGTAGTCCCGCAGCTGCTCCCTGTAGTCCGGGTGCGCGCACGTGTCGATGATCGTGCGGGCGCGCTGCTTGGGGGAGAGGCCGCGCAGGTCGGCCAGCCCCTGCTCCGTCACCACCACGTGCACGTCGTGCTCGGTGTGGTCCACGTGCGAGACCATCGGCACGATGCAGGAGATGTCCCCGCCCTTGGCCGTGGAGGGGGTGAGGAAGAACGACGTGAACGCGTTGCGGGCGAAGTCGCCGGAGCCGCCGAGACCGTTCATCATCTTCGTGCCCATCAGGTGCGTGGAGTTCACGTTGCCGTACAGGTCGGCCTCGAGCATGCCGTTCATGGCGAGGATGCCGAGGCGGCGCACGAGCTCGGGGTGGTTGGAGATCTCCTGGGTGCGCAGGATCAGCTTGTCCCGATACTTCGCGGCGTTGTCGTTGAACCGTTCGGCGGCCTCGGTGGACAGGGAGAACGCGGTCGCGGACGCGGTCGCCAGGGTGCCGGAGTCCAGGGCGTCGAGCATGCCGTCCTGCACCACCTCGGTGAACGCGGACAGGCCCGTGAACCGGGACTTCACCAGCTCGGACATCACCGCGTTCGCGATGTTGCCCACGCCCGACTGCAGCGGCAGCAGCCGCTCGTCGTACCGGCCCTGGGCCACCTCATGCTCGAAGAACTCCACGAGGTGCTGGGCGATCGCGATCGAGTCCGCGTCGGCGGGCTTGAAGGGGGAGTTGCGGTCCGGGGCGTGGGTCTCGACGACGGCCACCACCTTGGCCGGATCGCACCGCAGGTACGTCTCACCGATGCGGTCCGCGGGGTGGGTGAGCATGATCGGCGTGCGGTGCGGGGGCAGCGCGGTGCCGTAGTAGACGTCGTGCAGGCCCTCGAGGTCCTCGCTCTGCCATGAGTTGACCTCGAGGATCACCTGATCCGCCAGGTCGATCCAGGACTTGTTGTTGCCCACGGAGGAGCTGGGGACGAGACGGCCGTCCTCGCGGATCCCGGACACCTCGATCACCGCGGTGGTCATGGGCCCGTAGAAGCCGTTCCACACGGTCTGCGCCAGGTGAGACAGGTGCGTGTCGATGTACTCGATCGCGCCCGCGTTGATCTTGGCGCGCATCGTCGGGTCCGACTGGAACGGGGTGCGCAGCGCGACGGCGTCCGCCTCGGCCAGCGCACCGTCCATCTCCGCGGAGGTGGACGCCCCCGTGTGGAGGTTGATGCGGAACTCCTCGCCGCGCGCGTGCAGCTCCTTGGCCCGCTCGGCCAGCGCCATCGGCACGGCCTTCGGGTAGCCGGACCCCGTGAACCCGCTCATGCCCACGGTGGTGCCGTGCTGGATGAACGCCGCCGCCTCCGCGGCGGACATCACCTTCGACCGGAGGCCGGGGTGGTGGATGCGGGACGACATGGGTGAGGCCTCCGTGCGGGTGAGACGAGTCGAGCGAGAGCGCTGTGACGTGGAACAGCGATCAGCGTACCCGCGTCACGGGTGGCCGTGGGGATGATCACGCCGGAGGTCGCCGAGCCCGACCTGCGTGATCGACGACGGCGAACAGGGCTCGGCACTCCGGGGCGGCGCGCCTAGGCTCGGCGGCATGCGAGCACTCGTCCTCCAGTCCTACGGCGGCCGAGAGGCCATGGCCCTCACCGACGTCCCCGCCCCCACGGCCGGCGCCGGCGAGGTGCTGATCCGCACCCGCGCGGTCGGCCTCAACCCCGTCGACGCGATGCATCGCGAAGGCGACTTCAAGGCCATCGCCCCCGACGACTTCCCCACGGTCGCCGGCAACGAGCTCAGCGGCATCGTCGAGACCGTGGGCGCCGGGGTGACCGCGTTCGCCCCGGGTGACGCGGTGATCACCCGCGTGGACCCCTCCGGCCACGGGGCATTCGCCGAGCTGGCCGCGGTGCGCGCGGACTGGGTGGCCGCCGCGCCCGCCCGCATGCCCCTGACGGACGCGGCCGGCCTGCCGCTCGCCGGCCTGACCGCCCAGCAGGCACTCGGCCCGGAGCACCTGGACCTGCAGCCCGGGGAGCGGCTGCTGATCACCGGGGCCGCCGGCGGCGTCGGGCTGATCGCCACGCGCCTGGCACACCTGCGCGGCGCGCACGTGACCGTGACCGCCTCCGCGGCGGGTGAGCCGTACGTCCGCGAGGCCGGCGCCGACGCGGTGATCGACTATCGCGCCCGCACCGTCGCAGAGGGGGGCGAGCGCTTCGACAAGGTGTTCGACCTCATCGGCGGTGATCAGATGGCCGAGCTGCTCGGCTCGATCGAGCCCGGCGGCCGGCTGGTGACCATCGCGGGCCCGCCGAGCCCCGGCAGCCTTCGTGAGACCGCGCGCCCGTCGCGTCGGCCGCTGGCCGCCGTCGTCTCCCGGGTGGCCAGTGCGAAGGTGCGCCGGGCCGCGAAGAAGGCCGGGGTGACCTACGAGTTCTTCCTCATGCATCCGGACGGGGCGGGCCTGGCCGAGCTCGTCCGGCTCGTGGACGCCGGCGAGCTGGCCGTGACCGTGGACAGCCGCTACCCCCTGGCCGACTGGGAGCAGGCGTTCGAGCGTCTCGAGTCCCACCATGCCAAGGGCAAGGTGCTGCTCGAATTCTGACCGGCGGGCGCGTCGGCGCCGGCCTGCCCGGGCCGGCACCGCCTCGTATCCTGGCCTCGTGCACCCGTCTGTGAGCGAGCCCCTCACCCGACTGCCGGACGGCACCGTCAAGCAGCGCAACCCCTTCACCGGCACCGAGGTCTGGACCGTGCCCGGCCGCGGCCACCGCCCGCTCGGCCTCGTCCGGCCCGCCCCGCAGCCGCTCGACCCCGCCCAGCAGGGTCGGCACTGCGCCTTCTGCGAGCACCGCCTGCTGGAGACGCCGCCGGAGAAGTCACGCATCGTCTCCACGAGGGCCGACGACGGCGCCCCGGTCTGGCAGATCCTGCGGCACCCGGCCGTGGAGCGGCTCGAGGAGACGACCCCGGCCTTCCGCCGGGTCCCCAACCTCTTCGAGATCCTCAGCTACGACTACTGGCGTCTCAACCACGGCTACGAACTCCCCCCTGACGCGCGCCGCCGCCGTGACGAGTACCTGGCCACCGAGGCCGGCCGCGCCCACGTGCGCGCCGTCGTCGCCGCGAAGCTGCGCGCCTCCGGCCGCTCCGCCGAGGAGGCGGCGGCGATGTCCGAGGCGGAGCTGATCGGGGCGTCGGCCGCATTCTTCGGCGGCACGCACGACGTCGTGATCGCTCGGCGGCACTTCGTCGACGGGGCCGTGGACGACCACCAGCTGGCCTCCTCGGGCACCCTCACCCCGGACGAGCACCACGCGTTCCTGGCCCTGACCGCCGACGCGATGCGGGACCTCTATGCGACCACGCCCGCCGTGCAGTACGTCTCCGTGTTCCAGAACTGGCTCAAGCCCGCCGGCGCCTCCTTCGACCACCTGCACAAGCAGCTCGTGGCCATCGACGAGGTCGGCGCGCAGAACGCCGCCGCCCTGGGCCGGCTGCGCGAGGACCCGCAGGTGTTCAACCACGCCGCGCTGGACGTGGCCGTGGCGCACGACCTCGTGATCGCCGCCAACGAGCACGCCGTGATGTTCGCCGGCTTCGGCCACCGGTACCCGACGGTCGAGGTCTACTCCACGAGCCCGGTGGGGCAGCCGTGGCGGCAGACCGCGGCCGAGCTGCGCGCCGTGTCCGACCTGCTGCACGCCGCCCACGCGGCCACCGGCCCGGACGTCCCCTCCAACGAGGAGTGGCACACCCGCCCGCCCGGCGTCGCGGACCCGATGCCGTGGCGCGTGATGCTCAAGTGGCGCGTCTCCACCCTCGCCGGCTTCGAGGGCGCCACCAAGATCAACGTCAACACGATCAGCCCGTGGGACGTGCGGGACCGGGTGCTGGCGAGGCTGCGGGAGCTGCGGGCGGCGGGCGCGCTCGCGGACGGGATGCGGATCGGGGCCGACGCGCGGGTCCGGCCGGGCATGCTCCGGTACGCGGACTGAGCGGCGGGGCCCGTCCCTCCGCGCGGTCGGTAGCGTGGGCGTCATGGCCCTCCACCTGCAGCGCTACCGCGAGATCGCCCACGTCATGGCCCGCAACGGCCTCATGGCCACGGCCGTGCAGGCCGGGCTCTCCCGGTGGCTGCCCCTCGAGGAGGGGGAGCCGCACCTGGGCATCGACGCCGAGGCCCGCCCCGAGCTGTTCGTGCGCACGTTCGAGGAGCTGGGCGTCACCTTCGTGAAGCTCGGGCAGCTGATCTCGGCGCGCCCGGACGTGTTCCCCGAGGCCTACTGCGCGGCGTTCGCCCGCCTCACGGACAGCACGTCGGCGGTGCCCTTCGAGGCCGTCGCCCGGACGGTCGAGGAGGACCTCGGCGCCGACGTCGACACCCTGTTCGCCTGGTTCGACCGGGCGCCCCTGGCCACCGCCTCCATCGGTCAGGCCCACCGCGCGCGCCTGCATGACGGGCGCGCCGTCGTCGTGAAGGTCCGCAAGCCCGGTGTGGTGGAGCAGGTCCAGGCGGACCTGGAGATCCTGCGGACGCTGGCGGCCACGTGGTCGCGGGCCTCACGGACCTTCGCCGACCTGGACGTGCCGGCCATGGTGGACGAGTTCGACCGCTCGCTGCGCGCCGAGCTCGACTACGTGGTGGAGGCGCGGGCCTGCGAGGAGATCGCCGCCGGCTTCCGGGACACCCCGGGCGTGCGGTTCCCGTGGATCGAGTGGGACCTGACCACCTCGCGCGTGCTGACCATGCAGGAGCTCTCCGGGCTGCGCGTGGACGACCTGGCCGGACTCGACGCCGCCGGCATCGACCGGGAGGAGCTGGCGTACCGGGCCGCCGACGTGCTGCTGGCCATGGTGTTCGAGCACGGCGTGTTCCATGCGGACCCGCACCCGGGCAACCTGTTCATCGAGCCGGACGGGACCGTCGGGTTCATCGACTTCGGCTCCGTCGGGCGGATCTCCCCGTCCCTCCGGCGCCGGTTCGCGGGCCTGGCCATGGCGCTGGCCCGGCAGGACACCGACGGGCTGGTGCGGGCCCTGCTGGACATCGCCCCGCCGCGCGGCCCGGTGGACCGCCGTCGGCTCCGGCTGGAGGTGGCCCGGATCGTCGGCCGCCTCGAGGGGCGCGAGCTCGAGGACATCCGCGTGGCGCAGCTGATCTCGGAGATCTTCGCCCTGGTGCGGCGCCACCGGCTGTCCCTGCCGCCCGAGCTCGTGCAGCTGCTGCGGATGCTGATCATCGTGGACGGCATCGGCCGCCGCCTGCACCCCGGCTTCGACTACACCCGCGTGCTCGACCCGTTCGCCCTGCGCCTCGTGGGGGAGCACCTCGACCCCCGGCGGGTGGCGGGCCGGATCGGCCGGGCCACGATCGCGGCGGCCGAGCTCGGCATCGACCTGCCGGAGTACGCCCGCAAGGTGATGGAACGCATCGACGACGGCGGGATCGACGTCACCGTCCGCGCGAGCGAGCTCGAGCCGCTCGTGACGCGCCTCGAGCGGACGGGCGACCGGGTGGTGGCCGCCATGGTGGTGGCCGCGATGATCACCGGCGGCACGAACGTGCTCGTGGCGTACAAGGACCGGCTCGGCCGCTTCGCCGGGCCGGTGGTGGCCGCCGGCGGCGCCGCCCTGACCGGCGGCAGCGCCTATCTGGCCTGGATCAGCCGCCCGCGGCGTCGCCCCCGCTGAGGGCCACGGGCGGGGTCAGTCGTCGGGATCATGCCCGCACCAGGCCGACCGCGGCGCAGGCCGTCTCGAAGTCGTCGAGGCCGAACGCCTGGATCGGGCTGACGACGCCGGCCTCGCGGGCCCGGCCTGCGGCGAGCTGACGGGCGCCCCAGGCCATGAGGTCCCCGGTCAACGTGTAGGCGTTGGGGCCGCGCAGGTGCACGTCCGCCACGACGCGGCCGGCCGCGTCCCGCGCGATCGCCCCGACTCGGGAGCCCGTGCGGGCCCGGTCTGCGGCGTCGGGGCCACCCGGGTCCCCGGCCAAGGGCCGCAGCAGGGCCTGCACGCCGCGGGCGACGCCGGGGAGCCACCCCACCGCGCCGAGGGCGGCGGCGCCGATCTGCGTGGGCCGGGCCGGGAACCAGCCGTTGAAGACCTCGACCTCATCCAGGCCGGGCTGCATCCGCGGCAGGAACAGGGACTCCGTGCCGCCGAACAGCACGCCGCGGCGATCCTGCCCGTCGACCCGGAAGACGGCCGACCGGCTGGCCGGGCCCGTCGTCGCCAGCCGCCCGCCGCGCCACGTGATCGTCCGCTCGGTGAGGGCGTCCACCATCGTCTGGCGCGTCCCGTGGCTGAGGTCGACGCGCGGGTCCAGCTCGCCGTCGGCGAAGTATCCGATCTGCAGGGACCGTGCGCGTCCACCGGCCTGCGCCAGCGCGAGCCCGCCCGCGAGCATGCCCGGCGCGTAGTCGAAGCCGAGGGCGGGCAGCAGGGTGGCGCCCGTGCGTCGGGCGGTGGCGTCCAGGTCCGCCTTGAGGTCCTTCACGAAGCCGACCTCACCGGTGGAGTCCACGTAGTGCGCGCCCCGCTCCGCGGCGGCGCGGGCGACCGGTCGGCCGTAGCGTTCGAAGGGGCCGACCGTGGAGACCAGCACATCGCCTTCCGTGACCAGGGCCCTCAGCGAGGCGGGGTCACCGGCGTCGGCGACGGCGACCTCCAGCCCGTCGTGCCGCCTCGCCGCGTGCTGGAGCGAGTCCCGGTTCCGGCCCGCCAGCACGGGCCGTGCGCCCTGGGCCACGAGGGCGTCCACGACGAGGGATCCGGCGTAGCCCGTCGCGCCGAGCACGATGATGCGGGGGGCGTCGGGGCGGTCGAGGTGCAGGGGAGAATCCGTCATGGCCCCACGCTAGGCCGCGCACGCGGAGACCTCACGGGCTCGGCGACGCCGATCCGCGTGGACCCCCTCTCGCGCTCCCGGACCGGCGGACCCGGACATGGCGAGCCTGGCCCGGCACCCGCCTGCAGGGGCAGACTCGGGGGATGACCCGTACCCCGCCCGCCGTCGCCCCGCCCGCCGCCGAGTCCGGCGGCGAGAGCCTGCTGACCGTCCTGATCGCCCTCGGCGTGAACACGGTGATCGCCGTCGTCAAGTCGATCGTGGGCGCGGTCACCGGCTCAGCCGCGATGGTGGCGGAGGCCGCGCACTCCTGGGCCGACGCCGGCAATGAGGTCTTCCTGCTGCTGGCGGAGCGTCGGGCCGGCCTAGCCCCCGACGCGCGGCACCCGCTGGGCTACGGGCGCGCGGCCTACGTGTGGTCGATGGTCGCGGCCTTCGGCCTGTTCGCGGTGGGCTCGGCGGTCTCGGTCTGGCACGGGATCACGGCCTGGTCCGCCCCCGAGGAGGAGGCGGAGTACACGATCGCGTACATCGTGCTCGCCGTCGCGTTCGTGCTCGAGGGCATCTCGTTCCTGAACGCGCACCGGCGCGTCCGCGGCGACGCGGAGCGGCGGCACATCAGCGATGCCACGTTCCTGCGCCAGACCTCGGACCCCACCCTGCGCGCCGTGTGGGTGGAGGACGCCTCGGCCCTGATCGGCCTGGCCATCGCGGCCGCCGCCCTCGCCCTGCACCAGCTCACCGGGGACCCCCGGTGGGACGCCGCCGGCTCGATCCTCGTGGGCGTGCTGCTCGGGGTCGTCGCGATCTTCCTGCTCTCGCGGAACATGGCGTTCCTCGTCGGCGAGGTCGCCGACCCGGTGATCCGGACCCGGGTGCTGCGCTGGCTGCTGGAGCGGCCCGAGGTGCTCTCCGTGAGCTACCTGCACCTCGAGTACGTCGGCCCGGAGAAGCTCTTCGTCGTCGGGGCCGTGGACCTGGCCGGGGACGAGCGGGAGAGCGAGGCCGCGGTCCTGCTCCAGCGCGTGGAGGACGCCCTCCTCGAACACCCGCGCGTGGCCGCCGTCGTGCTCTCCCTGTCCAACCCCGTCCACGCGCCCCTGGCCCCGGAATCGCAGAACACCCGCGTCTGAGCCCGCGCGGCCGGCGGGCGAGCGGCCTCAGTCGAGGCCGGGGCGGCGGCGCGTGCGCTTCACCTCGGAGCGACGGCGTTTGGCCTCCAGGCGGCGCCGCCGGGAGCCGCGCGTCGGCGTCGTGGCCCGCCGCGGCGTCGGCGGGGCCAGGGCCTCGCGCAGCAGCGCCGCGAGCCGCTCGCGGGCGGCCACCCGGTTGCGCCACTGGGCCCGGTGCTCCGCCACGCTGACGGTGAGGACCGTCCCGGCCAGCCGGGGCGCCAGCCGCGCGAGGACGCGGGCGCGCTGGACGTCGTCGAGGGCGGAGGTGGCCGCCAGGTCCAGGCTGAGCTGGACCCGCGAGTCCGCCGTGTTCACGCCCTGACCGCCCGGGCCGGAGGCGTGGGAGAAGCGTTCGACGAGTTCGCCCGCGGGGATGATCAGCCCGCGGGGTGCGCCGGGGCCGGGGGTGACGCGCACGTCGCCGGGGCGGGGCTCAGCCACGGGGGGCCGCCGTCCGTGGTCCGCGCAGGTCCGCGAGTGCGACGAGGAGCGCGAGGGCCATGCACCCGGCCACCAGCGCGAAGGCGGCCATGAACGCCCCGTCCCAGTCGGCACCGGAGGCGACGCCCAGGAACACCCCCACGATCACGGCGGTGCCGACGGCCGTGCCGACGCGCTGGCCGGTCTGCAGGACGCCGCCGGCCGTGCCGGAGTGCCGCGGCGGGACCTCGGCCAGGCTGAGGGTCTGGTTGGGGGAGACCACCAGCCCCTGCCCGGCACCCAAGATGGCGAGGGTGAGCAGCAGCCACCACGGACTCAGGCCGAACTCCCGGTTGGCCCACGCCACCCCGATGGAGCCCACGACGGCGAGCAGCGCCAGCGCGATGCCGAGGACGACGATCTTCCGGCCCGTGCGCAGCACCACGCGCCCGGCCACGGTGGACATCACGCTCGACATGACCGCCGAAGGCAGGCCGATGAGCGCGGCGTGCAGCGCCGGGTAGCCCAGCCCGTTCTGCATGAACATGGCGATCACGACGAACATGCTGGTCGAGCCGGTGAAGTAGATGGCGATCAGCAGGGCGCCGCACGCGAAGCTGCGGGTCTGGAACAGGCGCAGGTCCACCATCGGGGCGCGGCCCCGTCGGGCGTAGCGGGCCTCCCAGCGTGTCCAGAGGGCGGCCAGGCCGATGCCGACGGGCACGAGCACGAACCGCCACGGCCCGAGCTCACGGTCCAGGAACGGGAGCATGACGGCCACGAGGGCGCCGGCCAGCAGGACGACGCCGACCGGGTCCAGGTCCGGGCGCCGCGCCCGCTCGGGGGCGGTGCGTGGCAGCCAGTGGCGGGCCACGACGAGGGCGCCGAGGGCGATCGGCACGTTCACCAGGAAGGTCGCGCGCCAGCCGAGGTCGCCGCCGAGCCACGCGATGAGCCCGCCGCTGAGCAGCGGCCCCACCGCCACGGACACCCCGACGACGGCGCCGAGCGCCCCGAACGCCCGGGCGCGGGAGGCGCCGGAGAACTCGCCCTGGATGAAGCCGGTGACCTGCGGGTTGAGCAGGCCCGCGCCCACGCCCATGACCAGGCGCGCGAGCACGAGCAGGACGCCCGTGGGCGCCAGGCCGGACAGGAGCGCACCGAGCGCGAACACGCCGAGGCCCACCATGAACAGCCGGCGTCGTCCGAAGAGGTCACCCGCCCGGCCCGCCGGCACGAGCACCATGCCGAACACGAGGGTGTAGCCGGAGATGGCCCACTGCAGCTCCGCGTCACTGGCGTCCAGGCCCCGCTGCAGGGCGGGCAGGGCCACGTTGATGCTGGACACGGCCAGCAGGGACATGAAGATCGGGATGAGGAGCACCGCGAGGATGCGCTGCTGGTGCGGGGTGAAGACCGAGGACGCGGCGCCGTCGGACGGACGCGGGGCGACGGGCATGCGGTCTCCTTCACAAGGGTGTCTCGGGCGCTTTCCAGGATCGGCCCTCGTCCCGCATCGTGCCAGGTCCGAGGGTCCTCGGCCCGGTGCGGCGCACGGAGGCCATGACCGCGACCGTCGCCCTGCCGCCCCGTCGCTCACTTCGCGTCCGCGTACGACCCCACGCTGGAGACGGTGAGCGGGAAGTCCACGGGGGCGGGACCGAACAGCAGGCGGCCGGCGGCGCTCGCGGACTCCGCCACGACCGTCCGCACGGCCTCGGCCTCCGTGGCCGGGCCGTGCAGGACGACCTCGTCGTGGACGAAGAACACGAGTTCCGTGCGCATGCCGGCCGAGCGCAGTCGACGGCGGATCTCGCCCATCCAGCACAGCGCCCACTCGGCCGCGGTGCCCTGCACCACGAAGTTCCGGGTGAAGCGGCCCTGGGAGCGCCGCCGTCGCCGGGCCGCGGACTCGGCGGCCTGGGTGCCGACGTCGGACACGGACTCCTGCCACTTCCGCCCCGGCGCGGGGGACCAGCGGCCCAGCCACGTGGACACCTGGCCGCCTCCCTCGCCGACGGAGGCCGCCCGCTCGAGCAGGCCGATCGCTCGGGGGTAGAGCCGGCGCAGGTGCGGCATGAGCGCCGCGGAGTCGCCCGTCGTCGAGCCGTACATCGCACCCAGCAGGGCGATCTTCGCGCGCCCGCGGTCGGCCAGCGCGGTGCCGGCCGCCCGGCCCTGCTCCGCCACCTCCCGGTACAGGTCGGGCGTGGTCCCGGCACGGGCCAGCGCCTCGTCGGCGGCCATCGCGGCGAGGATGCGCGGCTCCACCTGGGAGGCGTCGGCCACGGTCAGCGTCCACCCGGGGTCTGCGCGGACGGCGTCGCGCACCCCGGCCGGGACCTGCATGGCCCCACCGCCGTGGGCGGCCCACCGCCCGGTCACCACGCCGCCGACCAGGTAGGCGGCGTGGAACCGGCCGTCGTCGCCGATCCACTGGTCCAGCCAGTGCCAGCCGTTGGCCGTCCACAGCCGGGCCAGGGCCTTGTACTCCAGCAGCGGCGCGAGCAGCGCGGCCCGCGCCTCGCGCTCCGCGCCGCCGGCGTCGATCCAGTGCTTCAGGTCCCACTGCCGCGTGGACTCCACGGCCACGCCCGCCGTCTGCAGCGCCCGCAGCAGGCTCGGCTGCGAGTCGGGGCTCAGCCCGGGGGAGCCCAGGACCTCGGCGATGCGTTCGGCCAGGGCCTGCAGGCGGGCCGGACGCTCGCCCGGTGCAGGCCGGGGGCCGAGCTGCTCGGCGAGGAGCGCCTCGTGCACGCCCCGGTCCCACGGCAGACCCGCCGCCCGGATCTCCGCGGCCACGAGTGCGCCCTGCGACTCCGCCGCCGCGAGCAGCCGCAGCCGGTGCGGGTGGGCCGAGCCCTCGACGGCCGCCCGCTGCGCGGCCAGCTCGGCCGCGAGCACGGTGACGTCCGGGGCGTGGCCGGACTCGTCCGGCAGGTCGAAGAAGGACTCCTGACCGGCGGGCACCCGCGCGGGGCGCTCGGGCTCCGTCGGGTCGGCGACCTCGAGCTGCGCCACGGGCGTGTAACGCACCCCGCTGCCCGGCGCCATCGCCGCGTGCCGCAGGATCCGCTGGACGAGGGTCAGGTCCCAGCATCGATCCGCCCGCACCCCCGCCGCCAGCCAGGCGGTGTACTCTGTCCCGACGTCGGCGAGCACCCAGCGGACCGTGCTCGGGTCCACGCCCAGACGGGCGGGCAGACCGGCCACGAGCGCGGCCACGGACCCGGCGGGGCAGGAGCCCAGGGGAGTGGCGTCGTCCCCGTCCACGGCCCACCAGGCGCCGGGGCTGCCGACGGAGGCGGGGGCGGGGCCCAGGACGACGAACATGGCCCTCATTCTGCCCCGTGGCAGGGTCGTGACCCGAGGCGCCGTCTGCCGCAGCCCTGTGCGGCAGACCTCCCGGCACGGCGGCGACCACGGCGGGCACAGCGGGCACGGTTCCCCCTGACGTTCCGCCGCCTCACCGTGGGCGGGGCGAGGGGCTGTGCGACTTGCACGCTCGCTGAGCGGAGAACACACTGTGCGGACGCACCGGCGCGCAGCGGGCCGTCGGGCGCGACCCAGAGAGGACCCACCATGACAGCGACCCGGTCCGGCGGCGCCGCGACGTCGCGCCTCAACGCCAAGGTGGTCGGCATCTCGGTCGCCGCCGCGCTCGGCGGCTTCCTGTTCGGCTTCGACACCTCCGTCATCAACGGCGCCGTGGACGCGCTCGCCGGGGAGTTCGGCCTCGGCGCCGGTCTCACGGGCTTCGCCGTCTCCTCGGCGCTGATCGGCTGCGCGCTGGGCGCCTGGTTCGCCGGGCCGATCGCCAACCGCCGCGGCCGCGTGCCCGTGATGGTGATCGCCGCGATCCTGTTCCTGGTCTCCGCCATCGGCTCGGGCCTGGCGTTCGGCGTGGTCGACCTGATCGTCTGGCGCATGGTCGGCGGCCTGGGCGTGGGCGCCGCGTCCGTGATCGCCCCGGCGTACATCGCGGAGGTCAGCCCGGCCCATGTGCGCGGTCGCCTCGGCTCGCTCCAACAGCTGGCGATCGTCCTGGGCATCTTCGCCGCGCTCCTCACGGACGCGCTCTTCGCGACGATGGCCGGGGGAGCGGCGCAGCCGTTCTGGCTCGGCGTCGACGCCTGGCGCTGGATGTTCCTGGCCGAGGCCGTCCCGGCGGTGCTGTACGGCCTGTTCGCCCTGAAGTTGCCGGAGTCCCCGCGCTACCTGGTCGCCCGCGGTCGCACGGACGAGGCGGCCGAGGTCCTGCACGAGTTCACCGGCGTGGACCGGGTGAACCTGATGATCGAGGACATCCGGCGCTCGCTGGACTCGGAGCACCGCGAGTCGTTGGCGGACCTGCGCGGACCGGCGGCGGGCCTGCAGCCGATCGTGTGGATCGGCATCCTGCTCTCCGTCTTCCAGCAGGCCGTGGGCATCAACGTGATCTTCTACTACTCCACCACCCTGTGGCGCTCGGTGGGCTTCGGAGAGTCGGACGCCCTCACGGTCACCGTGATCACCTCGGTCACGAACATCGCCGTCACCTTCATCGCGATCGCCCTGGTGGACCGCGTCGGCCGTCGCCCCATGCTGATCGCCGGCTCCGCCGGCATGGCGGTCAGCCTCGGCCTGATGGCACTGGCCTTCTCCTTCGCGGAGACCGGCGGCGCCGAGTCCGTGTCCCTGCCGCAGCCGTGGTCCACGGTGGCGCTGGTGGCCGCGAACGCCTTCGTGGTGTTCTTCGGTGCCACCTGGGGTCCGCTGGTCTGGGTGCTGCTGGGCGAGATGTTCCCGAACCGCATCCGCGCCGGCGCGCTCGCCGTGGCCGCCGCCGCGCAGTGGGCGGCCAACTTCACCGTCTCCACCACGTTCCCGTGGTTGGCGGACATCGGCCTGACCCTCGCCTACGGCCTGTACGCGGTCATGGCGGCGCTGTCCCTGGCCTTCGTGGCGGCCTTCGTGCCCGAGACCAAGGGCAAGACGCTCGAGGAGATGAGCGACGTCGTCGTGCGCTCCCCGGGGCAACGGCGCGCGGTGCGCGCCGAGGCGGAGCAGGGCCTGCGCGGCTGACACCGCCCGTCCCGACGACGGCCCCGTCCCGGAGCTGCAGACAGGGAGGGGGCCGTGGTGTGTGCGGGGCGGGTCAGCCGGCGTCGGCGCCGGTCGCGGCCCCCTCGTCGTCGAGGCGCTCCAGGCCCTCGTCCTCGGAGTCCTCGATGAGACGGTCTCCGGCGATCTTGTCGACGATCATCGCGATGGCGGCGTCGCCGGTCACGTTGGTGGCGGTGCCGAAGGAGTCGATGGCGATGTACGTGGCGACCATGAGCGCGACCTGCGGCTCGGTGAAGCCGAGCATCGAGGTCAGCAGGCCCGAGGCCGCCACGATCGCGCCGCCGGGCACGCCGGGCGCCGCGACCATGGTGACGCCCAGCATGAAGATGAAGCCCACGAACACCGGGACGTCGATCGACTGGCCCGAGAGGAACAGCACCGCGATGGAGAACGAGACGATCTTCACGGTGGAGCCGGCCAGGTGGATCGTCGCGCACAGCGGCACGACGAACGAGGCGATCGGCCGGCGCACGCCGAGCAGCAGGGTCTGGCGCAGGGTCACCGGGATGGTCGCCGCCGAGGACGAGGTGCCCAGGGCCGTCGCGTAGGCCGGCAGCATCGTCTTCAGTGCCGTGAACGGGTTGCGGCCCGCGATCGCGCCCGCGACGACGTACTGGAGGAGCAGCAGCACCACGGTGAGGCCGAAGACCAGCAGGATCACGCCGAGGAACGTGGTGATGACCTTGAAGACCTCGCCGGCGGCGGTCATGTTCAGGAACACGCCGAAGATGTAGACGGGCAGCAGCGGCACGATCAGGCCCATGACGACCCGCTCGATGATCGATCGCAGCTGGTCGAAGCTCTCGTGCAGGGCGCCGCGCGGCAGCATCGTCAGGCCGATGCCGAGCACGAACGCGAGCAGCAGGGCCGTCATCACGCCGAAGGGCGGGTCCATCTGCACCTCGAACAGCGGGCCGAGCAGCGCGTCCTCGGGGTTGGCCATCCCCTCGAAGGACCCGGGCGTGAGGATCAGCGGGAAGACGAGCAGGCAGACCAGCAGGGCGCCGAAGCCGCCGACCAGGGTGGAGCCGTAGGCGATGCCGCCGGTCAGGGCCAGCAGCTTCCCCGCGCCCCGGCCGATGTCGCCGATGGCGGGGGCGACGAGCGCCAGGATCAGCACCGGGACGATGAAACCCAGGAAGTTCGAGAACAGCCCGTTGAAGGTGGCGAAGGCCTGCACGAGCCAGGTCGGCGCGACCAGGCCGACGAGGACGCCGGCCACGATCGCGACGAGGATGCGGGGCAGCAGGCCGACGCGGCGGCGGGGCACGGCGACGGCGCCCCCGGAGTCGGGGCCGGACGCGTCGAGGGCATCGGAGTGGGAGCGAGACATGGCCGACACGCTAGCGCAGGCCGTCCTGCCCGTCGCCCGGTCGGTAGGCCATCCTTGGCGGTGCCGGCGACCCCCGTCGTGGCGCAGAACACAGGGAGCGCCACCGTCTCGGGGAGCGTGCAAGAGCACGCCCGACCCACCCGGACCGAAGGAGACGACGATGACGGTCCTGCCCCGCCCCGCAGACGCCCGGGCCGCCCAGGGGCGCGCTGCCGGCGTGGAGGCCGCATGAGCGAGTTCCTCGCCTCACGCTGGCCCGACATCCTCTTCCGGGCGTGGCAGCACGGGTGGCTCGTGCTGCAGGCGCTGGCCATCGCCACCGTGCTCGCCATCGCGCTGGCCGTGATCGCCACGCGGATCAAGGCCCTGACCCCGATCGCGAACGCCTTCACGGCCGTCGGGCTGACCCTGCCCTCCTTCGCGCTCATCGGCGTCCTGATCCCCCTGGTGGGCATCGGGACCGTCCCCGCCGTCGTGGTGGTGGTCTTCTATGCCCTGCTGCCCATCCTCCGCAACGCGCTCGTGGGTCTGCGCGGCGTGGACCCGGAGGTGCTGGAGGCCGCCCGGGGGATGGGCATGGGGCCGGTGGCGCTGTTCACCCGGGTGCGTCTCCCGCTGGCCTGGCCCGTGATCCTCACCGGCATCCGGGTCGCGGGCCAGCTCGGCATGGGCGTGGCCGCGGTCGCGGCCTACGTCCTGGGGCCCGGACTGGGCTCGTACATCTTCACGGGGCTGGTCTCCCTGGGCGGCGCCAACGCGTTGAACTACGCCCTCGTGGGCACCCTCGGCATCGTCGTCGTCGCCCTCGTCCTGGACGGGCTGCTCGTGCTGCTCGGCCGGCTCACCATCTCGAAGGGACTGCGCGCATGAGCACCGACCGTGACGCCGGGGCCGAGATCCGTCTCGAGTCCCTGACGAAGCTCTTTCCGGGGCAGGACCGTCCCGCCGTGGACGCCCTGGACCTCATCATCCCCGCGGGGGAGACCGTGGTGTTCGTCGGCCCGTCCGGCTGCGGCAAGACCACCTCGCTGAAGATGATCAACCGCCTCATCGAGCCCACCTCCGGGCGGATCCTGATCGGTGGGGAGGACATCACACGCCGCGACCCCACCCGGCTGCGCCGTCAGATCGGCTACGTCGTGCAGGGTGGCGGGATGATGCCCCACCTGTCCGTCGCCGAGAACGTCGGCCTGGTGCCGCGCCTGCTCAAGTGGGACCGCCGGCGCATCGCCGACCGCGTGGACGAGCTGCTCGACCTGGTCGGCCTGGACCCGGCGATCTACCGGGACCGTTTCCCGCGCGAGCTGTCCGGCGGACAGCAGCAGCGCGTCGGCGTGGCGCGGGGCCTCGCGGCGGATCCACCCGTGCTGCTCATGGACGAGCCCTTCGGCGCCGTGGACCCCCTCACCCGCCAGCGCCTGCAGAAGGAGATGCTCGACATCCAGGCCAGGGTGGGCAAGACCATCGTGATGGTCACCCACGACGTGGACGAGGCCGTGCTCCTGGGCGACCGGATCCTGGTGCTCGAACCCGGCGCGCACGTGGCCCAGTACGCCACCCCCGAAGAGGTCCTGGCGCGGCCGGCCACCGAGTTCGTGGCCGACTTCGTGGGGTCGGGGGCGGGGCTCAAGCGGCTGGGGCTGCGGTCGGTCGACTCGCTGCCGCTGCGCCCGATCGCACAGCACCCGACGGGCACGCTGCCGGGCGGGCCCGTGCTCGACGCGGCCACCCCGATCAGCGAGGCCCTCGCCGTGCTGGTCACGGCCCCGGCGGAGGAGATCGCCGTGGTCCGTGATGGCACGGTCATCGGTCTGCTCGACTATCCGACACTGCGCGCGCACGCCCGCGCCGGCGACGAGCAGGCTCGGCCGTGATCGCCCGGCTGCGTGCGGCCTCCGCCGAGGACCGCCTGCTCCTGATCGGCCTGCCGCTGCTGGTGGCCGCCCTGCTGATCGGGTGGACCGTCTGGGTGCGCGGAGCCGCCCTCGACGACGTCGAGGCCCGGCTGCTGACCTGGCCCACCGTCCTGCGCCTCACCGCCGAGCACCTGGCCCTCGTCGGCGTGTCCACCGTTCTGGTCGTGGCGACGGCCGTCCCGCTCGGCGTGCTGCTGAGCCGCCCCGCCGCCCGGCGGTTCACCCCCGTCGCCATGGGGCTGGCCAACGCCGGCCAGGCCGCTCCCGTGATCGGTGTGATCGTCCTGCTCGCCATGGCGTGGGGGTTCGGCTTCCGGGTCGCCGTCCTGGCCCTGTCCCTCTACGCGTTCCTGCCCGTGCTGGCCAACACGCTGGCCGGGCTGCGGGGCGTCGACCCCACCGTCGTCGAGGCGGCCCGCGGCATGGGCATGTCGCCGCTGCAGACCCTGCTCCGGGTGGAGCTGCCCTTGGCCCTGCCCGTGATCATGGCGGGTCTGCGGACCGCCCTGGTGCTGCTGGTGGGTACCGGGGCGTTCGCGACGTTCATCGACGCCGGCGGCCTCGGCCTGCTCATCCAGACCGGGATCGTCCTGTTCCGTTTCCCGCTGCTCGTCTCGGGGGCGATCCTCGTGGCCGCCCTCGCCCTGATGATCGAGTGGATCGGCCGCCTCGTCGAGACGCTGGCCACGCCGAGGGGGCTCGCATGACCACCCCGCGCGCGACCACCCCGTCCCGCCGCCGCGGCCGGACCCCCGCTCGTGCCGCGCTCGCCGCGCTCGGCCTGGCGGCCTCCCTGGTCCTGTCCGGGTGCGGGCTGAGCACCGCCGGCGGCTACCTGCCCTCGGGCACGCCCGCCGGCGACGTCGCCGGGATCGACCTCGAGGGCGCCCACGTGGCGGTGGGCTCCAAGAACTTCAACGAGGGCGTCGTGCTCGGCAAGATCACCGCGATCCTGCTGCGCTCCGCGGGGGCCGACGTCGAGGATCTGACCAACATGCCGGGTTCGCTCAGTGCGCGCCAGGCCCAGGTCGCAGGCGTCGTGGACGTCGAGTGGGACTACACGGGGACGGCCTGGATCACGTACCTGGGCCACACCGATCCGATCCCGGACGCCCAGGCGCAGTGGGCCGCGGTCCGGGACGAGGACGCGCAGCAGGGCCTGGTGTGGCTGCCGCCGGCCGAACTCGACAACACCTACACCTTCTCCGTGCGCCAGGACCGGGCGGAGGAGCTCGGCCTGGAGACCCTGGCGGACATCAAGGACCTCCCCACGGAGGACCAGTCCTTCTGCGTGAGCGCCGAATTCGCCGCCCGCAACGACGGGTTCCTGCCCATGCTCGAGGCCTACGGGATCGAACGGCCCACCGGATCCCGGCTGCGCCAGATGGACATCGGGGCGGTGTTCGCCGCGGTGGCGGACGGGTCGTGCACCTTCGGGGAGGCGTACGCCACGGACGGGCGGATCGCCGCGCTGGACCTGACGACCCTGCAGGACCCGCTGAGCTTCTTCCCGAAGTACAACGCGGCCCCCATCGTGCGCGAGGAGGTCCTGGCCGAGCACCCCGAGATCGCCGACCTGCTGGCGCCCGTGACCGCGCGCCTGGACAACGCGACGGCCGCGCGCCTGAACGCCCGGGTGGACGTCGACGGCGAGGAGCCCACCCAGGTCGCGTGGGACTGGCTCCGCGAGGAGGGCCTGATCACCGACTGACGGTCACCCGCCGCGTGGCACGGCGGATCAGGCCGCCGTCAGCGTGCGCGAGTAGACCGTCCGGCCGGCGGCGTTGATCAGACGCACCCGGAACTCGCGGCCGTCCTCGGGGATCTCGACGTGGCCGAAGTACTGGTGCTCGCCGGAGCGCGGCGAGCCCATGACCGGCCCGTGCGCCTCGAAGTCCAGGCGCGGGCCGAAGGTGCCGTCCAGCGTGTTCGGGCCGAACGATCCGGCGTTGATGGGGCCGGCCACGAACTCCCAGAACGGCTCGAAGTCGGTGAACGCCGCGCGGTCGGGGGAGTAGTGGTGCGCCGCGCAGTAGTGGACGTCGCCGGTGAGGAACACGACGTTCTTCACGCCGTGGTCCTTGATCGCCTTCAGGAGGCGGGCGATCTCCAGCTCGCGGCCCAGCGGGGCGCCGTCGTCGCCGTTGGACAGGGACTCCTGCCCCGTGCCGTCGGGGACGATCAGGCCCAGAGGCAGGTCGTTGGCGATGACCTTCCACGTGGCGGTCGACGCGCGCAGCCCACGGATGAGCCACTGCAGCTGCTCGTCGCCCAGGATCGGGGTCTCGTGGGTCTCGAGCCCCGGGGTGTTCTCGCCCTTGTGGGTGCGCATGTCCAGGGCGAACACGTCGAGGGTCGCGCCGCGGGGGATCCTGCGGTAGATGCGGGCGGGCTCGAAGCCCGAGCCGCGGCGCAGGGCTGTGGAGTCGGCGATCGGCATGTACTCCTGCCACGCGCGGCGGGCGCGGGCGGCCAGCGTGTCCACGTCACGGACCTGGGTGTAGCGCGGGTCTTCGAGGACCTCACCCGGCCACCAGTTGTTGGTCGTCTCGTGGTCGTCCCACTGGGCGATGACGGGGACGTCCGCGTACAGGGCGCGGAGGTTGTCGTCCATCATGTTGTAGCGGTGGCGGCCGCGGAACTCGTTCAGCGTCTCGGCGACCTTGGACGTCTCCTCCGTGACGAGGTTGCGCCAGGTGGGCTCGCCGGCCACCTCGAGGGTCTCCGGGATGGGGTTGTCCGCGTAGATCGTGTCGCCGGAGTGCAGGAAGAAGTCGGGCATCGTGGCGTGCATCGCCGCGTAGCCGCGCATGCCGCCGATCTCCGGGTTGATGCCGTAGCCCTGCCCCGCGGTGTCCGCGGTCCACACGAAGGACTGGGCGGCGGAGGTCTTCCGGCCGAACCGCGCGCCGGGCGCCGTCGTGAAGCGGGCCACGGCCGACTCGCCCAGGCGGCCGGCCTCGTCCTCGAACGCGTACGTCACCTCGAAGCGGGTGTCGGAGGGCAGCGTGTCCGCGAGGATCTTCGCGGTGTGGTCGGTGGCCCCGTCGACCCAGCCGGAGCGCAGGGTCAGCCCGCGGGCGAAGCGGCCGCGCAGCACCTTCCCGTCCTCGTCGACCGCGCGCAGCGTGGCGTGCAGGCGCGAACGGCCGGACGAGCGCGCCCACAGCACGGCCGAGTTCGAGGTGACGTCGCCGGTGGCGACGCCGGACGGCAGCGTCAGACGGGACGCGACCAGGCCACCGGGGGTGTGGCGGGCCGGACGGGCGGCGGCGGGGCCGGCGAGGGCGGCGGGGGCGAGTACGGCGGCGGACGCCGCGGCGAGCACCGAACGGCGGGAGGCGGAGTGGGACAGGGGTGCGGTGGTCTGCTTCACGGGGCCAGGGTGGGGCACGCAGGCGAGGGACATGTGGCCTCGGGCTGACCCCCGGGTGAACGTCCGACGCCGGCCCCCGGCGGCATCGGGGTCGACCGGCCCGGGGCCGCTCAGCGCAGGGCGGTGACCGTCCGGACGGCGTCGACGATCGCGTCCGCCGCGGCGTCGAGCAGCGGGGCGTCGGCGTCCGGGCCGAACGTGCAGCGCAGGGCCGTGCGGGCCTCGTCCTCGCTGAGGCCCAGCGCGAGCAGGGCCGGGGACGGCTCGGCGTCGTGGGCCGAGCACGCGGACCCCGCCGAGGCCAGCACGCCCCGGCGGGCCGCCTCCTCCAGCACCGACTCGCCGTTCACGCCGGGCAGCACGAACGAGGCGTGACGCGGCAGCCGCCGCGCGAGATGGCCGGTCAGCCTCGCGTCGGGCACGAGCTCCCGGACGCCGTCGAGCACGCGCGCCGCGAACCGGTCCCGCAGCCCGGACCACGCGTCCGCGGCCGCGGTGCGCTCCGCCTCGGCCTCCTCGAAGGCCGCCGCGAACCCGGCGGCACCGGCCACGTTCTGCGTCCCGGACCGCCGGCCCCGCTCCTGGCCGCCGCCGGGCACGAGCGGTTCCAGGGCGTGACCCGGGCGCACCCACAGCGCGCCGACCCCCTTGGGCCCTCCCACCTTGTGCCCGGACAGCGCCACGAGATCCGCCCCGAGGGCGCGCACGTCCACCGGGATCTGCCCCGCGGCCTGCACCGCGTCCACGTGCAGCGGCACGCCCGCCTCCCGGGCGACGGCGGCCAGCTCGGCCACCGGCTGCACCGTGCCCACCTCGTTGTGGGCCAGGTGCACGCTGACCAGCGCGGTGTCCGGGCGCAGGCGGGCGGCGAGGTCGTCCGCACAGGTCAGGCCGTCACGGTCCAGCGCGAGGTGCTCGACCTCGACGCCGTGCAGCCGGGCCAGCTGGTCACAGGACTGCCGCACCGCGCTGTGCTCGATCCCCGTGGTCAGCACGTGGTTCGCCGGGCGGCCGGCGAGGATCCGGGCGCGCACCGTGCCGAGCACGGCGAGCGCGTCGGCCTCCGTGCCGCCCGAGGTGAACACGACCTGCCCGGCCCGGGCACCGATCGCGCGGGCCACCCGCGCGCGGGCGTCCTCGAGCAGGGCCGACGCCGCCCGGCCGGCCTCGTGCGCCGAGGACGGGTTGCCGTAGACGCCGGTGAGTGCGGGCCACATCGCCTCGAGCGCGCTGCGCCGGACGGGCGAGGTGGCCGCGTGGTCCAGGTCGAGGGTGGTGCTCATCGGCGCGGCGAGCCCTCCTCGACCACGGCGTCCAGGCCCAGGTCCAGGGACCGGACGGTATGGGTCAGCGCCCCCACCGAGATCACGTCCACGCCCGTGGCCGCGATCGCCCCGATCGTCTCCAGGCTCACCCCGCCGGAGGCCTCGACGACGGCGCGGCCCGCCACCAGCTCGACGCCGGCCCGCAGCTCGGCCGGCGAGAAGTTGTCCAGCATGATCGTGTCGACCCCGGCGGCGAGCACCGCCGGGATCTGCTCGAGCCGGTCGACCTCCACCTCCACGTGGGTGGTGTGCGGCAGGCGTGCCATCCCGGCGCGCAGGGCCGCGGTGAGGGCCTCGCCCGGGTCGCCGGCGCCGCCGAACCCCAGCGCGGCCAGGTGGTTGTCCTTGAGCATCACGGCATCCGAGAGGCTGAAGCGGTGGTTGTGCCCGCCTCCGTCCCGCACCGCCTGCCGCTCGAGCACGCGCAGACCCGGGGTGGTCTTGCGGGTGTCCACCACCCGCGCGTGCCCGCCGCCGGCGCGCACGGCGGCCACGTGGGCGGCCGTCGTCGTGGCGATCCCGGACAGCCGCTGGACGAGGTTCAGCGCCACGCGCTCGGCGCGCAGCACCGAGCGGGCGGGGCCCGCGACCTCGGCGACGACGGCGCCGGGGGACAGGTCGGCGCCGTCGGCCAGGTGCAGGGTGACGGACACGGCCGGGTCGACGAGCCGGAAGGCGGCCTCGAGGGCGTTCGTGCCGGAGAGCACCCCGGCCTCGCGGGCCACCACGCGCGCGGTGATCCGGGCCTGCTCCGGGACGAAGGCCTCCGAGGAGACATCACCCCAGGGCGCGTCCTCGGCGAGCGCTGCGGCCACGATCCGCTCCACGTCCGGCTGCGGGGACGGCGTCGCCGGGGCGCGGTCGGCCGGGGTCACGACCCGGCCCCGGCGGACTGCGCGGCCGACTGCTTCGGCGCGACGGCCAGCATCCGCTCGAGCGCAGTGCGGGCCGGGTCGGCGACGGACGCGGGCACGGTGATCCGGTTGACCACGCGGCCGGCCACGAGCTCCTCGAGCACCCACGCGAGGTAGCCGGGGTGGATGCGGTACATCGTGGAGCACGGGCAGATCACGGGATCGAGGCAGAAGATCGTGTGCTCGGGGTGCTGGGCCGCCAGGCGCTGCACGAGGTTGATCTCGGTGCCGATCGCGAAGGTCGAGCCGGCCGGAGCCGCCTGGATGGCCTTGACGATGAAGTCGGTGGACCCGGAGGAGTCCGCGGCCTCCACCACGGGCAGGGGGCACTCGGGGTGCACGATCACCTGGACGTCCGGGTGCTCGGCGCGGGCCTGCTCGATCTGCGCGACGGTGAAGCGGCGGTGCACCGAGCAGAAGCCGTGCCACAGCAGGACCTTCGCGTCTCGCAGGGCGTCCTCGGAGTTCCCGCCCAGCGGCAGGCGGGGGTTCCACGTCGGCATCCGCTCGAGCGGGATCCCCCTGGCGCGGCCCGTGTTCCGGCCCAGGTGCTGGTCCGGGAAGAACAGGACGCGCTGGGCACGCTCGAACGCCCAGTCCAGCACGGCCGAGGCGTTGGAGGACGTGCACACGATGCCGCCGCGCTCGCCGACGAAGCCCTTGAGGGCCGCGGAGGAGTTCATGTAGGTCACGGGCAGCAGGGGCACGCGCCCGTCGTCGTCCGGCTCGGTGCCGTAGACCGCCTCGAGCTGCTCCCACGCATCCTCGACCGAGTCCAGGTCGGCCATGTCCGCCATGGAGCAGCCGGCGGCGAGGTTGGGCAGGATGACGGCCTGGTCCGGGGTGGAGAGCAGATCCGCGGTCTCCGCCATGAAGTGCACGCCGCAGAACACGATCGCCTCCGCCTCGGGCCGGCCCTGGGAGGCCCGCGCGAGCTGGAAGGAGTCGCCCACGAAGTCGGCGTGCTGGACGACCTCGTCGCGCTGGTAGAAGTGGCCCAGCACGACGACGCGTTCGCCGAGCGTCTGCCGCGCCGCGCTGATCCGGGCGTGGAGCTCCTCGTCCGAGGCCCGCTGGTACTCCTCGGGGATGCGGCCCTGCACGGGGGCGTCGGCCGGGACGGCGTCGTCCTGCGATGCGCCGGGGCCGTAGGCGGGCAGGCCGGCGTCGAACGCCCAGGGGCCGCGGGTCAGGTCGGGGGAGCACGAGGAGCCGCGCGCGGCGTCCTTGTCGATCAGGCTCAGGGTGCGGGCCACCGAGGCGGTGGTCCCGGTCGGGGTGGTCATGGGTGGCTCCTGGGTCGGGGCTGGTGGTCAACGGCGGGCCGGTAGCGGTAGAGCTTGGGCGGGCGGTGCGGGGTGCCGCCGCGGACCTCGCCGGTCTCCTCGAGGGTCCCGGCGGCGAGGGTGGCGCGGCGGAAGTTGGCGGCGTCGAGGCCGCGGCCGAGGACGGCCTCGTGCACGGCGCGCAGCTCGGCGAGGGTGAAGGAGGGCCCCAGCAGCGCGTGCCCGACGCCGGCTCGCGGCAGGTCCGCGCGCAGGCGCGCCACGGCCGCCGCCAGGATCTGGGCGTGGTCGAACGCCAGCGCGGGCGGCGCGTCGGCTCGGTGCCAGCGCACGTGGACCCCGATGGGCAGCCCGGCCACGTCCGGGTCCGGGCGGGACGCCGGGGCGGCGCCGTCGTCGTCCAGAGCGGGGCTGAGCGCCCAGTGGGCCACCGTGAGGACGCGTCCGGTGGGGGAACGGTCCACGGCGCCGAACGCCGCCAGCTGCTCGAGGCGACGGACGGGACCGGGCACGCACTCGGCGGCCACGCGTGCGGCGACGTCGGCCAGCTCCTCGTCCGCGCCGAGCCACGCGCCCGGCAGCGCCCACCGGTCCAGGAACGGCTCGCGCATCCGCGGGACGAGGGCGACGCAGAGGCGGGGCACGCCGTGCGGGTCCGGGCGCACGCCGAAGACGGCCGTGGACACGGCGACGCTGACGCGGGCCTCAGCGACGGGCATGGGACCTCCCGGAGTGGACTGGCGGGGCTGTTCTGGTCAGTATGACACTGTTCCCGCCCATCTCAGAGGGTCAAGATGACTGTAAGGCGGGGGAGGCGCCGGTGCGGTCCCGCGCTAGCCTGAGTGGGGTGAACACGACCGCCGCCTCCGCCCCGTCCGACGCCCCCCTGGCCTCCACCCGCATCGGGGAGGGCCCGCGCCGCGTCGCGTTCCTGCACGGCCTCATGGGCCGCGGCCGGAACTTCACCGGCCCGGCCAAGGAGCTGGGCGACGACTTCACGGTGGAGCTGATCGATCTGCCGGACCACGGCGCCTCGCCCTGGACGGACCGGGTGGACTACCGCGAGATCGCAGACCGGGTGGCCGCCCACCTGCGCACCGGCCTCGCCGCCGACGGGCCGGTCCACCTGCTGGGCCACTCGATGGGCGGCAAGGTCGCGATGGTGCTCGCCCTGCGGCACCCGGAGCTCGTGGACCGGCTGATCGTGGAGGACATCTCCCCGCGGCTCTCACCGCAGGCCACGGACGAGTTCGTGCACCTGCTGGGCACCATGCTGCGCATGGACCTGGACGCGTACGACTCGCGGGCCGAGGCCGACGCGGCCATGGCCGAGCACGTCCACGACGCGCGGGTGCGCGGCTTCCTGCTGCAGAACCTGCGGCGCACGGCCGGCCACTTCGCGTGGCAGCCCAACGTGGCCATGCTCTTCGAGCACCTGCGGGAGATCGGCTCGTTCCCGGACCCGGTGGTCCCCGAGGATCCGGAGCGCGTGTTCGACCATCCTGTGCTGTGGCTGGCCGGCGCCGAGTCGGACTACGTCCAGGACGAGGACGTGCCGCGGATGAAGGAGCTGTTCCCGCGCGTCGTGCGCGTGACCGTCCGGGACGCCGGCCACTGGCTGCACGCCGACCAGCCCGAGGCCTTCGTCTCCGCGGTGCGCACCTTCCTCACCGCCGACTGACGGGGCCCGTCGGGAGACGGAGACAGCGCCGAGGCCCGCAGACGCGCCGCTACGTTCCGTGCGTAGCGGCGCGTCTGCGGGCCTCGGCGTCGGGCGCGGGTGGGAGTAGACCCGTCAGCCGCCGCATCAGTGGGCGGGCGCGGCCTTCTTCCCGCGCAGGCGTCCGACGAGCAGGACCACCCCGAGCGCGACCGAGCCCCAGAGCAGGCCCCACACAGCCGACGTCGCAGTCTCCGTGAGCCAGCCGAGGAACGCGCCGGCGGCGTGTGTGACGGGCTCGACGATCCCGTGCTGCACGGCGTAGGGCCACGGCACGCCCAGTGCGTCCAGCTCCACGAGGGCGATGTGGCCGCCCACCCAGAGCATCGCCACGGTGCCGATGACGGTCACCACGCGCAGCACGTGCGGCATGGCCTTGACCAGCCCGGCGCCGAACGAGCGGCCGCCGGAGGTCGAGGCGTTCTGGTGCAGGTGCAGGCCGACGTCGTCCATCTTCACGATCAGCCCCACGGCCCCATACACGCCCACGGTGATGAGGACGGCCACCACCGCCAGGACCGCCGCCTGCATCCAGAAGCCCAGGTCGGCCACCTCGTTCATGGAGATGACCATGATCTCCAGGGACAGGATGAAGTCCGTGGTGATGGCCCCGCGCACCACGGTGTCCTCGGCCTCCGGACCCCGCTCGACGGCGGGCTCCTCGTCGTCGGCATGCCCGTGGCCGGTGAGCTTGCCCCACACCTTGTGCGCGCCCTCATAGGACAGGTAGGTGCCGCCGGCCAGCAGCAGCCACGGCAGGATCCAGGGGGCGAGCCAGTCGAGCAGCAGCAGGGCGGGCAGGATGAACACGAGCTTGTTGCGCAGGGAGCCCTTGGTGATCCGCCAGATCATCGGCAGCTCGCGGGCCGCGGCTGCGCCGGCCATGTACTGCGGGGTCACCGCGGCGTCGTCGACCACCACACCCGCCGCCTTGGCCGCGGCGCGTCCCGCCCCTGCGGCCACGTCGTCCACGCTCGCGGCGGCGAGGCGGGCGAGGGCGGCGACGTCGTCGAGCAGGGCTACGAGTCCGACCATGGTTCCTCCTGGGGTGGGGCCGACGGGCGCGCCGGTGCGCGGGCAGGGCGCAGGTCGAGCATAGCGGCGGGGACGGACACGCACCGGCCCGGTCCCGTGGGGGACCGGGCCGGTGCGTGCGCGGCCGACGAGGCCGCCGGTGGGCTCAGGCGTCGTTCTCGGTGGTCTCCACGGGACGGGAGCCCAGGCGGCCGTCGATGCGGAGCAGGCCCGAGCCGTCATCGCCGACGAGCTCGAGCTGGCCCACGATCTCGGAGACGGTGGCCTCCTCCTCGATCTGCTCGTCCAGGAACCAGTTCAGCAGCGGGCGCGAGTTGAGGTCGCCCGCGGACTCGGTGGCCCGGTACAGCTCGCGGATCGCCTCGGAGACCTTCTGCTCGTGCGCGAGCGCGGCCCGGAAGATCTCCAGGGCCGACAGGCCGGCCTGCACGGGCGGGGCCGGGATGGCGCCGATCGTCGGGAAGCTGTCCCGGTCGGCGACGTGGTCGATGAACTTGTTCGCGTGGACGATCTCCTCGTCCGCCTGGTGCCGCAGCCACGCGGCCATCCCGGACAGGTCCAGGTCGTCGGCGGCGATCGCGAGCTGGCGGTAGACCATGGACGCCTCGAACTCGAGGGTGATCTGTTCGTTGAACTTCTGCAGCAGGTCATCGGTGAGCTTCATGCCTCGAACTCTAGGCAGGCGGCCGGGGCGCGGTGAAGGCGCGCCCGCCCCTCATCGAGGAGCGACGACGGCGGGCGGCCGGTTCCGCCGGATTCGGCGCCCCGCGGTGCCAGCCCTAGGCTGGGCGCCGTGTCCGAGACCCGCCGCGCCCGCCCGGGCGTCGACCCCGTGTCGACGCCGCCCTCCGACGTGCCGCGGGGCCCGGGGGGCCGGGACGCGCTCGTGCGCCGCCGCGTGTTCCGGACGCCCCTGCTGCGCCGCGTGGTCTACGCGGTGGTCTTCGAGCTGCTCGCCATCCTCTTCACCACCGTGATCCTGGCGGCGCTCGGCAACGGCGGCGGGCCCTCGCTCGCCGTGGCGGTCGTGTCCTCGACCGTGGCCCTGCTGTGGAACATCGTGTTCAACTCGGTGTTCGAGACCCTCGAACGCCGCCTCGGGATCACGGGCCGGCCCTGGTGGGTGCGCGTGGCCCACGCCGTCGGCTTCGAGGGCGGGCTGATCGTGTTCCTCGTGCCCGCGGTGGCGCTGATCCTCGGCATCGGGCTGGGGGAGGCGTTCCTCATCGAGGCCGGCCTGCTCGTGTTCTTCCTCGTCTACGCCGCGGTGTACGCCTATGCGTTCGACTCGGTGTTCGGCCTGCCGGACTCGGCCGCCCGCGCCGAGGCCTGACCCGCCGCTCGGAGCAGGCGCGGCTCAGCGGGACGCCGGCAGCCCCAGGAACGCGCGGATCGCGGGCATCTCGCGGCGCACCTGGTCCAGGCCGAGCTCGTGGGCGGCGGCCAGCTTGGCCACGGACCGCTCGCCGTTGGCGATGGGCATGGTCTCGGGCACGAACAGATAGGCCCGTCCCTGCCGCTCCATCTCGAACAGGCGCTCGCGGGTGGCGTTGTACCGGCGCCAGCGCGTGAGCAGCGCGTCCGCGACGGCGGGGTAGCGCCGGAAGGTGCGCTGATAGAACGAGGGGAACCGCTCGGGCCGCTTCACGTACCCGCGCTCCCGGGTCAGGACCACGAGGACCTTCTCGAACCCCGCGTCCTCCGCCGCGGTCAGCGGGATCCCGCCGTCCACGCCGAGGGCGCCGTCCACGAACACGGTGCCCTCGGCGTGCACGGGGGGCATGAGGACCGGCATCGTGGACGACGCGCGGACGCGGACCATCAGGTCGGTCAGGGTGGTCATGTCGGAGCGGTCCCACCAGCGGGTCTCGCCGCTCGCGGCGTCGAACCCGCCCAGCACGAGCCGGGCGGGGTTCGCGCGGAACGTGGCGAAGTCGTAGGGCAGGTCCGCCTCGGGCAGGCCGGCGTGCTCGTAGATGTACTCGGCGTTGAACAGGCCCTTGCCGCGCACGAAGCTCAGCCAGTTGCCGAACCGAGGATCGTCGGCGAAGTCCACGAACGAGCGCCGCGCACGGGCCGGGTCGCGGGACAGGTAGTTCACGGCGTTGGACGAGCCCGCCGAGATGCCGGCCACGAAGTCCACGTGGATCCGCTCGCGCAGCAGTTCCGCCACCACGGCCGAGGTGAGCGCGGCGCGCATGCCCCCGCCCTCGAACAGCAGGGCCGTGTCGGTGACGTTGGACGTCATGGGCTCGGTCATGGTCGGTCCCTCCGTGTTCGCCGTCCGCCGAGCCGGGCGGGGAGTGCTCCCGTCCGGCCGCGCCCATCCTAGGCTGTCCCCATGGCGACGACCCACATGAAGAGCACCCCCGTCCACACCGTCGGTGAGCTGCCCCAGGTGGGTTCCCCCGCCCCCGACTTCACCCTCACCGGGGCGGACCTGTCCCCGGTGACCCTGCGGGAGCTGCGCGGCCGCCGCGTGATCCTGAACATCTTCCCGTCCCTGGACACCGGCGTGTGCGCCGCCTCCGTCCGCGAGTTCGACTCCCGCGTCGCGGACCTCGGGGACACCACCGTCGTGGCCGTGTCCGCGGACCTGCCGTTCGCCGCCGCGCGCTTCTGCTCGGTCGAGGGCATCGACCACGTCCGCAGCGGCTCCGTGTTCCGCTCGTCCTTCGGCGACGACTACGGCGCGCGAATGACCGACGGTCCGCTCGAGGGCCTGCTGGCCCGCGCCGTCGTCGTGGTCGATGCCGACGGCGTGGTCCGTCATGCCCAGCTCGTCCCCGAGATCTCCGAGGAGCCGGACTACGAGGCCGCCCTGGCGGCCGCCCGGGGCTGAGCGTGACGCCGCCGGGCTGGCCGCCGCGCGCACGACGCTCGCCCCTGGCGTTCGTCATCGCGCTGTTCGGCGTGCTCGGGGCGCTGGTCCTGGCCGGGGGCCTCACCGCGCTCCTCGCCGGCCGGTTGGTCGACGTCGCCGCGGACTCCGCCCCGACCGTGCCCGCCGCCGAGGCCCCCGCCCGGGAGGCGGGCGAGCTCGCGGCGGGCCTGACCCACGTCCACGACGGCGTGACGGTGGACTGGTCCGCATCGGCCCACGACGGCTCGTCCCTGGACCCGGGCCAGCCGGTCGCGGACGCCCCGGGCATCCTCCTCGTGGAGACCGCTCTCGGCGCCCGCACCGGCACGGGGACCGGCATGGTGCTCTCCCCGGACGGGCTGGCGGTGACCAACTACCACGTGGTCGAGGACTCCTCGGAGGTGCACGTGGTGGTCGCGGACACCGGCGCGCGGCACACGGCCACGGTGCTCGGGCGCGATGCCGAGCACGACATCGCGGTGCTCGATGTCGAGGGCGTCTCAGACCTGCCGGTGGCCAGCGTCTCGCTGGACCCGATGCGGCGCGGGGACCAGGTGGCCGCCGTCGGCAACGGCGGAGGCCAGGGCTATCTGACGGCCGTGCGCGGCACCGTGCTCGGCACGGACCGCTCGATCATGGCCGCGGCCGAGGGCACCGATCAGTACGCGCGCCTGTCCGGCCTGATCCAGACGGACGCGGACGTCGTGCCCGGCTACTCCGGCGGCCCGGTGGTGGACGACGCCGGCCAGGTGGTCGGCGTGACCGTGGCGGCCAGCGACGGGACCACCGCAGACGAGGTGGACGGCTTCGCGATCCCGCTGGAGGTGGCCTTCGACGTGGTGGACCAGGTCCTCTCGGGTGAGGAGACGGACACCGTGAGCATCGGCGCGGACGGCGCCCTGGGCATCATGGTCGGCGCGGATCCCGACGTCGGCGTCGTGGTCATGCAGGTGGACGCGGGCTCGGCGGCCGAGCAGATCGGCCTGGTGGAGGGCGATGTGATCCTCGAGATCGAGGGGCGGGCCGTCGGCGACGACGCCTCCCGGATGTCCCGCCTGGTCAACGACCACAACGTGGGGGACCGGATCACCGTCCAGTGGCGCACCGCCGACGGCGGGGTGCGCGAGGCCGAGGCGGTCCTGCAGCCGGCCCTCGTGAACTGACCGGCCCCCCGGCGCTCAGGAGAGCAGGTCCAGCGAGAGGGCCATCGCGGCCACGCCCAGCAGCACGCCGCCCAGCGCCGCGGCGCGGCCCCCGGCCGCCCGGGCGGCGGGCACCAGCGCGTCGAGGCTCACGGTCACCATCACGCCCGCCACGGCCGCGAAGACGGCGGCCACGAGCGCGGGTGTGAGGAACGGGGCCAGCAGCAGCCAGCCGATCAGCGCGCCCAGCGGCTCCGCGATCCCCGTGAACGCGGCCCACGCGAAGGCTCTGCGCCGCGATCCGGTGGCCTGCCGCACGGGCACGGCCACGGCCACGCCCTCGGGAACGTTGTGCACGGCCATAGCGACGGCCAGCGCGAGGCCCACCGACGGATCCTGCAGGGTGCCGGCGAAGGTGACGAAGCCCTCCGGCAGATTGTGCAGGCCGATCGCCAGGGCCGTCACCGTGCCCAGGCGCAGCATCCGCCGCCGGTCCAGGCCGGCCCGGTCGTCGGCGTCGCCCGGCATCTCCGAGACGGGGTCGGGGACGGCGCGCTCGAGCAGCACGTAGGCGCCTGCGCCGAGGGTCAGGGCGGCCACCGCGACGGCGGTCGCCGCGGGGCCGACCGCCCCGCCCAGTCCCTCGACGGCGGCCGGCAGCATCTCCAGGAAGGAGACCGCGAGCATGACGCCCGCGGCGAGGCCGAGGGCGGCCCCCAGCCCGCGGCCCGAGGGCGCGCGTCCGACGATCGCCAGGACGCCGCCCAGCACCGTGGCCAGCCCGGCGAACGTCGTGAGAGCGAGCGCGGTCCAGAACGGGTCCACGGGGGAGGGCCTCCTGACGGGCGGCGGGCGGGGTGCGACCATCCTAGGGACTACAGGAGGAGACCATGACCGAAACCGCCACCGGCCCCGGATTCGCCCTGCCCCGGGGCGTCGAGCCGGGCCGCGCCGTCGTCGTGGGCGCCGGACCCAACGGCCTGACCGCCGCCGCCCTGCTGGCCCGCGAGGGCTGGGAGGTGGACGTGTTCGAGCGGGCCCCGGTGCCCGGCGGTGCGTGTGCGTCCGCGCCGGTGCTGGGGGAGGGGACCGTGGTGGACCTCGGGGCGGCGGGCCATCCGTTCGGCGTCGCCAGCCCCGTGTTCCGGGAGCTGGGGCTGACGGACCACGGGCTCGCCTGGCTGCACCCGGCCGTGCCGATGGGACATCCGCTGCCGGACGGGCCGGCCGCCCTCCTGCACCGGGACCTCGAGGCCACCGCCGCGGGTCTCGGCGTCGACGCGCGGGCCTGGCGGGCCGTGCACGGGGCCCTGGTCGCGCACGTCGACGAGATCCTGGCGGGCGCGCTCGGCCCGGTGCTGCGCCCCCCGCCCCATCCGGTGGCGATGGCCCGCTTCGGCCTGCGCGCCCCGTGGCCGGCCGATCTGCTGGGCCGGGCGATGTTCCGCACGGAGGCCGCCCGCGCCCTGTTCACAGGCTCGGCGGCCCACGCGATCCTGCCCTCGAGCCGGCCCCTGACGGCGGCGTTCGGCGCGCTCTTCGGTGCGCTCGGGATGAGCTCGGGCTGGCCGGTGGCGCGCGGCGGGTCGGGGGCGATCGTCGACGCGCTCGTGGCGGTGCTGCGGGCGCTCGGCGGGCGGCTGCACCTGGGTCACGAGGTCACGGACCTGCGTGCGCTGCCCGCCGCGGACGCCGTCGTGCTGGACCTGACCCCGCGCCAGGTGCTGCGCGTCGCCGGCACGGGCCTGCCGCCGCGATACGCCGCGGCCCTGCGCCGGTGGCGCCCCGGGCCGTCCGTGTCCAAGGTCGACTTCCTGCTCGACGGGCCGATCCCGTGGCGCGACGCCCGGCTCGCGGGCGCGGGGACGGTGCACCTGGGCGGGACGGCCGCCGAGATCCGGCGGGCCGAGGACGACGTCGCGGCCGGCCGGATGCCGGCGCGGCCCTTCGTCATGCTCTGTCAGCAGCAGGCGGCGGACCCCTCACGGGCCACCGGGCCCGCCCAGGGGCACACGGTCGTCTGGTCCTACGCCCATGTGCCCCACGGCCACCCCGGCGACGTCCGTCCGCTGATCGAGGCGGAAGTGGAGCGGCACGCACCCGGCTTCCGGGACCGGATCGAGGCCGCGGTCGCGATGCGCCCGGCCGATCTGGAGGCGTGGAACCCGAACCTCGTGGGCGGTGACATCGCGGGGGGATCGCTCGCGGGAGCACGTGCGCTCCTGCGCCCCACCGCGTCGATCCGGCCGCACCGGGCGGGCCGGGCCGGGCTCTATCTGGCCTCCGCCTCCACCCCGCCGGGCGCCGGCGTCCATGGCATGGGCGGGGCGTGGGCCGTGCGGACGCTGCTGGCGGACCGTCGTCGCTGACCGCGCCGGCGCTGGGGCGGAGCGGCCCCGGGCCGGGGCCTGCCGGGGTGCCGGCGACCGCTGTGCGACACGGCGGAGACGGATCCAGATCCGGATCCGGACTTTCGCGAATCGGAATGTGCCCGCTACAGTGTGGTCCATCTCACGGGCCGTCCCGTCTCGACGGAACGGCCCGGGGGTCGCCTCGCACCATCGGATCCCCACAGGGATGCGGATGCGGGACGTCCTTGCACCTCTCATGAACGGAAGCATCTTCCATGAAGTACACGAAGCTCTCCGCTGCCGCGGCCCTGGCCGCCGGCTCGGCCCTCATCCTCTCCGCATGCGCCCCGGGCGGCGGCAATGCAGACGACTCCAGCAGCAACGGCTCCGGCGCCAGCCAGGGCGGCGACTCGGGCGCCGGCAACGTCGTCGAAGGGGACAAGGGCCAGAAGCTCACCGCCGAGGCCTCCGGGCCGGAGATGGCCGACCTGGGCGACGTCGAGACCCAGGACGGCTCCATCGCCTACTCGGTGGGCGCCGATGACTTCCTGTCCTACAACGGCCTGCAGTCGAACACGTACACCACGTACAACTCGGCCGTCGTGGACCGCATGTTCTCGTCCTTCTGGTACTTCGGCACCGACGGCTCGATCATCCCGAACGAGGACTTCGGCACGTACGAGAAGACCTCGGACGACCCGCTGACCGTGAAGTACACCATCAGCGACGACGCCAAGTGGTCTGACGGCACCCCCGTCACCGCGGGCGACTTCATCTTCCACTGGGCCGCGAACAACGACACGGTCAAGGCGGAGGGTTCCGAGACCCCGCTGTTCGACTCGATCTCCTTCGAGCAGGGCAAGTACATCCCGGAGGCGCCCGAGGGCGAGGCCGACGGCAAGGAGTTCACCGTCACCTACCCGGAGCCCTACGCGGACTGGGAGATCCTCATCAGCACCGCACTGCCGGCGCACATCGTCGCCGAGGAGGCGGGCATGAGCTTCGAGGAGCTCGTCACTGCCGCGAAGGAGAAGGACGTCGAGGCGCTCACCCCGGCGGCCGAGTTCTGGAACGACGGCTGGGACTTCAGCCCCGGCGAGCTGCCGGACGCCTCGCTGGTGCCCTCCATGGGCTCCTACAAGTTCAAGGACGGCGGCTGGCAGGCCGGCCAGTCCATCACTCTCGAGGCCAACCCCGAGTACTGGGGCACCCCGCCGGCCACCAAGGAGCTCGTCCTCCGCTTCGCCGACCCGAAGACCCACGTGCAGGCCCTGCAGAACGGCGACCTCGACGTCATCGAGCCGCAGGCCACCGTGGACACCCTCCAGCAGCTCGAGGGCCTCGGCGACGACGTCAACGTCCAGACCGGTGACCAGCTGACCTGGGAGCACGTGGACTACAACCGCGGCGAGGGCTCCGTCTTCGCGGACTCCCCGGAGCTGCGCGAGGCCTTCGCCCTCTGCCTGCCCCGCCAGCAGATCGTGGACAACCTGATCAAGCCGATCTATGCGGACGCCCAGGTCATGAACCTGCGCGAGGTCTTCCCCTTCCAGGACAAGTACCAGGAGGTCGTGGACGAGGCCTACCCGAAGGAGATGGACGAGCCGAACATCGAGAAGGCGAAGGAGCTCGTCGAGAAGTCGGGCGTCTCCAAGCCCACGGTCCGCCTCGGCTACCAGGCCGGCAACCAGCGTCGTACCGAGACCGTCGCGCTCATCAAGAGCTCTTGCGACCAGGCCGGCTTCGACGTGCAGGACGCCAACTCGCCGGTGTTCTTCAAGGAGGTCATGCCGGCCGGTGACTACGACGCCGCCCTCTACGCCTGGGCCGGCTCGGGCCAGAAGGCCTCCGGCGCGAACATCTACCAGTCGGACGGCGCCCAGAACCAGCAGAGCTACAACAACCCCGAGGTGGACGCGGCCTGGGACAAGCTCGCCACCTCGCTGGACGAGAACGAGCAGCTCGAGCAGGTCAAGACCATCGAGAAGCTGCTCTGGGAGGACTTCCAGGCCATCCCGCTGTACGCTCACCCGGGTCTGGTCGGCCACAAGGCCGACGTCGCCAACGTGCGCGACACCGCCGCCCAGTCGGGTGCGCTGTGGAACGTGGAGCAGTGGGTCCGCGTCCAGGAGTGACGCCCCGCTGACCTCTGACCCGGCGGTCCGCCTCCCGCGGACCGCCGGCGTCGGGATCGAGGACAGAGCCCGGCCGGGCACCGGCCGGGCTCTGGCCGTGAACCGCGGCAAACCCGCACCCCTCCCTTTCCCTTGCACTCGCACGGAAGGTCACCCCCTGTTGTGCTGAAATTCATCCTCAAGCGCCTCGGCAGCTCCCTCCTGGTGCTGTTCGGCGCGTCGATCCTGCTCTTCTTCCTCGTGGCCCACTCGGGTGACCCCCTCCAGGACCTGCGAGAGTCACAGAACCCCAACCGCGAGACCCTCATCGCCGCCCGCACCGAATTCATGGGGCTGGACCAGCCCTGGTACGCCCGGTACTGGGACTGGCTCCAGGGCATCGGCGGCTGCGTCACCGGTCAGTGCGACCTCGGCCTCAGCCGGAACGGTCAGTCCGTCGGTGACCTGCTGAGCAACGCCGCGGCCTCCACGCTGCGCCTCGTGGTGCTCGCGACCGTCCTGGCGATCATCATCGGCATCGCGATCGGCATCATCACCGCGATCCGCCAGTACTCCGGTCTCGACTACGTGGTCACGTTCCTGATCTTCCTCTTCTTCTCGCTGCCCGTGTTCTGGGCGGCCGTCCTCCTGAAGGAGTACATGGGGATCCGGTTCAACGACTGGATCCGCAGCCCCGAGCTGAACTGGCCCCTCCTCATCGGGGTCGCCGTCCTCGCGGGCCTGGTCCTGCAGGCCGTCATGGCGGGCGACCTCAGGCGGCGCGCCTTCACGTTCGGCGCCACCGCCGCGTTCATCCTGCTCGCCGGCTGGGTGCTGTTCGCCGTCGACTTCTGGCGGCATCCGCAGATGGGCCCGGTCGTGCAGCTGGTCATCGGCCTGGCCGCCGCCGTCGGCGCCACCGCGGTGATCTCCGGTCTGCGCAACCGATCGGTCCTCAAGGCCGCCCTGGTCACGGCCGCGATCGGCCTCGTCGCCTACTACGCCACCTACAGCCTGCTGTGGCGGACGCCGTCCGCGCTGCTGCTGGCCGGCCTCGGCGTCATCCTCGTGCTGGTGGCCATCCTGGTGGGCCGCCTGCTCGGCGGCTTCTCCAAGGGCTCGGCCGTGTCCGCCTCGCTGGTGACCGCCCTGATCATGGGCGTGGCGATCGTGGCGGAGCACCTGATGAACTACTGGCCGACCTTCCTGAAGGTCAAGCCGCGCCCGATCTCCACGATCGGCTCGGGCACCCCGAACCTGGACGCCCACTTCTGGGTGGTGTTCCTGGACCGCGGTGCGCAGCTTCTGCTGCCCACCATCCTGCTGACCATCATCTCGGTGGCCACGTACTCGCGGTACACGCGCTCCTCCATGCTCGAGGTCTCGCGCCAGGACTACATCCGCACCGCGCGCGCCAAGGGCCTGCCGGAGCGCCAGGTGATCCTGAAGCATGCGTTCCGCAACTCCCTGATCCCCATCACCACGATCATGGCCTTCGACTTCGCCGGCCTGATCGGCGGCGCCGTGATCACGGAGCAGGTGTTCGGCTGGAAGGGGATGGGCGAGCTGTTCGCCACCGGCCTGCGCGACGTGGACCCCATGCCCGTGATGGCGTTCTTCCTCGTGACGGGCACCGCCGCCGTGCTGATGAACCTCGTGGCGGACGTGCTCTACGCCGTCCTCGACCCCCGGATTCGAGTGTGAGCCAGATGACCACCAACAACTCCTCGACGACGGGCGCGCAGCTCGACGAGAAGCAGATCTTCGACCTCGCGGAGGCGGAGGACGCCAAGCTCCGCGCCAAGGCCGGGAAGTCCTACTCCCAGGGTGCCCTGGTCCGCAAGCGGTTCTTCCGCCACAAGGCGGCGATGATCTCCCTGATCGTGCTGGTCTTCATCACGCTGATGGCGTTCTCCTCCATCGGCTTCGCCGGCATCCCCGGCTGGTGGGACAAGTCCTACACGGCCGCGGCCTCCGTGGTGAACGGCGGTCGCCCGACGCTGTCGGTCGTGCCGCAGGCCTTCGGGGGCGAGGGCATCCGCTGGGGCGAGCATCCCTTCGGCCAGGACACCACGGGCAAGGACTACTTCGCCCTCGTGATGCGCGGGACCCAGCAGTCCATGATCATCGCGGCCATCGTGGGCCTGCTCTCCACCGTGATCGGCGCGGTCGTCGGCGCCGTGTCCGGCTACTTCGGCGGCTGGGTCGACTCCGTGCTGATGCGCCTGACCGACCTGATCATCGTCATCCCGCTGCTCGTGCTCGCCGCGGTGCTCGGCCAGATGGCCAGCGGCATGAAGATGGGCATCCTCCCGCTCGCGGTGGTGCTCGGCCTCGTGTCCTGGACGTCCCTGGCCCGCCTCGTGCGCGGCGAGGTCCTGTCCCTGCGCGAGAAGGAGTTCGTGGCGGCCGCCGTCGCCATGGGCGCCAAGCCGGGCCGCCTGATCTTCAAGCACCTGCTGCCCAACACGATCGGCGTGATCGTCGTGAACGCGACGTTCGCCATCGCGGGCGCGGTGCTGCTGGAGACCTCGCTGTCCTTCCTCGGCTTCGGCGTGAAGGCGCCGGACTCGTCTCTGGGCCTGCTCATCTCCGACTATCAGAACGCGTTCACCACCCGTCCGTGGCTGTTCTGGTGGCCCGGCATGATCATCCTCGCGATCGCCCTGTCCGTGAACTTCCTCGGTGACGGCCTGCGCGACGCCTTCGACCCGCGCCAGGGTGCGGGCGCCCACCGCAGGCCCCGCTTCTTCGGCCGCCGCGCGGCCGCCACCGAGGCCGGTGCGACGACGGCGGGCGGTCTGGCCGCGGCCCCGACGGCCGGCCGGATCGAGGCCCCCGTGGAGGCGGCCGGCGGATCCGCACGGATCTCCGACGCGGACGAGGACGGTCAGCGATGAGCGCGAACGACAAGAAAGGCCGATCCATGTTCGGCAAGAAGAACCAGAACGACGTGACCGCCGGCGGGCAGGGCTCGCACGCGGCGTCGTCGGCCGACCTCGAGGCGCGCGGCGCCGCCGTGCCCGGCTCCTCCGGCGCCGGCGGCGTGCCTCCGGGCCCCGCGACGAGCGCGATGGGCGTCGTGGCCCGCCACGACGACCTGGGCGGCGAGCCGGTGCTCGCCTTCCGCGACGTGGACGTGAAGTTCGCGACCGAGTTCGGCGAGGTGCACGCGGTCAAGGGCGTGACGTTCGACGTCAAGCCCGGCGAGGTCGTCGCCCTCGTGGGCGAGTCCGGCTCCGGCAAGTCCGTCACGAGCGCCACCGCCATGGGCCTGCTCCCGGGCAATGCGGACATCACCGGCTCCGTGAAGCTGGCCGGCCGCGAGGTGCTCACCATGACCCCGGGGCAGCTGCGCGACATCCGCGGCGACGAGGTGGCGATGGTGTTCCAGGAGCCCATGACGGCCCTGAACCCCGTCCTCACCGTGGGCGACCAGCTCACGGAGGCCCTCGAGCTGCACGGCATCGCCTACGGCACCGAGGCGGACAAGCGCGCCGTCGAGCTGCTCACCATGGTGGGCATCCCCGACGCCGCCACCCGGCTCAAGCAGTACCCCCACCAGTTCTCGGGCGGCCAGCGCCAGCGCATCGTCATCGCGATGGCGATCAGCTGCTCGCCGAAGGTGATCATCGCGGACGAGCCCACCACGGCGCTCGACGTGACGGTCCAGGCCGAGATCCTGGAGCTGCTGCGCTCCCTGAAGAACAAGATGAACACCGGCATCCTGCTCATCACGCACAACATGGGCGTGGTGGCGGACATGGCGGACCGGGTGTGCGTGATGCTCCACGGCGAGCTCGTGGAGCAGGGCTCGGTGCACCAGGTGCTCCAGCACGCCCGGCACCCGTACACCCAGAAGCTGCTCTCGGCGGTGCCGCGCCTCGGCGAGCCCCTCGAGGTGGCAGAGCCGGAGCCGGTCACGGCCACGCAGACGCAGGCCCGGTACGCGATCGAGGCGGAGAACCTCCACCTCGAGTACGACCACCGCGGCAAGAAGAACCGCGTGGTCCACGACGTCAGCTTCCAGGTGGCCCCGGGCGAGATCCTGGGCCTGGTGGGCGAGTCCGGCTCGGGCAAGTCCACCATCGCCAAGTCGGTCCTCGGCCTGCTCACCATCGCGGAGGGCTCGCTGCGCATCCAGGGCCACGACCTGGCGACGATGCCCAAGGCCGAGCAGCGCGCCCTGCGCAAGAACATCGGCGTGGTCTTCCAGGACCCGGCGGCCTCGCTGGACCCGCGGTTCCCGATCGGCGACATCATCACCGAGCCGATGGTCGTGCACAAGGTGGGGGACCGGCGCTCGCGCCTGGCCCGCGCCGAGGAGCTGCTGGACGCGGTGCGTCTGCCGCGCTCCGTGGTGAACCGGTACCCGCACGAGCTCTCCGGCGGTCAGCGCCAGCGCATCTCGATCGCCCGCGCCCTGACCCTGGACCCCCAGGTGCTCATCGCGGACGAGCCGACCTCGGCCCTGGACGTGTCCGTCCAGGCCGCCGTGCTGGACATGTTCGCGGAGCTGCAGCAGCGCTACGAGTTCGCGTGCCTGTTCGTGTCCCACGACCTCGCGGTGGTGGACATGCTGGCCCACAAGGTGCTCGTCCTCAAGGACGGCCGCCAGGTGGAGCAGGGCCCCACGGAGGAGGTGCTCCACCGTCCGAAGGAGGAGTACACCCGTCGCCTCCTGGCGGCGGCGCCCGTGCCGGACCCGGACCAGCAGGCGGAGCGTCGCCAGGAGCGCCGCGAGTTCCTCGCCTCCCTCGGCGAGGGCGTCTACTGACCGCGCGGGTCGGCGGCGGGCGCGTCCCGCCGCCGACCCCGGGCCCACCGGCCCGCCTGTCCACGGCGGCCCCTGCGCGTACAATCGCACGGGGGCCGCCGTCGTCGTGTGCCTCCACCCCTTTGATGTCGAACCGGACAGGACGCCCATGACCTCGACCGAAACCCGCCGCTCCGATCTGCGCAACGTGGCCATCGTGGCCCACGTGGACCATGGCAAGACCACGATGGTGGACGCCATGCTGCGCCAGACCGGTGCCTTCAACACGCACGGCGACGTCGCCGAGCGGGTCATGGACTCCGGGGACCTGGAGAAGGAGAAGGGGATCACGATCCTCGCCAAGAACACCACGGTGTTCTACTCCGGCCCGTCCGCCCCCGAGGGCGAGACCGTCACCATCAACGTGATCGACACCCCCGGCCACGCCGACTTCGGCGGCGAGGTGGAGCGCGGCCTGTCCATGGTGGACGGCGTCGTGCTGCTCGTGGACTCCTCCGAGGGCCCGCTGCCCCAGACCCGCTTCGTGCTCCGCAAGGCCCTCGCGGCCAAGCTGCCCGTGATCCTCGTGGTCAACAAGACGGACCGCCCGGACGCGCGCATCGACGGGGTCGTCTCCGACTCCATGGACCTGCTGCTCGGCCTGGCCTCGGACCTGGCCGAGGAGGACCCGGACCTGGACCTCGACTCGGTGCTGGACGTCCCCGTCGTCTACGCCTCGGGCAAGGCCGGCCGCGCCTCCCTGACCCAGCCCGCCGACGGCGCCCTGCCGGAGGCCGAGGACCTCGAGGCCCTCTTCAACGTGATCATGGAGCACATCCCGGCCCCGTCCTACACCGAGGGCGAGGTCCTCCAGGCGCACGTCACCAACCTGGACGCCTCCCCGTTCCTCGGCCGCCTCGCGCTGCTGCGCATCTTCAACGGCACCCTTCGCAAGGGCCAGCAGGTCGCGTGGGCCCGCCAGGACGGCGCCCTGAAGACCGTGAAGATCACCGAGCTGCTGGCCACCAAGGGCCTCGGGCGCGTGCCCGCGGAGGAGGCCGGCCCGGGCGAGATCGTCGCCGTCGCCGGCATCGAGGACATCATGATCGGCGAGACCCTCACCGACGCGGAGAACCCGAAGCCGCTGCCGCTGATCACGGTGGACGACCCGGCCATATCCATGACCGTGGGCATCAACACCTCCCCGCTGGCCGGCCGCGTCAAGGGCGCCAAGGTCACGGCCCGCCAGGTGAAGGACCGCCTGGACAAGGAGCTGATCGGCAACGTCTCGCTCAAGGTGCTCCCCACCGAGCGTCCGGATGCGTGGGAGGTGCAGGGCCGCGGCGAGCTCGCCCTGGCCATCCTCGTCGAGCAGATGCGCCGCGAGGGCTTCGAGCTCACCGTGGGCAAGCCGCAGGTGGTCACCCGGACCGTGGACGGCAAGGTCCACGAGCCGATGGAGCGCATGACCATCGACATCCCCGAGGAGTTCATGGGCGCGGTCACGCAGCTCATGGCCGCCCGCAAGGGCCGCATGCAGGAGATGTCCAACCACGGCACGGGCTGGATCCGCATGGAGTTCCTGGTACCGGCCCGCGGCCTGATCGGCTTCCGCACCCGCTTCCTCACCGAGACCCGCGGCGCGGGCATCGCCTCCTCCTACGCGGCCGGCTACGAGCCGTGGACCGGTGAGATCGAGTACCGCACCAACGGCTCCCTCGTGGCCGACCGGGCGGGCACCGCCACGCCGTTCGCCATGATCAACCTGCAGGAGCGCGGCACCTTCTTCGTGCAGCCCGGCGCCGAGGTGTACGAGGGCATGATCGTGGGCGAGAACTCGCGCGCCGACGACATGGACGTGAACATCACCAAGGAGAAGAAGCTCACCAACATGCGTGCGGCCTCCTCCGAGTCGTTCGAGGGCCTGACGCCCCCGCGCCGGCTCACCCTCGAGGAGTCCCTCGAGTTCGCCCGCGAGGACGAGTGCGTGGAGATCACCCCCGAGGACATCCGCATCCGCAAGGTCGTCCTGGACGCCAATGAGCGCCTGAAGGCCGCGCGCGCCCGCGCCCGTGCCTGAGCGTCCCCGCCGCCGCGCCCGGCCCGCCGACGTGGTGGGCGGGGCGTTGCTCGGCGTCGTCGCCGGCGCGCTCGGCACCGCCGTCCATCTGAACCTGGCCTCCCTGCCGGGCGGCTGGACCCTGCCCTGGGGTGCGGTGCTGGCGCTTGTGCTCGTGGGCTCGACACAGCGCTGGTGGATGGTCCGACGCGCGGGCCGCGGCGGGCGCGCCCTGCCGGCGGGGGCCGCGGTCGTCGCCGGCGCGTTCACCGCCGTCCTGGCCCTGCAGCGCCTGCCGGTGGACGACGCCCTGGGGTTGTCCTGGACGGCCGGCCTGTGGGCGGCGGCGCCGGGCGCCGTCGTCGCCTCCGTGGCCTGGAACGTCGGCCAGCCGGTGCTCGGTATGGTCCTGTTGGCCGCGGGCCGGCGGCTGGACCGCCGACCCGCGGAGGCCGCCGAGGCCGCCACGCGCCCCTGCCGGGCCACTGTGACCGCCCGCGAAACGCGTCCGGGGGAGCGAGTACCCTGGACCGCAGCCCCGCAACCCCGTGCCCAGAGAGAGGTGGACGGTCAGCCATGACCTACGTGATCGCGTTGCCGTGTGTGGACGTCAAGGACAAGGCGTGCATCGACGAATGCCCCGTGGACTGCATCTACGAGGGTGAGCGCATGCTCTACATCCACCCGGACGAGTGCGTCGACTGCGGTGCGTGCGAGCCGGTGTGCCCCGTCGAGGCCATCTACTACGAGGACGACACCCCCGACGAGTGGGCCGAGTACTACAAGGCCAACGTCGAGTTCTTCGACGACCTGGGCTCCCCGGGCGGGGCCGCCAAGCTGGGCATGATCGCCAAGGACCACCCGATCATCTCCGCCCTGCCCCTGCAGAACGCCGACGCCTGAGCCCCATGCTGACGCTGCCGGACTACCCGTGGGACACGCTCACCCCCTACCGTGAGCGTGCCGCCGCCCACCCGGACGGCGTCGCGGACCTGTCCATCGGCACGCCCGTGGATCCGACGCCGGCGCTGATCCGCCGGGCCCTGACCGAGGCCGCCGACGCGCACGGCTACCCGACGACGCACGGCACGGACGCCCTGCGCCGCGCCGTCGTCGACTGGTACGCCCGGCGCCGCGGGGTGCCCGGGCTGGACCCGGCGGCCGTGGTGCCCACGGTCGGGTCCAAGGAGTTCATCGCGTGGCTGCCCACGCTGCTCGGGCTGGGTGCAGGCGACGTCGTCGTCCACCCCGAGGCCGCCTACCCCACCTATGCGGTGGGCGCGCTGCTGGCCGGGGCGGAGGCCGTGGCCGCGGACGACCTCGACGCGCTGGCGCCCGAGGTGCGTGAGCGGGTGCGCCTCGTGTGGACCAACTCGCCGGCCAACCCCACCGGCGCCGTGCTGGACGCGGCGGCGCTGCGCCGCACGGTCGACGCCGCCCGCGCCGTGGGCGCCGTGGTGTGCGGGGACGAGTGCTACGCCGAGCTCGGCTGGGACGCGTGGGACGGGGCCGTCGTGCCCTGCATCCTGTCCGACGAGGTCTCCGGCGGCGACCTGACGGGCCTGCTGAGCGTCTACTCGCTGTCCAAGCAGTCCAACCTCGCCGGCTACCGCGCCGCGTTCGCCGCGGGGGATCCGGAGCTCGTGGCGACCCTGGTCAACACCCGCAAGCACGCGGGCATGATCGTGCCCGCCCCGGTGCAGCACGCGATGGCCGTGGCCCTGGCCGACGACGCGCACGTCGCGGAGCAGAAGGACCGCTACCGCCGCCGTCGGGACGCGCTGCGCACCGCCCTGGAGGCCTCCGGCCACACGGTGGACCACTCCGAGGCGGGGCTGTACCTGTGGACCCGGCGGGCGGACCTGGATCCGGCCGACGCCACGGCGCAGGACTCGTGGGACCTGCTGGGCGAACTGGCGGACCTGGGCATCATCGCCGGGCCCGGCGTGTTCTACGGTGCTGGCGGCGACGGCTACGTCCGCGTGGCGATCACCGCCACGGACGAGGCGGTCGCCCGGGCCGCGGCGAGACTCACCGCCCGCGGGCCGCGGACCGGCTGAGCCGGGGTCGGGGGCCGTCGTCGGGGGAAGCGACCGCGCGTCCCGGGCCGGTCCTTGATAGTTTGGAGCAGAGTCGTCCCCGTGTGGGCGCGCCCACGCCGGCGCGTGAACCCGGGCCATCGAGAAGACAAGACGAGGGAGCACACCCGTGACCCATCACGAGTCCGTCCGGCTGACCGTCGGCGAGCAGAGCCTGGACCTGGGCGTCGAGCACGCCACAGAGGGCAACAACGGCATCAACATCGCCCCGCTCCTGAAGGAGACCGGCGACGTCACCTACGACCCGGGCTTCATGAACACGGCGAACGCCAAGTCGGCCGTCACGTTCATCGACGGTGACCAGGGCATCCTGCGCTACCGCGGCTACGCCATCGAGGACCTCGCCGAGCACTCCTCCTTCATGGAGGTGGCCTACCTGCTGATCTACGGCGAGCTGCCCGAGTCCAAGGAGACCCTGGAGGCCTGGGAGACCAACATCCTGCGCCACAACATGGTGCACGAGGACCTCAAGCTGTTCTTCAACGGCTTCCCGCGGGACGCGCACCCCATGCCGGTGCTGTCCTCCTCCGTGTCCGGGCTGTCCACGTTCTACCCGGACTCCCTGGACCCGCACGACCCGGAGCAGGTCCACATCTCCACCGTGCGTCTGCTGGGCAAGCTGCCGGTGCTGGCCTCCTACGCGTTCAAGAAGTCGCTGGGCCAGCCGTTCATGTACCCGCACAACTCGCTGAACTACGTGGAGAACTTCCTCCGCCTGTGCTTCGGCGTGCCGGCCGAGGAATACGACATCGACCCGGACGTGGTCAAGGCCCTCGACCTGCTGCTCATGCTGCACGCGGACCACGAGCAGAACGCCTCCACCTCGACGGTGCGCCTGGTCGGCTCCACCCAGGCCAACCTGTTCGCCTCGGTGTCCGCCGGCATCAACGCCCTCTACGGCCCGCTGCACGGTGGCGCCAACGAGGCCGTGCTGAACATGCTCCGGAAGATCAAGTCGGAGGGCATCACGCCCGAGGACTTCATGGAGAAGGTGAAGAACAAGGAGGACGGCGTCCGTCTGATGGGCTTCGGGCACCGCGTGTACAAGAACTACGACCCGCGGGCCAAGATCATCAAGAAGACCGCCGAGGACATCCTGGGCAAGATGGGCGGCAACGACGAGCTGCTGGAGATCGCCCAGCGTCTCGAGGAGAAGGCCCTCGCCGACGACTACTTCGTGGAGCGCAAGCTCTACCCGAACGTCGACTTCTACACCGGCGTGATCTACAAGGCCATGGGCTTCCCGGAGAAGATGTTCACCGTCCTCTTCGCCCTGGGCCGCCTGCCCGGCTGGATCGCCCAGTGGCGCGAGCTCATGGAGGACCCGGCCACCAAGATCGGCCGCCCGCGCCAGATCTACGTGGGCGAGCAGCTGCGCCAGTACCCGCAGCGCTGACCCGGGGGCACTGACCCTGGGGCGCTGACCCTGCGTTTGGGGGCGGTTTCGGGTGGTATTCCGACG